>CAYOQO010000020.1:0-1507 GCA_964406135.1 uncultured Pseudomonadota bacterium | reverse complement strand
CACTGTATTTTTGCAGTATCGCCTGGATGATGTTTTTTATTAAAAAAACGATGATCAAATAATTGCTTATTTTCGATTCATGCCGATAACATGCAAGGTTTCTTAAATTTTACAAAATTTGCAATTTTGCTATTCTTAATAATGTAATTCATTAAAAATCTTAATGTAGGGGTTTACATTTTTATGAATCGCACAAAATCGTTTTTTTTCATGGTCCTTGCGGTTGCAGGATCAGCCGTTCAAGCAAAATCTCTAGTTTTTCAATCGGATATTTTTTATGAAATTTCTCATGGCAATACTAAGGCAGTGAAAGCTTTGGTAACTTTTAAATCAAATTTGTCAGTGAAAAATGAACAAGGTCAAAGCTTACTTCACGCTGCAGTTTTGACAGGTAATCGTAAAATGGTCAAAATACTGGTAAAAGCTGGGGTTGCGATCAATGAATTGAACCTGCAAGGTAAAACGGCATTAGATCTTTCCGTTGAATCTGATCATATCAAAATGATGTATTATTTAGTTAAAAATGGTGGAAAAGTTACGACGCAACAAAATTTGCTCCAAGCTCAATTTATGATTAAAAAATATATTAAAAAAATTATGAGATTGTTTTGGTATATTGGACCATTTGCTATTTTAACGGCGCCTATTTGGATGGTTCCATGGGTGATGATAACAATTCCATTTCCTGTAATCTATCAATTGTTTGCTACGGTTATGCCAGGAGTATTCTTTTATTCAATAACAATTCCTTTGCAAGCATCAACTTTGATGATTCGTTCTCGTCGATTAAATCTTTTATAGGGGGTTCAAATTATGAATAAAATTTCATTGTTTTTATGTTCAATTTTGTTTGCAGGATCAGCCGTTCAAGCAAAATCTCTAGTTTTTCAATCGGATATTTTTTATGAAATTTCTCATGGCAATACTAAGGCAGTGAAAGCTTTGGTAACTTTTAAATCAAATTTGTCAGTGAAAAATGAACAAGGTCAAAGCTTACTTCACGCTGCAGTTTTGACAGGTAATCGTAAAATGGTCAAAATACTGGTAAAAGCTGGGGTTGCGATCAATGAATTGAACCTGCAAGGTAAAACGGCATTAGATCTTGCAGTTGAGCAAGGGTATGTCAAAATTACCTATGATTTGATTAAAAAGAAGGCATTGATTGCCTGTGCTACAAATGAAAAACCACTAAAAAATTTAATTGTTAAAAGAATGACTCGGTTGTACAAAATTTTTGGTGGAATTTTGGCTTTTGGTGTGGCATTGGTTGTTGTTGGGTTGATTCTTGCCAATACTATTTTCACAGGGTTGGAAGCATTGGGAATTGCTGTGATTACAATTATTCCTGGAATGGTCATTGGAGCTATTGGTTTATTTGAAATTGCAGGATTAGGGATAACGTCAGCAGTTCGTACACGTACATCATATTTGTTAAATTAATTGTTTTTTTATAGGGGTTCAAATTTTATGAATAAAAATTTATTGGTTCTTGGTCTTTTGTTATCAG
>CAYOQO010000019.1:0-1954 GCA_964406135.1 uncultured Pseudomonadota bacterium | reverse complement strand
TCATTTTTTTGATCATCAGAATCAATATTTACAGCTTGTTCAATCGGTTGATTGTCTGAATTATCAAAATTTTCGAAATAAACTAATGGCTTAGAAGTGATAATGAATTTATCTTCGAATTTTGAAAAGGATTTTTTTTCTGTAAAAAATTTGAAAACAAAATCATCAATTGCTTGTTGTTTTATGGTTTGATCATCTGAATTTTCAAGACATGAGATTGTGGTAGTGATCATCATGATGCAAAGAATACTTATTTGAATGTTTTTCATAATTTTAAAGTCTTTTGTTTTGATAGTTTTATGTTTGGTTGGTAGATGGTATTTTATAAAACAATTTAAAAAATATTAAAAATTCCTTTCATTGTATGATGGTATACAACATAATCATGATTTTGTTGTCATGATTTAAATAAACAATTAAAAATAAAATGTTTTCAGAACGAACTGGCCTTTTTTGATGAACTGATTTTTGAAAAATCAATTGTGATCATGGTATAGCAAAGTGAAATGATTTGCAAACATATTTTTCAACTTTAACAACTTAAGAACAATTAATTATTTATATAATAAATAATTATAATTTTTTTGTTGAAATTGCTTGAAAAAATTATACACTTGCTTGAAATAATAAGCAGAGTGTCTTGAAGAAAAACAATAAGCAGTTGCTCAGAACAAAACCATTTCAAGGAAACTTATGCACGTCAAGAAAAGCACCATCCTTTTCAGTGTTCAATTTATTATTACAGTTATTTTTACATCTCAAAGCTTTTGCGAAAATCTGCCGCGCAATGTCAATGATCTGCCGAATAGGCCATATGCTCACACACAGAATGATTCAAATTGCCAAGAAAAATTTTCAGAAAAAACTAAAGCTCAAATTGCAGAGCAAGTTGAGTTATTAAAACAAAAAAGAGCTCAATTTGTTGTAGAGCAAAATTCTAAAAAACAGTTTTCTGTAGAGGAATTATATTCAATTATTGAATATGCTCGAGCATTAAAATTTACTTTACGTAAAGCTTTGACGGATAAATTTTTAGATGCGAAGGGTACATTGAGTGCCCATGGACGTCGCATTCGATCATATGTTTTTACACCTGCAGCTCAACGTAAAATAGATGAAATATTGGTAACAGAACAAGGGATGGTATCACTTCCAAATATTCATAAAGCGCATGCTGCTATACCTTTGGCAGGTGGTTTTATTGCGGGAGCAGCTGTTCCTATTGTTGCTGCTGTTCGATCTACAGTTGGTGGAAATGATTCTGGGCCATCAGTGCCTTTAGAATCAACAAAAAAAGCTTATAAAAATCCTCAAGAGCAAAAAAAAGATACAAAGCTTAATAATTCTAGTCCTGTGCAGGCCTCTATTGCTTTAAATGGTTCTAAATTGTTGAGTAATTCTGGGCAGCAAAAAGCTGCAAATTCTTCTCAAGCTGCTGTTCAAAATAAATCAAAACCTGTTCAAAATCGAACATCTTTCAATATTTCAGCTCAAAATGATAGTAGCACAATTAAAAAAACTACAAAAAACAATACTGCATTTGTACCATCAGACAGTAAAGCTCAGGTGATAAAAGATTTTGAAGCTCGAAAAATTCATGATCAAGAAAAACGAGATCATGTAATTAATACGGTAGCTTCCACTGCAGTAGTAGGGTTACAGCAGTATGACCAACAACAAAAAGATATTAGAATAGCTAAAAAAACAGCGCAATGGGAGCAAGAAAAAGAAAATGACATACAACGCAGAATGCGATTGCAAGGTAAATCGCGATGGCAAATTGAAGAAGAAGACCGCCTTTTATTGGAAAAATTAGAGCAAAATCGTACAGAAGAAGCACGGCATAAGCAAGAAGAAGAAAAAAGACAGAACGAAGAGAAAAAGAAAAAGAAATCTCAGCCAATAAAAAATCAACGGCAAAGTGATGTAAGCCGAACGAGCAACTCAGGTCCTG
>CAYOQO010000018.1:0-2144 GCA_964406135.1 uncultured Pseudomonadota bacterium | reverse complement strand
TACCCAGATTTAGTTTAATAATTTGAAAAACTCTTGATTCATCCTTTATTTTTTTGTCCGTCTCTATCCTTGCGCATCACATCAAACAATTCTTGCAATTTAGCGCAATACTTAGCATATTTTTTTGAATCTGCAGCATGAATCGACTGCACAATATAGTCACCACGTTTTCGTTCACCAGCTATGTCAGGCATTGCAAAATAAAAATAATCCCCTTCAATGCGATTATACATAACTTGATAGGCCTGCATCAATTGCTCACTATAATGCATCATCGCTGAATCCTGAGATTGTTTTTTTGCTTGCCAACCAGCAATATAAGTCAAGTCGCTAACCAGCTCATTTTTCATAGAAACAACAATCAATTCTCCTGCTGAACTACTATTTTTATGGCTTTGATACAAAACATCCATCAAATCGGGATATTTTTGATGCATTAAACACAAATCATTAAAAAAATCTTCATCAGAATAAATTTTTAACATGTTGGATTCACAGAAAATATTTTCAAAAGAAGATTTAGGATTACGTGCAAAGTATGCAGCAGAATACAACGGGGCGTAGCTACCAGGCTCATCATTGTTTGACAAAATAGAGCTATTTAAACAAACACCATCACCTTCTGACTCTGAACCATTTTGTACAATTTTTTTTCGTTGAGCATACAAATCAGATACTGTTTGTTTTTTCAAATTCCATTGATAAGGCATAACAGACTTGATTGGCAACTCATCTTTACCTATTTGTACAGCATCAATGACATTGCGCAAATCATCTACCAAATTGTGATACCAACTTCGACCATGCACAAAAGTTGTATAACCCTGCAATGCCATATCAGACTCAAGTTTTAACAGTGTATCAAAGATCCCATTTTTATATAAAATATCTTCTGGAGTACCGTCCCACTTAAATATACGATCGCGATGTTTTGCTTTATTAAGATAATTGATCAACATAAAATGAGTCAGCGTTGATTGTTCAGATGACAACAATGATTTTGTATCAAATAAACAATTCGGAAAATATTGCATCATTTGCCAAATATTTAAATGTAAATCTTGTAATTTTCGCATATGATCAATCGGTAATTTACAAGGAGTTTGAACATAATCTTCTTCAAAAATAATGTGCCCATACAAAGATAAAATCTCTGATTTTTGATCCTGACTCAGCGTTATATCCTGAGTGAGCAATTTTTTACAACGTACCAACTCTGTTTGAACAAAATTTGGCTTAATGCTACGTAACAAATGGCCACAAAACGTATTGTCATACACCTGCACAAACAACTCATTAATACATGCATGATTTTGAAATTTTTGTGTAAATATCGACAAAGCTTCACAATTAGGCACTTCAATCCGATCTTGGAATAATTCCAAACTGAAAGGCAACGACCTTGCAATTTCATCAACTTCTTGATCTGACAAGCCCATAATCAATATTTTTTCAACGTATGCAGGATACCCGTCAATAATTGCCGTTCTCACAATATCTATCTTTGATATTTTATTATCCTGTAACAATTTATATATCATATTCCAACAATCATATTTCATAAAATTTTTAATCAAATTATAAGGGATACGACTCCAAGTTCCGTCATAAACAAACTCACACAGCACTTGAAAGTGCTTATGTTTAAGTAACGACTCTGTACAATCCTCAGGATAAATAATTTTTTTTTGAAAAGCAGTTTTGAGTATGTCAAACTGCTGATTTGCAACTAAAGTATCAATTAAATTTGCACGATCAAATGGCGATTTTTTTACAAACTCATTAAAACAATATTGTTTTTGGTCATCTTGAGATAACTCATGCTTGTCGATGTTACTGCAAGAACTGAAAGATAAATTTGATAGCATCAGAATTGCACAAAAAATTACCTGCACAACTGATCGAATAATCATAATTGATCCCCCCAAAAAACTACGTAAAACTTTCTAATTTTTCACATTAAAAGCTTATCAGAAAGACATTTTTTTACAATTATCGATACTGATTATGTACATTTGGAACTAAACATCAAAACCTGAACACTTGATTCATCCTTTACTGTTTTTATATATATTTCATAATCTTATTTAAAAAGGGGATATTATGAAATTTATTAAAAAAATGTTATTGCTATTTATTTTATT
>CAYOQO010000017.1:0-2306 GCA_964406135.1 uncultured Pseudomonadota bacterium | reverse complement strand
CATACGAAGCTGCCCGTGAGGGAGGCGAAGTATGGTACTTTTCACTTAAAACAGGAAAAATTGAAACTTTATGTTTAAGTTGCTTTGAATTTACTGATTTGATGATTGAATGTTGCGGTAAAAAAGTCTTTTAAAATATATCTAAAAAAGAGTGACGTATGAATGAGCAAAAAATTATTGTTTGGTTTCGACAAGATTTACGATTAGCAGATAATCCAGCATTGCATGAAGCGATTAAAGTTGGAAAAATTATTCCTGTTTTTATTTTAGATCAAGATGGTGCAAAAAATTTTGCCATAGGTGATGCAAGTCGTTGGTGGCTACATGAAAGTTTGCAATCTTTAAAGCATGATTTAAAAGGTCATTTAATTATTGCAGAGGGTGATAGTTTAAAAATTTTAAAACAGTTGATCAAAAAATATCAAGCAACAGCGGTATATTGGAATCGATGTTATCAACCATGGGCTATCGAGCGTGATCAACAGATAAAAAAAGAATTACTATCAGATGGAATTGATACACAAAGTTTTAATGGGTCACTGTTGTGGGAACCTCAAGATGTTGTCAAATCTGATGGAACTGCATACAAAGTTTTTACAGCATTTTATAAAAATGGATGTTTAAAGGCTCAAGCGCCTCGAGAAATTTTGGCCAAACCAAGAACCTTAAAATTTGAAAAAATGGTAAAAATTGAAAATCTTGATGGCCTAGGACTGTTAAAAAAAAATGATGCAGTGCAGCGATTTGAAAAACATTGGAAACCCACAGAACAGCAAGCTCACAAATTACTTCAAGATTTTATAAAAAATACATTATCTGGATACAAAACTGGAAGAGATTTTCCAGTTTTGCAACAAACATCACGATTGTCACCGTATTTGCAGTTTGGTCAAATTTCACCTCATCAAGTTTGGTGGGCGGTGAAGGATCAGGGTTATGAATATGCATCGCGCGTTGATGTGCAACATTTTTTAACAGAATTGGTATGGCGTGAATTTTCTTATAATGTTTTGTTTCATGCACCAACAGTGACACATAAAAATTTACAAAAAAAGTTTGATCACTTGATTTGGCGATCAAGTAAATCTGATCTGGAATCTTGGCAGCAAGGGTTGACGGGATATCCTTTGGTGGATGCTGGAATGCGTGAACTTTGGCAAACAGGTTATATGCACAATCGAGTGCGCATGGTGGTTGCATCATTTTTAATTAAAAATTTACGCATTGATTGGCGTGAAGGTGAAGCTTGGTTTTGGGATTTGCTGGTTGATGCAGATTTGGCAAGCAATAGTTTTAATTGGCAATGGGTTGCAGGATTTGGTTATGATGCAGCGCCCTATTTTCGAATTTTTAATCCAACAACGCAAGGTAAAAAATTTGATAAACATGGGGAGTATGTAAAGCATTGGGTGCCAGAACTAAAAAATATGCCTGATAAATATTTGTATGAACCATGGTTGGCACCTTTAGAAATTTTAAAAAAAGCAAAAGTTGTACTTGAAAAAAATTATCCAAAACCGATTGTTGATTTAAAAATTTCTCGACAACAAGCTTTGGACAATTTTAAAAAACTGTAAAATTAAAAATTTTTGTATATTTCAACTGTTCGTGTATTTGGGCTTTGAAATGTTATTTTGCCAGATTGTAGACAATGCACAATTTGGGCAATTTGTAATTTTTCTGGGATGGTCAAATGAGATCGGTCTATTATGTTAGAAATTTCGTAAGTTGTGTCATTGTCGCATCCATAATCTGGATTATTTATTGCCAAGGTTGAATTTGCAAAAGAATCAAAGAAAGAAACTTTTGAATCATCTGGAGTCGGAGGATTAGATTTTTGAACAAGTGAACAGCTGAAATATTTATTGCCTTCTGTTTCTTGTAAAAATAATTTTTTATAGCGAGGTAAAACAAGGCTTTCTATTTCAAATTTAATAGTTGAATTATTATAAAGTAAATCTAAATTTTGACCTGTACAGTTTCTGATGAAATTACAATATATTTTTTTAAAATTATCACGAAGACTTGGTCTTTCATTTTCTGCATAACCACGGTCTGTTACGCTTTGAACATATACTACATGTCTGTTGCTATTTAGATCGGATGTGTAAATGTATAGTGTGCTTATGCAAAACAAAATAAAAATGTACATAATTTTTTTCATGGTATGTCCTGTAGTTATGAATTTTGAATAAACTGATCAATGTTCATTTTTTTAATTTTTTTCATAATTCGTTCATTTGCTGATTCAATGTACACTTTAACACCTCGTTTATAAAATTGCTGCACAATTTTGTGAAAAATAG
>CAYOQO010000016.1:0-7527 GCA_964406135.1 uncultured Pseudomonadota bacterium | reverse complement strand
ACTTAATCCTGGCTTAAACGAAGTTAATCTACACACCGCAGCACTTCAAACACCTGCAACAAAGGGAACGCTGCAACCGACTGCAACAACAAATAACTATTTTGAAATTGTAGAATCAGGCGCTAACAATGATTGGACTATTTCTATAAAAGTTATGACGGGGGCAGAATTACTTGCAAACTTAAAACCAATTTCACCAAATAAACCTGATGTATTTTTGATGAATGGAGAACCAACAGCGTCTCGATATGTAGCAATTCCAAATCATCAGTATGTAGTTCTTTCAAATTTAAGTTCTTCAACTGATATTGGAAAACGAGTACAAGCCCTTGATATCACAGAATTTTCAGGACCCTTTTTAATGACATTGCAAATTAACCCTGTTGACCTTGAAACATTCAACAATGCTGCTAACAAAACATTAATCAATCAACCTTCAATGGTTTCAGTTCAAATCATCAATCCATTAGAAACTTCAAATGTTAAAAACACTGAAAAATTTAATTTTCCCATGTTAATACTACCTCAATTTTTATGGGAAACTTCAACCAAAACTCCTTCAATGTTACAAGCCTATTGGATGCTAATTTATACAACATATTTGCATACCCTAACCCCAACATTGATCAATAAAAATAATTTTGCAAACGCATTTGAATATTTCAAAGCCTTAGAATGTTTTAATGAAAACAAAGCATGCAGGGTAGTGATAGATTTATTTTCCATTCTACAATCAGGACAAAAATTATTTGATGCTCCATGGATTATAGGATCTGATCTATTTGAAACGCCAATAAAATTAAATAAAGACATTGACCAAATTTATAGTTCACAAAATTCAGAAGATAAAATTATAGCAAATTCTCAAGATGCAAATATAATCAATTGCTTTTTTGAAATTCAAAATCAATCTAATAATTCTTCTAAAGCTAATACTAATTTTTCTGAATTGTATAAAATACCACATAACAATAAATTTTTATTCACAATTCCAAATCCAAAAAATTTAAATTCATTGACAGTTTTTGCAAGCCTAGAAGAAATCAATGACAATTCACTAATCTGTACAATTACAAACAAAGAAAACAAAAAATTATTTAAACATTTTTTTTATACTAAAGATTCAATAACAACTTGCACAGTTAATTTCATAACAAATAATCAAAAATGGTCAGGATCAATGATTAACTTTAATACCGCAGATACAACTTCTCCTAAAATCATCAAAAAATTTGAAATTGAATATTTGAATGAAAATAAAAAATTTAATTTAAAAATTCTTCCATTTATTACAAATGATAAAAAAATTTTTAAACATATAATAAAATTCTCTAAAGAACCTCCCCTTGAAGATTTATACATCGATGCTTACGAGCAACGCAATTTATCATCATATTCAACATTTTCTTTAATTGAAAATCAAGCTGTTCCTTCTTTTTTACAAAATTTAACAACTATTGATTGGGAAACTGGAATTTCTTTTATTCCGGTCATAAAACAAGATCTAAAAATAAAAACTCAAAATAATTTATTAATTAAATTTTACAAACAAAAAAAATATTTAGGAAAATTGACATTTAAAAATATAAAAACCCCTATTAAAGCATACAACCTAAGAAGTCACAATTTTGATCCAGCATTTGATATTTATTTAACGACAGAAATAATATTAAAATACCAACCAAATCAATAAATCATATTTTATGAATAAAAAATATAATGAATAATGCAAAAATTTTAGCTAAAAATTTTACCTTTTTATCAGATAAAAAACATTCTATTTTAAAAATAGACTTATTGATTAATGAATTATACATATATCTTTTAGAAATAATCATAATAAAAGAAGCAATAAAAGCTTTCACAAAAAAACAACTGAAAAATTTTGATAGCTCTGTAGGTGACTGGAAATGTCAAACAAGAACCTCTCTTTTTTTAGATTTAATAAAAGATAAAAAATTACTCCAATCTATTTCAAAAGAACAAAATAATTTTTCGCGATTGATAAAAAATACTCAAAAATTGATTCTAAATATAAAAACAATGAAACATCTTGAGCGACAACAATTAACAAAAGAACTAAAAACAAAAAATATTGAATCCATTCTTATTGAAAATCATATTTTCTTTAAAAGTTTTGAATCAATTAATGTACTAAGTTTGCTTTATTTATGTTCTCCACTAAATGTAAAACATCTACCACTCATTGAAAAAACATTAATTTCACATAAAAAATTTATAAAAATATTAAATTCTGCAAAATACAAACTTACACTACTTACCATTGATTATGAAAGACAAATAGCCTTGACCTATGGATCAAAAAAATTACAAAAAATTTTAAATCAGGTTGAGTCTAAAGGATTCTGCTCAATGACTGCATTTTTTCCAAGCTTTAAACCAATTTTTCAAAAATTGAAGGCTTCTAATCAAATTTTGGGAATTAAAATAATTCATTTTTGCTTATGCACTGGTATAACCAACATAACTCTCAATTTTTATTCTTTTAATAAAGATTGTTTTATTTTAATTAATAAATCTCAAATGAATAAAAATGATGAAGTTATGATTATAGCTGGATATCAATTTTCACATTCGTTTAATAAATTAAAAAAAGCTTTAAATCTCACAAAAAATGCAACTCTTATTCTTGATCAATATCAAAAACCTTGCGGATGCAATAAAAAATTAAAAAAACTAAAAAATATTTCTCCAAAAAATATTGAATCTGTGATATTAGCTGGATTCGTTCAACATCCACAATTTATCACTAATGCTGAAATTGATTGGAAAGGCTTAGGTCTTGAAAATTCAGATCTTAAAAAAGAATATGATCATTTAAAAACTATTCCAGGATGCAGCATTGATGACATGTCACAATTTTGCATTCGCCACATCTACCCTTCAACCATTGCTGATGTTTTAAAAGAACAAGAAGAAATGGAAGCACGGTTGCAAATAGAGAAAAAGTAAAAAGACTGCTTGTTTTAAGATAATTATTATCTCGATTGATTAAAAAACGCTTTTATACTGTTAACTTCATTATAACGATTAAATTTAGCATATGCCCTTGCTGCATTTTCACAAGCCTCTGGAAATCCAGGCTTTTCTATGTGTTTATCAAGGCACTGTTCAAACGTTGCTTTAGCATCTAACATTTTTATTTCTTCTCTTATCAGCTTAATACGTTTTTCTGTTTCTATACATTGAGCTAATTTTGCTTGAATTTCTTCTTCGCTTGGCCATAAAGATGACTTAACAGTACATCCCGCATTACACACTAGCTTAATGCTATAAATAGTCACTCCTGCTGCTGCAACATAAATCATTCCTGTGCCAAGTTTATCTACAACAACAGTCATCTTGTCTACAGAAACGCCTGTTCGTTCAGAAACAACAAGAATCGTTTCCGTCAACTTTGCTGACTCTGCTGACAAAATAGGCACAGTTTTATCTATAATTATAGTTGCTACTTTAGCTGCTTCTTTAACAGCTTCTGTACCTGCCGGATTCCAAAAAACACTCTCTGCTGTACTCGTAATCACTATTGCATAAAAAATGCTTATTTTAACATTTTTCAAAGTAGTTCCTATTGTTTTTGTAATTCAGTTAATTCATTTTTTAATTTACTAAGTTCCTGAATGCAATTTTCATATTGATTAATAAGACCCAAGATAAATTGATAATCAAAAATCGATCGTATTAAATAGAAATTAAAAAAACCATAATCTGCTTTATCTTGCTGAAAAGGATTTGCTTCAAGTATTCCTTTTATTTTTTTACCATCGTTCACAGCATCAAAAAAATTTTTAACAAATTCTTTAAGCTTTTTTCGCACTTCAGCATCAATTCTATCTTTATCTTCTTGCGATAACGATTTACCATTATTTTGTTTTTTTAATTGTTCTAATCGTACATCTATCATTGCTTCAATATTTTTTCGAATTTCTAATTTAAGCATAGAATAATGCTTATCTTTTTCTTCAATCATGTTTCCAAGATTAAAAATTTCTAACTCTTTTTGATAAATCTTCTCTTTAAGTTCTTCTATTTGCCCATCTATTTGCATCTGGATTTTAACAGTATTTTTTCCAACCATTGTATATGGCATTGCAAATAGACTTAAAAAAAATATATGTTTCTTATAGGTCATATTGTTCCTTATTATTTTTTTAAAATGAGTTTCATCATTTCTGATCTATAAACATGGATCATTTCGTTAACTTCTTTCGCCGCTCCTTTTTTCACTAATTGTAGAGCTGAAATTTCACAGACTGTTGGTATTCCAAACTCTCCAATAGTGGACCTACCCTTTGGATTATCAAGAAGGCAAGTTGCAAATTTTTCAAACATTTGAACTGATTCTAGCCGATCAGTAGTACAAAGAGCTTGCACCTTCTCTTCTTCTGTTGGAAAAAAATACTTTACAGTTTGCCAACCAAGATCGCCCACTTGATAAGTCAATGTCAAAGCAGGCAATGCTTTTAACACTGTGTTTCCTGTTATCGTAGTAGCAACTTCTGCTATTTTAGATCCGGCTTCTTGACTAGCTATAGCTATGCTGGAAAAATAGACCTGGGAAGCAGCAATTATTATAAATTTATAAAAAAAAAGTTTCTTTTGTTGCATGATTAAACCTTTGTTATTTATTGAAAAAAATTATCCTACGATCATGTTATTGATAGATAAGTAATTACTAAAAATTCATCCAGCGTTATTTTTTTTCATAAGTTCCTCATAATAATTTTTTCCTGTTGCATGAAGATAATATTTTAAGGCTATTTCTTCACAAACTTTTGGAACGATTGTTCGATCAGGATAAGCATGTCTGTCCATGCAGATTATTAATTCTTTCTCGGATTGAACATATATGTCATAATTTCGTTTAATACTCTTTTGAAGATTTTCTTCTTCCGTTGGAGCAACATAAGGACGCATTAATTGGCCTGCAACAATTACAGCACTGGCTTTACCCATCCTAGACCTAAATGCCTCCGCCGCTTTTTCAGCTTTAAAAGCTGCAATTATTACATCAGTTTTAATGTTACCTGCCAACAATCGGCATATTTTTTCAGCACTGTCACACTCTACAGGTATTCCAATAGCATTAAGGTGAGTACTGACCTTATTTTTTGTAAGACATCGCCAAAACAAATACTCTGCATTCTCAGAATCATCTTCTTTTTGACTTTGAATTTTGTTTGTAAGCAAGTAGCTGCAAGTTACTACTGATAATACTACTTTTGACGAAGCATATGACACAGCCATGCCTGTAAATAAAGGCTCAAAGGCAATAACTGGCTTTAACGTCAAAAGATTGAAACCCAACAACATATGGGCTAATTTTTTTAACATGATTTATTTTTCGTTTTAAAATTGATTTATAAAAAAGATTGAAATGTTTTATTTATTTCTAACTAATAAAACAATACCAAACGCTCAAAAATACAAATGGTGAAATAAATTGAACAAAAAAAATAATGAATTCATGTTCAGTTTCAACTTCTTTAAATTTAGGCCAAACAATTAAAGCCTGTACTGTTAATACACTTAATGAAGTTGCAATCCAAGTATGCATATTTTGATTCATTGTTTATCTTTTAAAACATAATTTTTCAAATAATAAGATATTGCAATTCCAAACATTGCTAGAATATATAACATATACCATTTATACATCAATACATCCTTTTGTTCATACAGGACCTGTCGCAACACCAAGAGCCAACCCACCTGCCACAGCACCTACATTTGTAGCAACAACTAAAGGAGCTGCTGTCCAAAAACACCAAAGACCTACAACAACTGGAGCTGCTGGACCAGATACCGCCCCTAATGCAGCTGTAAATCCCCAATAAGCACCCTGAACTGCACTTGCCCCTGCATAAACGCCTATAGTAGCGCCTACAGCTCCATTATGAACCAAATATTTGCCACGAGAAGCTAAAAAGTTATGTTGATTATCAACAGAGATAAGGTACATAACGTCTTTACCTTCTAACTGTTCAACATTAGTTATGGCAACTTGCTCTAAATTTTCATTTAAAAGATTATCGCCTTCTTTAAGATTTTTTGCACATACCCATTGATTTTCAACTGGTAGATAAAAACGCTCCATCATGCTTGTTGTTACCGTGATATTATCAGCAGTCGTAATATTCATTTTTGAATCTACGCTAAAAGCATATAGACCTTTGATGAAGTTTATTTCAGGTTGAAGATTACTGTTATAACAAACAACTTCATCTCCCACCTTTAATTCTTGAATAGATTTTAAACGGCCACTTGATGTTGTAACTAAAGTACCTCCATCAAATGCACTTACGCTCATAAATAAAAAAACTGAAAAAAAAGAAATTTTTTTGAAAATTTTTTGAAAGATCATGAACTTCCTTTGAAGGGTAATTTTGAAAATTTGGACACTGCTTATAATTATTTACCTTCAAAATACTCTGAGTTTTATGCTTTTAATGGTATATTTATTTTTTCAAATTACAATAAAAAGTTTAACTTAAATTCATACTTTCTCAATTCGCTTATTTAACATACAACATAACATCAATTTTTTCACATTTACGCTTCAACCATTGCTGATGTTTTAAAAGAACAAGAAGAAATGGAAGCGCAGTTGCAAATAGAGAAAAAGTAATCAATTCATCTTTGCACAAGGCAATGTTGTAACATAAACATCCTGAATCCAATTTGATGTTTCATCATCGTCATCATCCCAACCAGGATCGCCAGGATTAAGAATTGTAAAATTTTTCCAATCAAGAGGATGCGAATCGCTATGAATATCATCTAAAAAAGTTTTTAATATAGGTAAAAAATTATTAAACACATTTATTTTACAGCCAAATGGCAACTGAATTTCTTGCCCTGACAAAATATTGAATTTTAATTGCACTGATTGTGGATCATACCAAAGATAAAATGTAGCTTTGATACCAGGATATTTTTTTTGTATTTGTTCTGAGCGATTTTGAAGTAAATTTTCAATAATTTTTGTTAAATCTTTTAACATAAAATTTTTACCAAATTTTTGCTCTATATCAATAATCCACATGTTATGATAAATTTCTTCATCAACACTATGAATATTTCCAAACAGCATAATTTCATCATCCAAAATGAAATCAAAATCACTTAATTTTTGTATTGAGTAATGACTCATGAGTAAAATATTAACTCCTTATATGAAATAAATTTTCCAACAGATCCTTTATGCTTATCAATAATTCTTTGCCCCAAAGCATCTGCATCAAATAACCATTCGAACCCTTTAGCCCCTTCCTTAAATACCTTATAGATTGAACCTCCGTGCTGATCTATATCTTTTGACCACCATAATTTTGTTTGAGGATCACGATAAAAATTTCCAAAACGATTATGCCGAGCTCTTTTATCCGCATTTTCTTTAATTCTTTTTTCTTTATTTACCTTTTCATGATCATCCTCATTTGGATCTTTACCAGGACCTGAGTTGCTCGTTCGGCTTACATCACTTTGCCGTTGATTTTTTATTGG
>CAYOQO010000015.1:7681-22941 GCA_964406135.1 uncultured Pseudomonadota bacterium | reverse complement strand
TAGTAAGGTTGGCTTCGAAGAATTACGCGCATGTTACATTTAAAAAAATGTAACGCGCTTCATTGGAGTAGTAATCAAGCTTTTAACAACAGGAGGATCATAAAAAAGGAAACCTGTCCATGTGAGTAGCATGATTTGGATAAAGACATTAAAACATAAGGACACGATAGATGAAGATTACAGAAGTTAAAGTCTATCCAGTACAAGACAGCGGTAGATTGAAAGCATATGCGACCATGGTCTTTGATGATTGTTTCATCGTAAGAGATTTGAAAATTATAGAAGGTGATAATGGCTTGTTTGTATCAATGCCATCACGTCGCAGAAAAGACGGATTTCGTGACATTGTTCACCCGTTAAATTCTGAAACTCGCAAATTGGTTGAAGATTCAATCGTTGAAGAGTTTAAAAAATCAGTTGAAATTATTGCTTAAAAAATTCTGTTGGAGCGTGGCCAAGTGGTAAGGCACCTGTTTTTGGTGCAGGCATGCGGAGGTTCGAATCCTCCCGCTCCAACCAGAGATTAATACAAAAAACCCGGAACTTAAAAAGTCCGGGTTTTTTTATGCATGTCATCCCAGATCGTAGTCTGGGATCCAGAAATTTATAAAAATTCTTATTTCGGAAAATTTATGAAACCAATTTTATATCTTGCTTCAGGTTCTGCAGGGCGCAAAAAATTATTAATCGAAGCAGAAATACCTTTTGAATTAGTTTCGCATACCGCTGATGAAACACAGTGTGATCTTTCACAACCGATTGATGTTGTGGTTCAGCATCTGGCTCTTTTAAAAATGAAGCATGTTGCATTGCCAATTGGTCATGAAGGACAAATTGCATTTGTGTTGACAGCAGATACGTTAACGTTAAATCATCAAGGGAAATTGATGGGCAAGCCTGTCGATCGTGCTGATGCTATGCGCATGATTTCTGACAAAAATCCTACACGCACAGGTACTGCTTTTTGTTTAGAAAAAAAAGAATTTAAAAATGGTACGTGGCATACCCTTGAGCAAATATTGGATTATGATCAAGCATGGTGCACGGTTCAAGTTCCTGATGATTGTCTTGATCTTTATTTGAGCAAAATTCCATATTTGATGGTCAGTGGTGCAATTTCGATTCAAGGTTTTGGAGAACAATTTGTTACCGAAATCCGTGGAAATTATTCTGCAATTGTTGGAATGCCTATGTTTAAATTGCGTCAAGCATTGCAAAAAATGAATTTTTTTTAAAATTTTGATGTTGAAATAAACGACATTGGTTGAATTATTTTGGGAGTTCGATCTTTCAGTGGTCCACAATAAAAATCAATTTCTGGATTTAAATTTTTAAGATCTGATGGTTTAAAATTGCGATGCGCTTTGCAAAGTGATTTATTTTTTAAATTTTTTTGCAAATATGATGCATAATCAGCTTCGCAAAAATATCCTAAAGGATGTGCCGTTGGAAACGATTTTTGTTGGAGTAAATAACTGCAAACAAAGCATGGCATATTTTGTGTTGCAAAAGTTTCAGCATCTTCTTCTAATTTTTGTATGACTTTGCTATTGGTTGTAGTTGCATTAATCTTTGCTAAATTTTGTTGGTAATGTCGTAGCTCATGAAGTAGTGTATGATGAATTACCGTCGGTAGCGCTTCTTGAAATTCTGTGGTTGATATAACGATTGCAGAAGGATTGATACAATAACAAGCGCAATAAGATTTTGGTAAAAAATGTTTTTCAAATAATGGAATGATGCGATTGAGTTGCATTTTTTTTTGCATAATTAAAAATGCTGAAATTAATTTTTGATCGGTGCATATTTTAGTTTCTGGTAGAAGATATTGCACCTCATGAATATTTTTTCTTTGTTCAATTTTATGAAGCTTTTTTAATTGAGGTAAAGTAATTTTTTGTAAATGTTTTGATTTTTTTATAAATATTGCTGAAAGATTGACGGTATAAATTTCATGTGTGAAAAAAATTAAAATATTAAAAATTAATTTTTGTGCCATTATTTTCGAATAATTCCGACAGTTTCAGTGTATAAAACTAAGTTTGGAATAAAAACATGCATGTCATGATGACGCAATGTTGTGTATCGCAAGTTGATGTCGATCACTTGGCCTTCCCAATCTTTAATTTTTACATAGTCATCAATTTTGATATGTTTGTATCCCATGATCAAAATACCTGCAATAAAATTTGCAACAATATCTTTCATTCCATAGCTTAAAACGATGCCGGTGATACCAAATGCAGCAATGAGCATAGATACTTCGACACCAAGATTTTGCAATGCAATGGTGACACCAAAAATCGTGAATGTGTAGCTGAATACTTTGCTTAAAATGTGGCAGTTGTGTTGATCGAGATTATTTTTTTTACATAAATCATGAATAACAGGTGTGACTCGAGCAATAAGCATGCGGGTACCGATTATGATGATTGCTGCTATAAAAAATTTAATGATCATGACTGCAGAAATGGTAGGAAGGAAATCAAAAATATTTGTTGCCATACATAATCCTTTTTTTAAATAAATAATATTAAAGATTGAGTGTTGCTTTAGACGTTAAATTTAATGAGTACAATGTCACCATCTTGGACCAAATAATCTTTACCTTCAGTTCGTACTTTACCCAAATCTTTTAATTTTGAAAGAGGAGTATTGACAACATCTTGATAATTAAAAACTTCTGCACAAATAAATCCACGCTGCAAATCTGAGTGAATTTCTCCTGCAGCGTTGCGAATGGTTGTATTTTTGACAATCGGCCATGCATGAATTTCTTGAGGTCCGCACGTAAAAAATGTGATAAGTCCAAGGTTGTAAAAACTTTGAGCAATAATTGTTTGCAATGTTGGAGTTTTAATCCCCAACATTTCCATCATTTCGATTCGTTCAGCACCTTCAAGGCTTGAAAGTTCTGACTCAACTTTGACACACACAGGAATCACGCGATCTTTGCCAAAAGTTTCAATTAATTTTTGTACATGTTTGTTTGAAGTAGGGTTTTCAAGTTCAGCTTCAGACACGTTGGCAATCACTAAAAAATTTTTTGCAGAAATTAACGGAACTGTTGGAACTTTTGCAGATGTAACTAATTTGCGAATTGTTGGAGCATCAAGTTTATCAATTGCTTGTGCAATATTTTTTAAAAGTTCTGCTTCATCAGTCAAATCTTTTTTTTCTTGTGGTGCTGTGCCTTGATTTTTAAGCATTGCGGTAATTTTTTCTTGTCTTTTTTGAATGCTTTCAAGGTCTTTGAGCATCAGTTCATTCATGATGGTTTCATAATCATCAATTGGATTAATGTCACCTTGTTCACGGATGATATTGATATCTTCAAAGCAGCGCAGGACATGTAAAATTAAATCTACTTCACGAATATTGCTTAAAAATTGGTTGCCAAGTCCTTGTCCTTGTGCAGCACCTTTGACCAGGCCTGCAATGTCGACAAATGAAACTGATGCAGGAATTTGTTTTTTTGAGTTGTAAATTTCCTGGAGCTTTTGCATACGAGCATCAGGCACATGCGTGATTGCAACATGTGGATCAATGGTGCAAAAAGGATAATTTTCTGCAGGAACTGATGAGTTGGTAAGTGCGTTAAATAATGTTGATTTGCCAACGTTTGGAAGACCGACAAGACCGATTTTTAAATTCATAAATTTTATATATTTTGTTAAAGATTTAGTTTTGAAAAAGTGTAACATAGTTGTACTATTTTTGCTATTGCTTATACCGTGAAAAAAATAAATTAATAAAAAAAGGATAGATGATGGATATCAAAAAATTTAAGGTTTGGTTATTGGCCTTTTTCTTTTTGGCGCATGAAATTTTGCAAGGAAAAGAATATGGCGGACATAGTATGGTGACCAACTTAAAAAAAGTGCTGGTACGAAAACCTGATGCAACATTTGGATCTGCAAATCCAGAAGTTTGGCATTACACAGAGCAACCAGATTTGCAAAAAGCGCTTGATGAGCATCAAAAAATCGTGGACATTTTAAAATTTGAAGGTGTTGAAGTTGTCTATCATGATGAATCATTACCATTTCATGCGGATGCTATTTTTGTGCATGATCCTGCAATGGTGACCGATTTTGGAGCAATTATTTTTCAGATGGGAAAACCATTGCGTCATGGTGAATCTGCAGCTATAAAACATAAATTAAAAAATTTAAATATTCCAATTTTGTGTGAACTTTCAGGTTCTGCCACTGCTGAAGGTGGTGATATGTTGTGGATCACTCAAAACATTTTGGCAATTGGACGAGGTTTTCGAACAAATCAAGAAGGAATTGATCAAATTCGTGCAACTTTGCAACCATGTGGAGTTCAAGTGCTTCAATTTGATTTGCCGTATGATCAGGGAAAGCAAGCGTGTCTTCATTTGCAGTCATTGATCAGTTTTGTAGATCATAAAAAAGCTGTGGTTTATTTAAAATATTTTCCTATTGCTTTTTTGGAACTGCTTGAAAAAAATGGCATTGAACTGTTTCCGGTTGATGAATCTGAATATGCAACCATGGCACCCAATATTTTGGCAATCAAACCAAATGTTGTTTTGATGCTGGCGAATAACACAAAAACCATAGCAATGCTTGAAGCTGCAGGGTGTACAGTTTATACCTATGTTGGCAATGAGCTTTCACTCAAAGCTGAAGGCGGGGCTACCTGCTTAACTCGACCATTGCTTCGTGCGTAGGATAGTAGAAAAAATAAGGAGTTGGTATGAATCATGTAAAAAATGCAATCATGATTGCAAGTTTGATTGTTGAAGTTTGCTATGCTGAACTTTTGATTATCAAAAAAAATCATTTTGGTTATGAAGCGCTCAGTGAGGCAGAATCTTTAAAATTTAATGATCAGATTTCAGAAATTTTACAAAAATATCAGTGGCCCATGTGCTTAGGTTCAGATTTGACAGAGCAAGAAAAAAATGAACTTTTGTCAGCTGATATCCCGTATGCTGAAGAACTTTTTATTCAAAAAAAATTGCAACAAGCAATGCCTGAACTTTATTTGCAAGTAGTTTTTATACCAACAAGTTTGTATGAACTTTTTTGTTTGGCGCAATATTTTAAAAAAGAACAATTTTTCGATAAAAAAATAATTGATGCTACAAGCATGCATAATTATGATTTACTGGTAGATTTTTTTGATTTGTTAAAAATGGAAGATCTTTCTGCGCAAGAAGTTCGATTGCGCATACAACAAACTTTTAAACAGATAAATTCTTTATTTTTTGATAAACAAAAGTTTTCAAGATTTAAATTTTTAAAAATGATTTCGTATGCAACAGCTTCACCCGTATTGTTGATCAATTATCGATTGTTTAATTTTTTAAATACTCATTTTTCTGGATTAAATTTTTGTAAAAATGGTCAAGAAATTTCTCAATTTTTACAAAACAATGTACAACAAATGTTAAAAATATTATTGCAGGAAGCTCTTGTTTTTAATATGGATCCAGCAACAAGTGCGTATGCTCGGTGTTTACTTAACGTTGAGCAAGATGATTCACGACATAAAATTATTGAAAATGTTGTTCGATTGGAATATGAAGCTCGGCAGCACAATAAAGCAATGTTATTTCGAGGTTCAAATGTAGAATTAATGGAAGTTTCTATGGGTAAAAAACCTGTAAAAAAATCATTAATCGGATCAACGCTGTATAAAGAATTTGAATATTCTGATTCAGCAAAACGAGATGATCAATTTGATCAGGATTTTGATGCAATGTCTGACTATCAAATTTCAGCTTTTGGTGTTCCAGAAGTTCCATTCTGGAAAAAGTATAAAGAAAAAAATAATGCGCCCTATTCAATTTCTTTTGGTATTTCATTGTTTGCAGGTTTGGTAAATGATCCTTTTGCGTGTGCTTATACCTATTTGAGTGGTTGTGGGCATGGTGATACATCGATTCATGATACTTCATTTGCAAAGCCTGTGGGCTATGTAGTTTTGATCAATAAAAAAGATTATGTTGATCATCAAAATAATAATTTATTTTACATTCCATCGCTGGCAACTTTGCCATCATTGTTTGAGTATGGACAATGGTTTCATGCACGAGCAAAGGCAGCAAAATTGATGAAAAATGGTGTAGTTTCTGTGATTGGTGCTCATTGGGATTTGATTAAAGATCCAACCGGAGTTCTTTTAATCACTCGTGATCCATTAAAACATGCAGAGCTTTTTTCAAATTTTTTAGTACAGAATGGTCGATTGATTCAACCTGGTGATGCAAGTTTGCTCACCGATGCTGAAAAAGCTTTTGCAGAGGATGTGATGAAAGCTCAAATTCAAGCTGCAGATCTGTACAAAGCAATTCGCAGCGTAACGCCAAAAATTGAAAAAGCTACAAAAAAATTTAAAGAAACTCGAGATAAGAAGTTTTTTGACTGGATGCATGATTTTGAAAATGCTTAACAATTGTATAAACCATGTTGCCATCCAACACCAAACTCTTGATTAAAGATAGTGTTTTATCTATAATTAAGAATATATAATTTATATAGGGGTATAAATAGGGATATCTTATGAAAAATAATTTTTTCGTGTACGCTACGGCCTTTTGCTTATTTTCATTACAAACCATACATACATCAGGTAAGGCTGAAAAAGAACAGTTATATGTTGCCATTTTAAATGGTGATGATGCAGTTGTAGAAAATATTATTAACAAAGATCCTCGAATTATTGCAGAGGATGCACCACATTTAACGGACGTTAAGTTTCGCGATTTAGCAATTCTTTTTGGTAATGTTGCAGCATTGCGGGCAATAAATAAAAAAATGAATCCTGATGAAAGAATAAATAAGGACGCAATGTATAGCAAAAAACTTAAGGATGATCTTAGGGTGTATTTTAAAGGGCATGTTCACGTTAGGGATCCCTATGGTTTTACAATAAAGAACATTCAGTCAATACCTTTAGATACAGCAGTAATGTTGAATTTGCCAGCCGAAATGATTGCAGAAATTCAACAATGGAATAATGCTTTAGAAGCACCACGGGAGCATTTTAATCTCCACCCTAACGCACTTGTACAAAAATCTATAGGAAATGAATTGCCAGTATTGGAACCAGCAATGAATTACATGCGGTCTATGGTAAAAGTATGTGCGGAGTTAATTTTGGAGTCTGCAAAGTGTAGCCCAGAAAATTTTCCATGGGTTAGAAGATCTTTACCAGGAATCGCTTCAAGCAATGATGCTTTCCTATTAGACAGAACATACTCGGAGGCAGGGGTTGGCGTTCCAAGGGTCGTATACCGTCCTTTATACGACCTGGAACTCGCTGAACGAGCTCAACGAGTTCCAGGCGAACTCGTTGAACAAGGTGTAATAAATGCAGAAAGACAAGCAGAAGCTATAAGAGTTGCAGAAGCTCGAAGAATGGAAGAAGCTCGAAGAATGGAAGAAGCTCTTAGGTTCCAAGAAGTTTATAAACGTCAAGAAAATGCTCGAAGCCTTGTAGAAGCTCAAAGAATTGTAGAAGCTCAAAAAAATGTAGATTTTAAGGATAGATCTTTACCGTCTCCTTATCATAATCATACAAAGCGAATTGGATGATTATTCGGATTCTTTTAAAAAGCGAATTGAATAAAGATCGAGAGCAACGCAAATAATTTTTGAACTGTAAAATTTAAAAAGCGCATTGAAAGATGCGCTTTTTTTTATGTAATTGAAATAACCACAACATTGTTATCATTTTGTTGCAACCTGACTTGTAATCGAATTGGGCTGATCATGTTGTAAATTTGTGGTGTGAGGAGTGGATTTGCAATGTTTGAAACTAAATTTGTTTTTTCACCTTCAAGTGAAGTTGTGGTGATTGAAAAAGTGATGGGATAGTTGGTCAACGGTACTGATTGATTCACAATTTTTTTAAATTTTAATCCGTCTAATGTTTGTAGCGTTGCAATAAAAATAAAATAGTTTGATGAAGGTCCGTTTTGATACAGCGGTGGATAGATAAATAGATTTAAATTTAATCCGTTAAGCAAATCGGTTTGATTAAATTTTACATCTTGCATGGTAAACGTGATTGGATATGGTGTCGTACCGCTGTACAGTGTGATGGTGATAGGGGCAATGGTGATGTCATCAGTGGTGTTAATTGGTGGTACGGTAGTGGTAGTTGCAGGAATCAAAGAACTGATGAGTGTTGGTGTCGTTAAATTGCTGTTTGGGTCATAGGATCCTGACATTGGGGTGCAGGTCAAGCTTGGTGTTGCAAGTTGTGAAAAAATAATTGGACTAACGCCGATAGTTGTTACCGTTGCAGTTTGTTGCCATGCAGTTCCAGTGTTTAAAGTTCCTGAAGTTATCGGTACATAGGTTCCATATGCAATTTCGCAAGGTGTGTCATAATCTGTGGCACGCGTTAATACCCAGGGTGTTGAACTTGTTCCGGCAGTCGTGAGTGTGTAAATTCCATTTTGAAACGTTGTTGTTTGATTTTTTACTAAAATTCGTGAATTAACTGTTGGAGATACTCCATCAGTTGAAAATGCGCCATTGCTCGTTGCGGTTAATGTTGCGCCAATCCCTGAAGCGCCATTGCTGTAGGTAGCAGATAAGTTCATGGTTGTTGTGGCAGCGCAAGCAGCAGTGATGAGACAGCTTGACACTGGACTGTTCACTGAGACTAAAAACTTTTGTGTGATTGGGCTGATGCTGTTTAAAAGTTGTTGTTGTGTTGGATATGTTAGTCCTGCAAAACTTGCGGTAATTTGTGTTGTGTTGAGCAAAACATTGGTTGTTGCAACTTGGTATGTTTTTAAAGTGATGGGAATAATGGGAACTTTGTTGGTGATGGGCATAAATGTGCCGAGTGAAAAATTGGTGGGATATTGAATCTCTTTTTGAAAATAAACTCCATCAGGTGATTGCAGCGTGTAGACAATGGCATAGGAATTTTCACTGTTAGGTGCAGTCACTTCGGTAGAAGTTATGGTAGTTGATGGTGGAAAAAGTTGAATCGTCAAAACTGCAATACGACTTTTGAAGTTTGCATTGGTCGTCAATGTGTAACTGTTAACAACCGTGCCTAAATAATTTGACATGGTGATGTATAAATTTGGTAATTTTGTTGGCGTTGCTTGTGGTGGCACAGGGCAGCTGCAGGTGTTGATGAAGGTGTTTTGATTTGGGCTGCTTAAATTAAGTTGCGTGTTGTATGCTGCTAAAGCTTGCAATAAAACTTGTTGTCCGTCATTAAAACCTGCAGGTGAACTTGGGTGCATGACATTGAAAAAAAAGAGAATAATTAATAATTTTTTCATGCTTACAACATTGAAACATTAAACGTTCCGCCATTATTTTGTTGCAGCAAGCAACGAAGGTTGATTGGACTGACAAGTCCTATTGCTTGAGAGTTTGCAGCTGCAGTACTGTTTAAAAATACCGTTGCAAATTGTGGTGGGTTGGCGGAAGCATAGCTGATTGAAAGTTCTGCTGGTTGGGTTGAAAATGGGGTAAATGGTACTTTGTGCAATTTTAATCCGTCAAGCGTTCGCAGTGTTGCAAAAGCATAATATTGGGCTTGAGAGCTACCGGTTGATGGTGGAAAAATGTGCACATTGAGTGCAAGACCATTTTGCAAATCTTGGGTAGTAAAATTAGTTTGACCAAATGAAAGCGATTGGATTGGATTTTGGTTATTGTCTGAAAGTGTAACTTGAAGTGCTTGAAGTTTTGCACCAGTAGTTGCAGAAGTTGATTGTCCAGTAAATGAAGTTACTAAAGTTGTTCCGTCATCGGTATCAAAAGTTCCTGACAGCGGCGTAACGGTTAAAGATCCTGAATTTGAATTGATTAAAAATTTTTGACTGAATGGACTGATAGCATTCAAAATTCGTTGTTGTGTGGCTATGGTATTTGTTGAAAAGCTTGCAGGTAAAAATGAAGTTGTATCAAGAATGATAGTTGGTGTTGGTGCAGGATTTGCAGGAGGAGTGGTTGGTACAGGAATAGTTGAAATTGAAAGTGCTGTTGGAATTTGAGGTGTACCTTTGGTAATCGGCATGATTGCTGTTGTTTGTGTTGATCCTGCAGCACTGCTTGGAAATTGCAAAGCTTTTTGAATGATGGTGCCATCCATTGATTTTAAAGTGTACATGATAGCATATGAATTGGTTGCGTTGTTGATGGGTGTAATGGTTGATGAAGATATCAAATTTGATGGTGGAAACAGATGAATGGTCAAAATCGCATTATTAACCCAAAAGCCACCGCTGCCTTGAACTTGATTTGTTGGAAAAGTAAATGAACTGATTGCAGGAGCATTGGTAGTTGTTGAACTGTACCAATTGATGATAAAATAAGGCATTGATGCGGTTGCAGGATCGGTTGATGCGCAGGTGCTTGTGGAAGTTGAATTTGAACTGCTTGATGTTGCAGTGTTGCTGTTGGCAATTAATGATCGTTGATTGGATGTTTGAGCAATTTGTTGATTGGTCAATGTTACGGTATCAGCGTAACCACCAGCGCAAAAGATTTTTTGCGTTGAAGGTGACATGAAAATTATGATATAAAATAATAATTTTTTCATAATAAAATCTCCGTTTTTTTTCGTTCCTCATTTAATCTTTACCATCTTTTTTCAAGCAATCAAAACAATTTTGTAATAACTCATAATTTTTACTTGCAGAGTGACTCAAATTTATGCTTTGATAGGATCAACTAAAGGTGAATATCATGAAGCATATGATCAAAATATTTTTAGGGATTGTTTTTTTTCAATTGATGTCATATTTGTATGCAGATGTTTTAAAATGTCATTTAAGTGATCGTTGGTATCCATCGCGTGGAAAAATTTTGCGACAAAAAATGAATGACATGAATTTGAAGGCGCGACATCAGTATAAAAATAATTTTGATGCAAGAAAAATTAAAGCAATCATTGTGCCTCATGCAGGATTTAATTATTCAGGAATTCTTGCCAGTGGTGTGTATCAAAATTTAAAGCCTAAAATTTTTGATCGAGTGATTGTTTTGGCGCCATCTCATGATTTGTATTTTCGTGGTGTTGCGTTACCTGACATTGAGTATGCATCGTACAAAAGCCCGATTCGTCAGATTCAAATTGATCAATATTTTTTAAAAAAATTGAAAAAGTTGTCATCATTGTTTGCGGTTCATCATCAAGCACATGAGTTGGAGCATGCTATTGAAATTCAAATTCCGTTTATTCAAAAATATTGTGGATTTTGCAAAATTGTTCCGTTGCTTATTGGAGATGTTAATTTTTTGCAAATTCAAGAAATTGCAGATGCGTTGCATGAATGTATGAATCAAAAAACATTGATTATTGTAAGTTCTGATTTAACGCACTATGGATCTATGTTTCATTTTACACCATTTCATCATGATATTTTGAATCATATTTTGCAACTTGATCAAAAATTGATTGAATCCATAGTAAAAATTCAGCCTCAAAAATTTTTAAAAATAATTGAAAATACTGGTGATCCCGTGTGTGGTAAAAATTCTATTGCAATTTTAATGATGATGATTCAAAAAAAATATTTTGAAAATGTTGAGTGTGTTCTGGTAGGTTACGACAGATCGTCTCAAGAAATTGATGTGCAAAATTGTGTAAGTTACATTGGGATGATTGTCACATCCTAAAAAAATTGAAAAAGGGTAGCGATGAAGAGATTATTTTTTTTGACGATTATTTGTTTGATACCGATAGCTATGGTGGCTGATTGGACATTGAATGTGATTTACAATGAATCTGATTTAACATTGAATGGTGCTTATCGATTAAAAGATGGTAAGCGTAAATCAACCTATTTGGATAAAAAAATTAAAACAGCCTATGTCAAACCAGTTGTTATGATTGATTATCAAATTGTGACACAAGCCCAAACGTATGGATATTTATGTATTGTAGCTTCAAATATTAAGGGCGAAACGTACGAATTGTTTTTTGATAGTCAGCCATCTCATGCTTTACAATGGCAGCGTATGAAAACGACGAAAATAGGGGTTGAAAAGTATAAAAATACAGTTGAAGATGCTGCTTCTTTATATGCACGTGTGTTTTTGAAATGTTTAGGGTTTGAAGATGTTCAAACAAAATATTCATATGAAGACAAAATTGAACTTGATTTGCACATACGTGGAAAAAATGGTCAATATAGCTTAGAGCTTTCTGAGCCAGTTCGTTAATCTTGCTTTGCATGCGCTGTTTTTGATATTCTGAACTTGATTTGAACCATTCCCTCATTCCCGCGTAGGCGGGAAACCATTTCAAAAAGAAAAAATGAAGACATGGATCCTCGTCTTCACGAGGATGAGGAGGAGGGGAGATTTTAAAGGGGTAGGTTAAGGAGGGATATATGAAACTTTTTACAATTTTTTTTATCATTTTAATAGGGTATGGAACTATTGCACCATGCTATTTATGGGAAACGTATCGCGATGGTGAACGATCATGTTGTTTGTTCATACCAGGGTCAAATGGCGGTGATTTTTGTAACCCGTATGTACCATGTACGCGCAATGCTGCTTATGATTTGAATGGTATTTTTGATTATATTTCTCGCGTTCTTGTGGTGGATAAAGGTAGCAGTTTTTCATACGTGAAACTTTTAGAAAATGCCCAAGAATTTATTCGTCATGTTTTAATGTCTGGAATGCGAATGTACTATCGATTTGATGAACATCGCAAACCAAAATTTTATCATGAAATTGCAGAGACGGTGAAATCTTCTGAAAAAACGTCAAAAGCGACTACTGCCGTTGCAAACGCTGGAGCAGCGAAACAAAAAGATGAAGATGTGGTCACGGCGATGCTGGTAAAAATGGGATTGGCTTGGTACCATCCGCAGCAAAGTAAAAATAAATAAAAGAAAAGCCCCGGAAATTTCCGGGGCTTTTCTTTTATTTTACGAAATTTCAGCGTCAATTGGTCCTTGTTTATCATCATCTTTTTTATCAGAGTCAGAATTTGATTGACCGCCTTTATCAGCATACAATTTTTCTGCAATTTTTGATGCTTTGCTCATTAAATTATCAAAAGCTGCTTTTAATTTTTCCAGATCGTGTTCATGATCTTTCAAATCTTTTTTTGCAACTTCTATTGCTTCTGTGAGTGCTTTTGCATCATCTTCTGCAATTTTATCTTTGTTTTCATTGATTGTTTTTTCAGTGCTCAAGATTAAACCGTCAAGTTTGTTGCGTGCTTCAACAGTTTCTTTGACTTTTTTATCCTCAGCTTCATGTTCTTTGGCATCTTGAACCATTTTTTGAATTTCAGCTTCTGACAAACCACTGCTATTGGTAATTTTGATACTTTGTTCTTTGCCGGTTCCTTTATCTTTTGCTGTAACGCTCAAGATTCCGTTTGCATCTAAATCAAATGAAACTTCGATTTGCGGTGTGCCGCGTGGTGCTGCAGGGATTCCATCAAGTTTAAATTTACCAAGTGATTTATTATCTTTTGCAAGTTCACGTTCACCTTGAACAATGTGAATTTCAACGCTTGGTTGATTGTCTTCTGCTGTTGAAAATGTTTGTGACTTACGTGTTGGAATTGTTGTATTTCGTTCAATCAACTTTGTTGCAATGCCACCCATGGTTTCAATACCCAGTGAAAGTGGTGTGACATCGAGAAGCAACACATCGCTGACCGCGCCGGTCAAAATTCCACCTTGAATTGCTGCTCCAATAGCAACCACTTCATCTGGATTTACTGATTTGTTTGGTGCTTTGCCAAAGAAATCTTGTACGAGTTCTTGAATTTTTGGCATACGAGTTGAGCCACCGACTAAAATAACTTCGTCAATTTGACTTGTTGAAATTTTTGCATCAGAAAGTGCTTTTTTGCACGGTTCGATCAATCGTTTGAAAATGCCAGCGCACAGTGATTCAAGCTTTGCTCGAGATAATTTGACTGATAAATGTTTTGGACCTGATTCATCTGCGGTGATGTATGGAAGGTTGATTTCGGTTTCATGTAATGTTGAAAGTTCTTTTTTTGCTTTTTCAGATTCTTCTTTGAGGCGCTGAAGAGCCATTTTATTTTTGCGAAGATCGATGCCGTTACTTTTTTGAAACTCTTCGATTAGATAATTGATGATAAGTTCATCGATATCGTCACCGCCAAGTTTATTGTCACCACTGGTTGATTTTACTTCAATGACGCCATCTTGAATTTCCAAGATTGAGATATCAAATGTTCCACCACCAAAGTCAAATACTGCGATAGTGCCATTTTTTTTCTTTTCGCACCCGTATGCTAGGGCTGCAGCAGTTGGTTCGTTAATGATTCGTTTTACATCAAGACCTGCGATACGTCCCGCGTCTTTGGTTGCTTGACGTTGAGCGTCGTTAAAATATGCAGGGACGGTGATGACAGCTTGGGTAACTGAATGGCCCAAATATTCTTCTGCGGTTTGTTTTAAGTATGACAAAATGGCTGCAGAGATTTCTTGTGGTGAAAATTTTTTACCATCGATATCCAAAGCAACATCGCCATTGTCAGCTTTGACAACTTTATATGGATAATTTGCAACTTCGTTTTTAATTTCTTCATAGGTATGACCGATGAAGCGCTTTGCAGAGTAAATTGTATTTTCATGATTGGTGACTGCTTGGCGTTTTGCCATGGTGCCAACTAATCGTTTTCCATCTTTTGCTATGGCAAATATTGATGGCGTTGTATTTTGGCCTTCTTTATTTGCGATAACTTTTGGAGTTTGACCTTCCATGACTGCGACGGCAGAGTTGGTGGTACCAAGATCGATGCCAATAATTTTTGACATAGTGCGTATCCTTTTTGATTTTTATTATGCTGTATTACGTCGAGATTTATCATACCTCGATTTCGGGTTTTTTGTCAACAAACTTTAGTCACTTTCACTAAGATTTTTTGATTTATTTTTTTAGATGTGAAGACATGGATCCCATACTACGCATTGCATAGCAACAAGTTTCGTATGGCTGAATTATGAGCGTTACGAAACTTATTTTCGTAAAGTAAGGCAGTTCGTAGCCTGGGATGACGGGAACTGATTTTTTATAATTCAGAAGACATGGATCCCTGCCTGCGCAGGGATGAGGGAGAGGGGGCAGATTTTTTTTTTACTCCGTCTATTCCATCCAGCTTGATACTTACGCAGTTGGCCTTTGGGGGAGCTGTCTGGATACGACTGCGTAATTTTGAAAGGATGAAGAAGGGCTTTGGGGGGAAGAAGAAAAGGGTCAGGAGATGATCCTGACCCTGAAATTTACATTGCGATGTTTGCG
>CAYOQO010000015.1:0-7581 GCA_964406135.1 uncultured Pseudomonadota bacterium | reverse complement strand
AAGAAAAGGGTCAGGAGATGATCCTGACCCTGAAATTTACATTGCGATGTTTGCGTTAAAAAGTATAGCTATCGTTGATTTGAGTTATGGAATCAGATTTATTGGTAGAAAATGATTTTTCTGATTCATTCATAAATCGTGCTGGTACATAGTCATCCCATTTTTTACTTTTTTCAAAAACGCTATTTTCTTCTTGCGCTGCAGCTTTTTGACGAGCTTTTTTCTGAGCTATTCTGATTTTTTCTTTTTTCTGGTACTCAGCTTTTCTTTTTGCTTTTGCTGTAGCTTTGTCTTTTTTTTCTTGAGCAATACGAGCTTTTTTTTCTGATGCAGCTTCTGCTTGTAGGTTAAAAGCATAGGTAAGAACAGTGAGCATGAGAAATGTTGCAAATAAATTATTTTTCATATCAGTGCCCCGTTTTTTCTTATAGCTTTTTATCCTTCGTAATCTTCATTTTGCTGAATTGCTTTTTGAGCTTGACGTGCTTGCTTTTCTCGAGCTTTTGCATCTGCTTTTTCTTGTTTTTCTTGAGCCTTACGTTCTTTGTCTGCAGCGGCTTGCTCTTTTCTTGCTTGAGCGTCTTGATCTTGTTGAGCTTTTTTTGCAGCTTTATCTGACTCAGCTTGTGCTTTTTGAGCTTGTTTTTCTTGGGCTTTTCGTTCTTTATCTGCAGCTAATTGATCTTTTTTATCTTGAGCGTCTTGTTCTTTTTGGGCTTGTGCAGCCTCTTTATCTGATGCGGCTTTCTCTTTTTTCATTTGAGCATCATGTTCTTGTTGTGCTTTATCTGCAGCTGCTTGATCTTTATCAGCTTGAACTTTTGCGCGTCGGGCTTCTTGATCTGCTTGACGCTGAGCATCCTTTTCATTTTTTGCATCTATTTTAGCTTGCTTGTCTGCTGCTGCTTGATCTTTTTTTTCTTGAGATTTGCGCTCTTTTTCTGCTTGTTTTTCAGCTGCTACTTGATCAGCTTGCTCTTGTTGGGCTTGAGCATCTGCTTTTTCTTGCGCTTTTCGTACGCGATGTTTTTCAAGTCGAGCATCTTTTTTTGCTTGAAGTTCTTGGTCCTGTTGATCTTTTTCTGCTTGACGTTGAGCATTTTTTGCATCACGCTCTTCTTTTATTTCTGCTGCTTTTGAATCAGCATCTGCTTTACGAGCATCTTTTTGTGCTTGAGCTTGAGCTTTGTCATGTTCTTGTTGAGCTTTTTTTGTAGCTTTATTTGCAGCTTTATCGGCTTCTATTTTGGATTTGCGGTCAGCTGCTGCTTGTTCATCAGCTTCTCTTTTTGCTTGAATTTGAGCTTTTTTGTGTGCTTGATCTGCAGATTTTTGTTCGGCTTTTGCATCAGCTTCTGCTTGTTTTTGTGCAGCTGATTTTTTGACCGGTTTTGTTGATTCTGATTTTGAGAAATTGTATGATTCAGGTCGTTTTACTTTAGCTGGTTTTTCTTGAGGAACAATAATTTCTTTTTCTTTTTTTGAAGGTTTTGCTTTTTTAACAACGTTAATTTTTTCTTTTTTTGGTTTAACTACTTTTTCTTTTTTTGGTGTTGGCTGGGCAACTGGCTTTGGTTTTGCAGAAATTTTGGTCATGCGTGATGTTAATTGGCTATCGCTGAAAGCATTGTAAGCTGTTGCCATGAGCGGTTCACGTTCTGTAACTGTTGTAGCTCGGGCATCATTTGCTTTTTGAACTTCAGTGTGAATATGTTTATTAAAATCGGCAATGTTTTTAAGGTGCAAATGAAGCTGTTGATGCTCTTGGGCAATGTTGTTTTCTAGATCTTTTCCAGCTTTGTTTGCTTTTCCGTCAAGTTCTATGTGTAGTGACCTGTTAAGGTCAGAAACTGATTTGTGTAAATTTTTAGCATCTTGATGTTGCTGTGCCAAACTTGCAACTTGAGCAGCAGTATCAGATATTTTTGTGCTTAAGTCTGCGTATTCAACGGTTGTGGCAGCAGGAGTGCCAGCTGCTTTGAGTAAGGCATTTGCATGCTTACGTTCAGCTTGCAGCGATAAATTACTGACGATGGCAATAAGCACCAGTGCTTTTAGGTATAGAGATTGCTTCATTTTTACTCTCCCTTAAGGAATAAGAATTATTGATTACCTTTTTTATAAGTCTAATGAGATCTTAAGATGAAAATCAATGATTTGCAACTTGGTGATTATTCTGGTTATGCTTTAAGGTACCATACAAGTAAGCATAAGGCTGGCAAGAGGGTGATTAAAAAGGTTTTGTGATTTATTTGAAAATTTGGAGTAATTTTCCAAGTTATAAAGGTAACGTGAGCAATCATAATAAAATTGACAAATCGAACTATGATAAATGGAAGTAAAAGATATTGTGTTGAAATTTGGGCGCTTACGTATAGCAGAGGAATAACAGAACCAAGTCCTATGATATTGATCATAGCAAGTTTTTTTTCTGCATTTTGAGTGATGTATAGTTTTTCATAAGTGATCATAAGATATTCTAAAAAACCAGCAAAACTGAACAGTAAAATGTTGATGATGATTGTAGTGTCAGAGCAGTTTAATTTTAATAGACATGGAACAATGATAGCGCTGCACATCATGAAAAGGGCGTATAAAAATTGAATGTAGGCGTTCGTAATTTTTAAAAAAATTTTTGAAGGGTGCGTGATTTGATCAGATATTGATTTTTGAGCAATGGTACTTCGTGACATTAAAGCGCCACTTGGAATTCCGACAGCTCGATTGAGTAACATGTACATTAAAATAATGATATCAATTATTAATTTGATGTAACCAGCTTTCACCATTCCAAGGCGATACGCAAGGACAATGATCATAAAATTTGGAGAAAACAAAGCTTTTGTAATTTGATTTATATAGTTAATTGCTTGATTTTTTAAAATCATTTTTTGTGTTGGAAATAATTGATTTGGACAAGTTGAAGGTAATGTTTTTTCAAAAGTTTTTAAACGTTGCAAAATTGCATAAAGTTCAAGGTATGACATGATGCACATTGCAGAAAAAATGACATATAAATTTATAGATCGGAATAAAAAATAATAGCTCCAGACCATTGCTGAATAGATTAAAAGACTTGCTATTTCTACTATGGTTACCGATTTATTTAAAAAAGAAAGATGAGCAAATAGTTCAAATGATTTCTTTATGCTTTCTGAAATAAAAATACAAGCTAAAAGTATGATTAATGATGGCGATGTGAATTGCTTGATAAAAGATATTTGTGGTAAATATGAAAAAAAATGACAGAACATTAAAATAAATAATGTAATCATAAGAACCATAAAGCTTCGAAGCTTAAAATAATAGATCATTTTTTTGAAATTACTTTGACAGGATGAAAAATAGGAATGAAATGCAAATAATGAGTAATCAAATCCGAAATTTGTGAGATTGATTAAAAAATAAATTATTGAAAACAGAGTTCCTGAAATTCCAAAAAGTTCTTTGCTGATAACATAAAATAAGCAAGCTTGATGTGTTTGTAAGATTATTTTGTATAAAAAGACGTTGAAAGCATTCCAAAGTGCTGCATGTAAAAATGTTTTTTGAAGCATGCATGTTCCTTATTTTGTAAAAAAAATTACAAAATTGAGTATAGCATGAAACTATTATTTTAATAAAAATGGCTCGTGTAAAGTAAAATTCTGTTATGTTGGGAACTTTCTTTTAATCTCTGATGGAATCGGATATTCTATAAACTAGGATAACAAAATTTTGTAAGGGAACTTTAGGTTAATCAGGTTTTGATTTCTGGTTAAGGAGAGCGTATGTTCCTCGTCAATGAAAAAGTTGTGTATCCTGGATATGGTGTAGCTTTTATTAGTAAGTTGGTCAAACGACTTATATCTGGAAAACAAACAAGTTTTTATGAATTGAAGTTTTTTAATAAGGACATGGCCGTATTAGTTCCTGAAGATCGACTTGAAGCTGTTGGGATTCGAAGACTCAGTTCACAGCAAGATTTGGAATCTATGTTTCAAGTTCTTTCTGAACCAATTACAAGAACAGAGCATGAAGTTGGGCTAAATAATTGGAATCGACGTAACAAAAAATATCAATTAAATTTACGATCTGGAAATTTAATTAAAATTTGTCAAATTTATAAAGATTTACAGGTAATTTCACAAACCAAAGAATTATCATTTGGAGAGCGAAATTTAAAATCGAAAATTGAACATTTATTAATTGAAGAAATATCAGTTGTAAAAGATATTGATCGAGAAAAAGCTTTGAAGTTTTTACAAAAAACTTTTTTAGGTGCATGCAAAGCAAATGAGATATCTCAAAAAGGATCTGTAAAAAAAGTGAAGCATGATTTTAAATTTGAACAAGATTTGGATTTTTAGAAAAAAATAAGCGGGAAATTAAATTTCCCGCTTAAGTATAAAATCTTAATGCTGATTACTTTATGAAAAGATTATTTTAACGTATCCTATTTTGGCATTATCAATTTTTTTTAAAAAGTAAAAAATCGTTATTTTGTGATGAAAAATTATATAATTGTTATTTCTGGTGCAACGGCGAGTGGCAAATCTGACTTGGCGGTAAAAATTGCTCAAGAGGTTGGTGGTGAAATTATTAATGCTGACATTGGATCAATGTACACTGCGTTAACCATTGGTACAGCAAAGCCCGATTGGCGATCAGAAAAAATTGCTCATCACCTGTTTGATATCATAGATCAACCGATTAATTTTACGGTGGTACAGTTTCGTGAACGCGTGCAACAAATGTTACAAGAAATTTGGGCGCGTGGTCATGTGCCAATCATTGTGGGTGGGTCTGCATTTTATATTAAAGCTTTATTGTATCGACAGCATGAAATTCCTGACAGTTCAAAAATCATTTCAAAATTGGAAGATCAGATAGCTCAACAAAAGGTTTCTTCTTTGGATCTTTGGGAGCAATTGAAACAAATTGATGCTATCCGTGCACAAAAAATTCATCCTCATGATAGCTATAGAATTATTCGAGCGCTTGCAATTTTTCAAACAACCGGCAAAAATCCATCAGAATTTGAACAAATTTTTGATCCGTTGGCACCATGTTATTTTTTAATCTGTAAGCGTGAACGTCAAAAATTGTATGAGCGAATTGATACGCGAGTGCATGAAATGATACGTGATGGATGGATTCAAGAAGTTGAAGCATTGCAGGATACTGAATGGGAAAAATTCTTGATTCAGAAAAAAATGATTGGCTATGATGATTTATTATATTATTTAAAATCAGATCAGGCTCAAAATTTAAATGAAGTTGTTAAAAAAATTCAACAAAGATCTCGTAATTATGCTAAACGACAAATTATTTTTTTAAATAAGCTTGAAAAAGATTTAAAAAATGAGTTTCATGGGCGTCAAATTTCAGGTTCTGTTCAAGAGATCAACTTGACTTATTGTGATGTTGGTTTATATATAAAAGGGTTATCAAATCGAATTTTGCAAACTTTGAGTTAACGAATCATGATTGTAGATCAAAACGGAATTTATCTTTCAAAAAAACAGGCTAGTGTTACTGCAGCGGTTCTTGTGATTCTTGGTTTATTATTATTTATAGGTGGGTATTTTTGGGGTAAGCAAAGTGTTATTGACGGATTTACCCAAAAAACATCACAAGAATCTTTTAACGATCAAGTTGATTATCTTTTAACCATGCAATCATTTGTTGAAAAGAATGGTGGCGTGATGCCTGAAGCACTGCAAGCTGAAAAAGAAACAAAAGTTGAAGAACTTTTACAAAATTTGCCGGATGCTTCTGAAGAAATAATTGTTGAAGTTGTAAAACCAGAAGTGTCAGAAGTAAAATCTACGATAAAAAAATCATCAGAAGTTGCTTTGCCAGTAAAATCAGATAAACATTTTGCAACACTTGCAGGGTTTGGTAAAAAATCTTTTGCAGAGCAAATGGTTCAAAGGCTTAAAAAGCGAAAAATTGAAGTTGAAATTAAAACAAAATCAGGCAAATCTGCCTCTGGCAAATCAGTAAGAACTTGGTATCAAGTAGTTACGAAACCTTACGATTCAGTTCAAGAAGTGCAAAAAATTGTCGACAAAATCTTAATGTTTGAAAAAATCAAACGTACTGACATAAAAATTGTGTAAAGCAGTTCATACATAAAGCAAGAAGGACGTCTTATGATAGCTATCATGCGAAAATTAATTCACAACAATGTTTATAAATTTTTCTTATGGGCCTTTTTATTTATGATGGCGTTTGGTAGCGGCGTTGTAATGTTTAATTTTGGTGAAAATAAAAATTGGGCTATTAAAGTTTATTCGCAATCAATAGATCAAAATAAATTTCAAGAAATGCTTAAAATTGCAAAACAACAGCAAGAAATGTATCGACAAAAGGGTTTTGCGTTTCCTCAACAAAACGTTTCAAAAGAAACTCTCCAAGTTGCAGTAAGTGGTCTTTTGGCGCAACAAGCAATGTCTGACATTGGAATGCAGGTTGCTCCAAGTTATGTTGATCAACAGTTGCAACAACAATTACAACATTTGCCGTCATATTTTTTCAAAGCTGATGGAACTTTAGATCAAGAAGCATTTCAGAAAGCGATTGCTCCGCATAGCATGCAAGATTTTGTAAATGAAGTTGAGCTTGAAGCAAAAAATAAATTATTGTTTGGCTTGGTTGATGCGACGGTGTATGTTCCTCAATTTGAAATGATTTTGCAGTACAATGCTGAATTTGCAAACAAAAAATATTCTTATATTACGTTGCCATACTCAAAATATTTGGCACAGGTAAAAACAAATATGCCATCGGATGAAACTTTACATAAATTTTATAAAAAAAATGTAATTGCTGATCAATTTAGAACTGTTGAGCGTCGTGCTGGAACATTGTGGAAATTTACCCCAGCTCAATTTGTTACTCCAATTTCTGATAGCGAAGCAAAAGCATTTTATGATAAAAACAAAATGAATCGTTATGTGCTAGAACCTGCACAAATTCAAATTCGTCGATTGTTGATTGATCCAAAAATGAGCACGGATATGGAAGCTCGTACAAAAATTGAAGAGATCTCTCAACTGGCACAAAAAGATCCGTCAAAATTTGAAGCTTTAGTTCGTGAATTTTCTCATGATACTAAAGATGCTGCGCGTGCAGGTCTTTCAGGTTTCTTTTCTAAAGGTGACAAAAAAATGGAAACTGCCATTGTTGAAATGGCGTTTGATAATTTGTCATCAGATGGACAAATTTCTGTTCCAGTAAAAACTGAGCGCGGTTATGAATTGATTCAACGCATTGCAAAACATCCAGCAAAATATAAAGATTTTGCATCTGTTTCTGCAGAGATTAAAAAAGATCTTGCAACTGAAAAATTTAAAAAACGATTTATGCAAGATGCATCACGCGTGGTTAGTGGCGCGAAATATAATCCAGAATCTCTCAAAAAATTCATTGAGCGCTACAAAGGTGTAAAAGTCGACTTACCTCTTGACGGTAAAAAATCTGACGCTGAAAGTGCAAATTTGTTCCGAATTGAAGAAGGACGTTATACAACATTTTTGGATAAAGATTTTGGAGCAATTCTTTTTTGTTCTCAGATCGAAAAAAGCAAACTTCCAG
>CAYOQO010000014.1:22937-30628 GCA_964406135.1 uncultured Pseudomonadota bacterium | reverse complement strand
AAAAAGGGGATATTATGAAATTTATTAAAAAAATGTTATTGCTATTTATTTTATTGCAAAATCATACTTTTTTTGCACAAAATACCCTCATCATTTTGTACGGTTGCTCATCTGCAGGTAAAACTTCAATAAGCGCAGAGCTCTTAAACATTTTACCCGGAAATTGGAAATATATTGCCAGCAATAGGTTTGCAACAATCAACAAAAATCGCATGCTTTGGAATGAGGTTAATCAACAACTTTCACAAGGTTATAATGTGATCATTGACACACATGATGCAAAATTTTTAATCGATCATGCTGAAAATATAACAACTGTTGTCTGTTTAATTTACTGCTCACCTGAAAAATTGATTGAACATGTCAACAGCAGAAATTGCGAAGATAATGCAAAAAATCATCGTGCTTTAAAAGCAGTCTTTACAGAATTTTGTCATAAATACAAAACTGTGAAAAAAAATGAATCTTACATTGATGCATTACATAAAGAAAAATTAAAAAAAAGTTACAGATTTTTTATAAATTCAGAACTAAAAAAAATTATTCGTCAATATTTTAATCAAGATCAAAATATTGTATACATTGCACCATTATTGTTAAAAAAATATGATTGTTTTATCAACACCGGCAAAATGTCGATTGCGCAATGTGCAAAAATCATTAAAGAAAAATTAATTAAATGATTGCATTTGATCATCAGCAGTGAGATACTCTGATCCAAAATATATTCATGTTTCATCTTAAGGATATTTTTATGAATCAAATCAAAAAAATCTTTTTACTCATCTGTATTTTTATCAATTATCAAACAATTTTCACAAATTTTTCAAACGCATCATCTGCACCAACTTTTTCTTATAGCCAACCAAAAACTACCATATTTCCTGTGTGTCTATTGGGCAAATTATTATCATCAGACATGACCTTGCCAAGCATTGAACAAGCAATAGTTTCTCATATTGCCAAGCGCAAACTCGAAAATTGGGTGTTTACTGATACCCGCATTCACAATGCAACACTGCAAGCAATTCATGCGTACAACAGCCTTGATGACCAAAATAAAGAAAAACATTCTCAAGAATTACAATATATTTTAAACTCTCATGCATATTTTTTATATCACCCACTGTATTTGAACAAAAGAAAACATGTTAATTTAGTTGATGCTTTTATGTATTCAGCGACCGGCAAAAGATACGAAATTTCTCGTTTAGATGGAATTGAAGATCAAGTGCGCGTGTTCGGCGTACAGCCTTCAGTCATTGTGGCGCCATCAACAACATCCAATACATCGAGCACTCCAGCCAAAGCATCAAAAAAATAGGAGCTTTTATGTTTAAAATTAAAACAATACTTTTTACTTTCATGCTCAGTTGTTCATTCCAACAAAATTACAGCACAACTGATCAAGCAGCATGTTTAGAATTACGAAATAAAATTATTGAAACTTTAGAAGCTGGATTAAGATATCCCGATTCTTTTTCTGAAAAGCAGGAACAAGCTGTACTTCTAAGCATGCAAATGTATCGAATTATGAAATGCCCCGAAAGAACTTTACGTGCACAATCCTGAGTTGACAAAAGTTACATGCATTTTAGGATGCAAACAATTGACCAACTAAAAAAAAGGAGTTGTTTATGTCAAATGTCAAAGAAGCTTGTAAATTTTCAATGCAAAAACTTGGCGCATGCGCAGGCGTGTGTGACAAGTTTGTCAAAGGCGAAATTCCAAAAAATCATTGTATCCCTGCAGCACGTGATGCAGCTTCCGCATGTAAAAAAACAATTGAAGCTTGTCGCGCTCACGTAGCAAGTTGCAAAAATGCTGCATGCAACGACGTGTGCAATGCATGTATTAAAGCTTGCGAAAAAGCAGTTGAAAAATCTAATGCCTGTGCTGATGCTGCAAGCGGTGGCAGCTCAGATGGCGATTGCAAAACTGTGTGCAAAGATTGCGCTCAAGCATGTAAAGATGCAATCAAAGCATGCCAAGATTGTATCGCAAAGGCTTGTGCATAAAAATTATAATTTCATGATGAAAGGCATCCATACTCTGGATGCCTTTTTTTTTATCAAAAATCATTGATTTCATGCGATACAAACGCATACACTATCTTTATCGATCCTGATAAAATTGAGGGGAATTTTTATGAGTCGTCAGATTTTGCGTATTTCAATGTTCATGCTCACTGCCATCCCAGCAAACATTTTTACCATGCGATCTGCAACCACAAAATTGCCTATTTCTGTAACCAATACTCAATTTGCAAACAACTCACAACAACCAACACCAAAAACTACCGTCCAAATTCCTGTTGAGCAATCAAATCAATCCTTAGCCAAAGTGGTTCAAGAACAGCAAAATCAAAATTCTTCAAACCAATCAAAGTGGTATCAAAATAAAAAATTAAAATATTTTACAGGACTTGGTGCTGGTGCTGCAATCAACATAAGCACCAGAGAACTTGAAAAAAAGACTGCACAACCTTCAAACATGTTTCCAGATGAAAACATTCAAAAAGAAGATCTGAAATCAGAACAAAGATTTTTAAACTCTGACCCAGCAGAAATCGCCGCTCCGCACTTACATACTTTATTTTTAAAAATTAAAGAACGTTTAAAAATCACAGAAAATATTCAATTGCGTATTGAACAAGTACATGATAATTTTTCACTCAATGCTGATGCTACATATTTACCACAATATAATTGTATTATCATCAATGCAGATTATTCCAGCTGGAATGCTTTTCAAATCATACGCGTTTTAGTTCATGAGCTTGAACATGTAAAGCAAATTCATCATTATCCTGACAGTTATAAATTATCAAGCCTTTAAGAATATCAAACATCAAAAATTAAAGGCAAAGACAGTGATACTGGCGCTCATTTAAAAGCGGAAATGGGAGCTGATGCAGCAGCTGCAGGTTTTTTTGATTGTCCTGAATGTTTACATGAAATATCAACAGAATCCCAACAAGAAAATAATGCATTACGCAAATATAATCCTCAAGAACTACAATCAGGACATTTCACAACAGAACTTGGATATTTTGCAAAACCAGATTATGAACCGTACTATCAACGTGCATGCTTGGAAGGCGAATCGTGCGAAGCTCACACAAAATTAGGGCAACCTAAAAAAATAGGTTATTCAAAATTTTTTGACTCAGGCATGAAATATGATCAACATTATGGACAAATTTACGATCAAAATTATCTTAAGCAAAAATATAATGAACAAAGAGAAGCATTAAAAAATACATTTCCTGCAGATCTTTATTTACCAAAACCAGCATAATTTTGATAATTTTTAATTTTTCTTAAATACTTTATCTTGCTTGACAAACAGCTTACTGATAGTTATTCTGTATATCGTATTGATCAAAAAAATCGTTCTTTTTTCAATTCAATTGACTCTAAAAATTCAAAAGCCCAGGTAGCTCAGTGGTAGAGCATGTGCCTGAAGAGCACAGTGTCGGTGGTTCGATTCCATCTCTGGGCACCATTCATTTGCAGTGCAAATGAATGGCAAGCCATTATTTATCAATGACTTTATTTTTACTACGTGCCTTTGGCACTAAAAAAACTATGTTTTATGTATATATTCTCCAATCAATATCATTTCCTGATCAAACTTATGTAGGTTATACGAATAACTTAAGTAAACGTCTTAATGTGCATAATTCTGGAAATTCTTCACATACTGCAAAATATACGCCTTGGAAAATAATAACCTACGTAGCATTTACTGATCAATATCTAGCCATAGAATTGGAAAAATATTTAAAAACGAGTTCTGGCAAAATTTTACTCAATCGAAGATTGATTAATAAAAATCCTTTAAAACGTTCGACCTGTTATTCGTAGATTTATCGTAGAATAATTCCATCTCTGGGCACCATTCATTTGCAGTGCAAATGAATGGCAAGCCATTATTTATCAATGACTTTATTTTTACTACGTGCCTTTGGCACTAAATATTTTGACCCAAAGGGTCGTAATATCAACAGTCCTTTAAAGAAGGCAACCTGTTGTTCATTTTCATTTCAAATGAAATGAACAAGCCATTATTTATCAATGATTTTATTTTTACTACGTGCCTTTATTCATTTCATTTGCAAATGAACAAACCACTATTTTTATCAATTTTTATATTTTTTGCTAAAATAGAGTGTCAAAAAATATTCTTTTAAAAAATATTAAAAAAGGATTTTCATGTTTTCAAAACAACATGCAACATCAACTATACTGCTTTCGTTATTATTCAATCTGACAACAGCTCAAGTAACACAGCAAGAAATTAACGATTACAAAAAATTTATTATGACACCTGTCGATTCAGTTGAGCAACTAGCAAAAATATATCCAAAGACTGTGCAGGAAATTGAACAATGGACAGAATTAGCTATTGCGCTGGCACACCAAGAAATTGATACTATCATTGCAGTCAAAGATCGAACTTTTGAAAATACGATTCAAGCTTTAGATGTTGCCACACTTAAATTCAAAGATCTGGCAAACATGTTTGAAATGCTACAGTATGTTCATCCTGATCAAACTATACGAGATATGCTCAAAAATTCAGTTACTGTATTAACAGATGCAGCAATTGATTTGAATATGAATCCTGCATTATACCAAGCAGTACAAAATTTTGCTGATCAAAATCCTAACCTGAAAAATTTAAATGCACAAGATCAACGGCTTTTCAATGATTTTCTCAATAGCTTTAAAGCACAAGGACTTCATTTACCTGCAGAAACACAAGAAAAAATCAAAAAAGCATCAAAAGAGCTTGAACAAATGCGCCAAGATTTTGGCAATAACATTAACATTTCAAATCCAAAAATAACCGTATGCAAAGCAGATCTTGCAGGACTTGACGAAAGCTTTATACAATCTTTAAAAAAAGATAGTGATCTTTACATTTTAGGCACAGATGTTCCAACCTATATTCAAATTATGGAAAATTGCAGTATTGCAAAAACACGCAAAGCAATCTATTTTTTAAGAAACAATAAAGCATACCCAGAAAATGATATTTTGCTCACACAAATTGTTCAAAAGCAAGATGAACTTGCACAGCTTCTTAATTTTGCAAACTATGCAACACTTGATTTAAAAAACACTGCAGCAAAAACTATTGAAAATGTTCAAAATTTTGAATTCAACATTTTGCGTCCAGCTTTAGTCAAAGCTCAAAAAGAATTGGATGAACTTAAAGCAGATTTACCTGAAAATATCATGTGTAATGATGATGGAACGCTCAATCCTTGGGATTATGGATATGCTGCAACGATATATCAAAAAAAACATTTTAATATTGATGAAAATAAAATTGCAGAATATTTTCCAACCGACCAAGTGATTGAAGGAATTTTTAAAATTTATCAAAATTTTTTAAATTTAACATTTCACAAAGTAACACCAAGCTGGTCATGGCATGAAGACGTGCAATTAATTGAAATTCGTCGCACCAATAATCAAGAACTTTTAGGATATATTTTTTTAGATTTGTATCCACGTGATAACAAATATGGTCATGCATGCCACGCTGGACATATTTCTTCCTATCGCATCAATGGTTCAAACACACCAAGCGTTGCAACACTGATTTGTAACTTTCCAAAACCATGTGGCGACACTCCAGGACTTTTAAAACATGATGATGTTGTAACATTTTTTCATGAATTCGGCCATGGCATGCACGAAATTTTAGGAAAAACAAAACATGTTGGACAATCAGGAACCAGCGTTGCTCGAGATTTTGTAGAAGTTCCATCTCAAATGTTTGAAGAATGGATGCATGAACCTGCAATGCTTGCACTTGTCAGCAGTCATTATCAAACAGGTGAATCATTACCCCAAGAAATTATAGAACAAAAAATCAAACTGCGTAATTTTAACTCAGGGTTCTCAATTTCACGCCAATGCATGCTTGGGCTTTTTGCACTACAACTTATGAATAACAATGATTTATCTTACAATCCATCAGCACTTTGGAAATCAATTTATGAACAAAATTGGAAAAATTTAATTAAATATCAAGAAAATAACCATTGGTACACCACCTTTGGACATTTAATCAATCCAGGATATGTATCAAAATATTTTTGTTATCTTTGGACCAAAGTTATTGCACTTGATCTGTTTTTTGAAATGAAAGCTCATGATTACAATCAAGAATATCAAAATAAAACTATAACGTTACTAAGCGCTGGAGACAGTGTAGACGCTATAGCCTTAACCCAAAATTTTTTAGAACGCGAAGTCAATCAAGAAGCATTTTTCAAAATACTTGGATTAAAATAATACCAATCAAAAAAGGCATTCGTAATGAATGCCTTTTTTATTCTAAATAATTAACTCTATTCCTTTTTTAAAAAAAAACATAAGCTAACAACATTGCATCAGCAATCAACGCAAAAAAGTTGTAAAAAAAGGATAGGGAGTAGATGAAGACTTTGACTTCTGAGTCATACAACATAGCATGGTTCAAATTAGCTGATTTTGTAGCACGCGGTGAAAAAGAACGAGCTTTAACTGTTTTAAGATTACTCATGCATTCAATATCAGATGAAGCATTAACGTATCAACTTGAAGGTGATATTTTACGAGCATTTCAAGATTTTTCAGCTATTGATCGTTATCACACAGCAGCGCACCTGTATCAAAAACTTGGCAAATTTCAACAAGCCATTAGTTCTCATCAATACGCCATAACATTTCAAGAAAATGAAAAAACTCTTTATGCATTACTTAATATGCATATTATGTTTGAACACAAACCAGGAATTACTTCAAGTTTTTCAAAAATGGCACAATATGTAATTGCAACTCAAAGTAGTGATTATTTAATTGAACTTACCAATTCAATTGCAGAACCATTGAGTCTGAACATACAAATAACTTTATATGCTCAACTTTGTATGTCGATATTTTTACATGATCCAGATTGCAAACAAATTTCATCCTTGATTGAAAAAAACATCAAATTATTTGAAAAAAGTTTAAAAATAGATCAAAGCTCATCCACAGATTTGAAAAAATTTTTAGCAGAAATCAAAATTTTAAATCACAAAGAATATAAAAAAGCAGAAAATTATTTAAAGGAATCATTTTATGAATAAAAATGATATGAAAATCAGCCAAGAATTGTTAAATGAAATTCTTGCAAACACCTCAATACTTTTAATGCAAACACTCAACTATCATTGGAATCTTGAAGGACCAGAATTTCATGATTACCATCTTTTATTTGATAAACAATACAATCAACTGTTTGAAGATATGGACAAAATTGCAGAACGTGTTCGTGCTATTCAAGGTCAAGCACTCGGATCTTTTAAAAATATTTTAGCAACTGCGAGCATGAAAGAAGATTCTGGCAAAGCTCCAAAACCAAAACAGATGATTGTCAATTTGCTCAAACAATATGAAGCTCTCATTGAGCAAATTCGCAGCTCTTTGGAAAAATTGGATAAAAAATCAACTGATTTTGGAACTATCAATTTTTTAGAAGAATTAATTACACAACATGAAAAAACTGCATGGATGCTTAGATCTTTGGTCAGCAAAGATTAACACCCTGTCCCCTCATCCCCGTAAAGACTGGAATCCATGTCTCTTTCCGTCGTCCTCGACATAGATCGAGGATCCAGTTGTTTATAAAGAGTTATTCCTTTTAAG
>CAYOQO010000014.1:0-22837 GCA_964406135.1 uncultured Pseudomonadota bacterium | reverse complement strand
CGTCCTCGACATAGATCGAGGATCCAGTTGTTTATAAAGAGTTATTCCTTTTAAGTTTTTTCGTTAAGTATGATCACACATACTTAACAATCATGAGTAAAAAACAATTTTTTAAGCTGAATGCAATTCAAATTTACAAAACAACTTTTCCTGTAACATCAAGTTGTTGCAATTGCGCAAGCAAATCAAAGGAAACTGCGATTTGCTTTTTGCTCATCAATTTCATACGTTTGTTTTCTTCTTGATAGGTCACTTGCAACGGAATTGCACCAGACTCTAAAGTTTTGAGTATTGCTACATGATCACCATTTGCTTGTGCAGGTAAATCAAGCTCTAATTGATGAATTTTATTCCAACTGTGAAAGAGCAGCTCAAAAGGAACGCATTGATTTGCTTTAATTTTGCAGCTACCTTGTGCCGCAAGGTCAAGTGATCCTTTAATTATAAAAATAGTGTAATCATGTAACCATTCTTCAATTTGCTTAAAAAGTTTTGGAAAAACTATAATTTCTGCATGATTATGCAAATCTTCAATTTGCAAAAATGCCATACGCTCACCTTTTTTGGTCGAAATTATTTTCTTCTGCGTCAAAAGCCCAAGCGTGGTTACCGTTGGTTCATGTGATGGACTTGAAGATTGTTTTTGATGCATTGCCAAAAGTTCTGCAATACTACTTGCGCAAATCCAACTAAGCTGCGACGCATGAGTATGCAGCGGATGCGAGCTTAAATAAAATCCTAAAACTTCTTTTTCTTTATCCAATTTTTCTTTATTTGACCAATCTTTTATGGGTGCAAATGCATACGGCATCGATGCATCATCAAGGGACTGTGACATTGAAAACAGTTGCATTTGTCCAGTTTCTTTGCGCTCTTTTGTTTGCAATGCCATTTCAATAATATTTGCAAGTTCATGAAATTTTTGCGCTCGAGTTCCTGGCAATTCATCAAAAGCTCCTGCACAAATTAAATTTTCCAAAACTCGTTTATTTGAAGTTCGAAGATCAATTCGTTCACAAAAATTCAAAATATCAGTAAATATTCCATCTTTTTTTCGTTGTGCCAAAATATTATTAAGTGACGCAAGACCAATATTTTTAATTCCTTGCAACCCAAATAAAATTTTTCCATCAATCACAGAAAAATCGATCTGCGATTGATTAATGCTTGGTGGCAAAATTTCAATCCCCATTTCTCGAGCTTCTTTTAAATAAAAACTCATTTTTTCAGCATTGGTTGCTTCCAAAGAAATCAAACATGCTGCAAATTCACATGGATAATTTGCTTTCAAATATGCAGTTTGATACGCAATGAGTGCATAGGCTGCTGAGTGAGATTTGTTAAAACCGTACCCTGCAAAATATGCCATCAATTCAAACAGATCATCAGATTTTTTTTGATCATAGCCACGCGTGATTGCGCGATCAACAAACATTTTTTTCTGCTCAGCCATGACATCAGCTTTTTTCTTACCCATAGCTCGACGCAAAATATCTGATTCGCCAAGTGAATATCCACCCACAATGGATGCAATTTTCATAACTTGTTCTTGATAAACAATAACTCCGTAAGTTTCCTGAAGCACATCTTTAAGTTCATCAAAAAAATAGTTAATATCTTGTTTGCCATGACGACGTAAAATATAATCATCCACCATGCCTGAACCAAGTGGCCCTGGTCGATATAAAGCATTCACCGCAATGATATCTTCAAATTTATCAGGCTTTAATTTTTTCAAAACTTCTTTCAATCCATCAGACTCTAATTGAAAAACTCCTGAAGTTTTTCCAGCTTGAACCAATTCAAATGTTTTTACATCATCAAGGGGAATATGATCAATATCAATATCGATATTTCGCTGAGTTTTAATCAAATGAAGTGTATTTTTCACCAAGGTTAAGTTTTTAAGACCCAAAAGATCGATTTTTAAAAAACCAATACTTTCAAGTTCTGTCATAGCATACTGCGCAACAATAGCATCATCTTTGGGCGGAATAAAAATCGGAAGCATGTCAGAGACCGGTTCTGGCGTAATCACAATGCCTGCCGCATGTTTTGATGCATGACGCGTAACACCTTCAAGCCTGAAAGCTATGTCAAAAATGTGTTTAATCGTAGGATTATTATTGATCATCTCTGCCAGTTTAGGTTCTTGCTCTAACGCTTCTTTGAGCGTAATTTTAAGCTGTTCTGGCACTAAAGAGGTCAACATGTTGGATTCTTCAAATGGTAATCCTAGTGCTCGAGCTACATCTTTGATCACTCCTTTGGCAAGCATGGTTCCAAAGGTGATAATTTGACACACTTTGTCATGCCCATATTTTTCTTTGATGTAATTGATCACATGCTCACGACCTTCAATACAAAAATCGATATCGATATCAGGCATACTGACACGTTCAGGATTCAAAAATCGTTCAAAAAGTAAATTGTATTTCAATGGATCAATGTTGGTAATTTCTAAGCACCATGCAACTAATGCCCCTGCTGCAGAACCACGACCAGGACCAACTGGAATTCCTGATCGTCGTGCCCACATGATAAATTCACTCACAATTAAAAAATAACCAACAAATCCCATCTGAATGATCAACTTCATCTCAAGTTCTAAACGATCTTGATATTGCTGCATCTGATCAATCGGAAATCGTTTATTTTGCGCTAAGGTTACAAGCCCTGCACGACATAAATCTTGAAAATGCTCTTCTGGTGTTTTGTCTGCTGGAGTTTCAAATTTTGGGAAAAAAAGTTTTTTAGTTTCAAATTCAAAATTGCACATATCAGCAATTAAACCTGAATTATAAACAACTTCTGGATGATTTGGAAAAATTTCAAGCATCTGCTTTTCAGAACGCATGAATGCTCGACATTCTTTAAAACTAAATCTGCTTGGATCATCAAATCGTTTTCCAGTTCCGATAGCAAGCATCACTTCATGTGCTTCATGATCATCAAGTGATAAATAATGGCAATCGGTTGTTGCAACGCATTTGATACCAAGCTCTTTACCGAGTGCTAAAAGTTTTTGATTAATTGTTTTTTGAATTGCTTGATCTTCAGGCTGCACTTCCAAATAAAAACGATCTTTTCCAAAATGAGTTACAAACCACTCAATTTGTTTACGTGCTTCAATCTCATTATCTTGCATTAAAAGCTGCGAAATATGACCACCAAGGCAACCGCTTGTTACAATTAATCCCTCAGAGTACTGCGCTAAAATATTGTAATCAATGCGAGGCTTAAAATAAAAACCTTCTTTATAAGAAAATGCAATTAATTTACAAAGATTTTTATAACCAATTTCATTTTGCACCAAAATGATCAAGTGATAATATTTTTTTTCCACAACGCGTTCATGCACATCAGCAGCCATGTAAGCTTCCATACCCAAAATCGGTTTAATGCCTGCTTTTTTGCACAATTGAAAAAATTTTACGGCACCAAAAATATTTCCATGATCCGTAATTGCTAAAGATTTTAACCCTTGCGCTTTTGCATGATCAATCAATTTTGGAAGTGTGATTGCTCCATCTAAAAGTGAATATTCCGTGTGTACATGAAGATGGGTAAAATACTGACTCATAAATATTTTTTCAAGATTTTTTAATGATTGATAATTTAAAAATCAGTGTATCGCAAAACAAAAAAGTTGTGTATGAAAAATTATCTTATTTTTTTGTAAAATTTTTGAACCAAAGCATTTTTTAAATTTTCTTCGACTTTTGACAAATCAGCATTTTTTAAATCTTTGGCAATTTGATACACCAGCATGGTAATACCTTCTTCTGATGGCATTACAACTTGAGAATTTACAATTTTGTGAATTTTGAAAGACATTAAGTAATCAAGTACTGGCTGATCTTCAATCGCCTCAAATTCTAGTTTAAATCTATAAGCATCGATTAATTTTTTATACTCAGGTTTATTAACAATGTCTTGCTCTTTTTTAAATTGCTCAACCAATTCTGAAATTTGACTTTGAAACATTGGAATTTCAGCATTATCCACAATTTGAGTAAGCGGCGCTTGATTAGAAATTTTTTGTCGCCACTTGGGCATATATTGCAAAATCAATTTATTTCTAAATTCTTTTTCAAGTTTACCAAAATTAACCAAAGAAACAGAACCTAATTCTCTTTTTAATTGTCGATTAAATTCCGCTACAGCTTCTTCAACATCTTTTGGCATTGGAATCATTTCAAGCTCAATATTTTGAAAGTTTACGGGACTTGTCAGCCTCGGACTTTGCAATGCTCCATACATAACTCCAGAAAGTATCAATAAAAAACTATATTTTAATAATTTCATATTCCCCCGAAATATTACCTTTGCATAACCGTTATTCCTGCACCGTGTATTTTTTTCCACGCTCTTGGCTTAGCGTATTGATATACTCTTTCAAAACGCATAGCGTTATGCATCTTTGTTGCTGTTTCATCTTCTATACCTTGTAAAAATTTATTTAATTTTGCAAAATAAACATTTTGTAAATCTGACCAACTAATCCATCTTGGTAATTTTGCTAATTCATCATCACAAAATTTATCAATTCTTTGTTTAATATCATCGGGAATTGTGAGACATAATGCATCATCATTAGCCTTTACTTGCGCTTGTAATCGAGATTGATAATTCCACATAAGAAGATTATATGCTGGATCAATTCGTAAGAAACCATTTTGCATTTTCAAAGGAATTCTTTGTTCTTTTCCAAAGTGCTCCATAAGATTTGGAATGACATCTTCCGTTATCGGAATAAAAAAATCTCCATATTGTTTTGTATGCAATGGTGAAGGATTAGTATCTATTGATACAGGTTGTAAAGGCAAGGGTCTATGATAAGCTTTTGCAATCCACTCTGGCATCTTTGCATTAATCAAAATATTTCTTATTTCCTGAAGCACTGTATTAAAAAATTCTTCTCCACCAAACAGTTTGTTTTTATTGATCAAGTGCTCAAGTTCATAAGCATGCACCTTATCTTCAACATCTCCAGGAGTGACAATTTCTGGAATATATCTTTGAGCTTGCTCACGAACCTCTCGCAATATTTTTTCTCGGTCAACAGTTTTTGATCCATGTACATTGGGCAAGCTCGCAGCTTTAGGAAGATGTTTTTCAATATGTCTAACAATCTCATCGTCAGAATCATCTAAATCAATTTGTGCCATTGCATTTTGCATTGTTTTTGGCAGTGTCTTTTCATATTTATCCAAATCTTGCAGTTTCTTTTCATATTCATACAAATCTTGCAGTTCATTTTCAGATCCATACAAATTTGGCAACAATACCAATAAAAAACTATATTTTAATAATTTCATATTTCCCCCGAAATATTAAGACCGACATAAAAAAAACATACCAATCTTAAACAACAAAAAACAAGAGATCAGGCATTATAAAATGTTTTGAGCCTGTTCCCGTGCTTTTTCAATATCAGTTTTCATGTCAATAGTTAACGAACTGATAAGATGATGAGAACATTTTGATGCAATCGTATTGATTTCACGATTTAACTCTTGAAGCGTAAAATCCAATTTTTTACCCTTGGATAGGTTTTTATCTTTAAGCAACTCAACAATGTTTTTGGCATGAGCATTTGCACGAACAATTTCTTCATGAATGTCAATTTTTTCAAGTTCTGCTAAAAGTACTGTTTTTTGACTTTCAAGCATACATTTTTCAACAGAGATTGCATCTGCAGAAAACGTTTGCATTTTGCAAATTAGATCATCAAGCGCTGCTTTTTTTTCTTTGCAAACTTGCAGCGATGTTTTGCTGACAACTTGAAGTTTTTTGAGAATTTCTTTCATCTGAGCTGCTATGTCTGATGACAAAATTTTTCCTTCAGATGCACGAGTCGCAATTAACTCATCAGTTAAATGCTCAATTGCTTGAAGCACTTTTTCTTCAGAAGATCCTTGCACAGTCTCTTCTTCAATTTGAAAAATATTTGGCAACTGCAAAACAGTGGCAAGGGAGACAGGTTCTTTGATTTTGCATATTTTTTGAATTTGATGAATAGCTGCAAGATATTCTTCTATCGTTGTTTTTGCAGGAATCATCACATGCTTGGTTGCGTCTTGTTGCACTTTAATCATTAAATAAATATGACCACGCTCTAATTTTTTTTTCAAAATTCGATGAATTGCCACTTCACAATGATTCAGCAAATATGGTAACTTGCACGTTACTTCAAAATATCGAGAATTCAATGCTTTCAAATGCATAGAAAGCGATAATTTTTCAGTTTTAGAAATTTGGATTTCAACAATTTTTGAAGCAAATCCAGTCATACTTTGTGTCACAGATTAACTTTCATTATCCAACATTAGTGTAAACATTTTGAACATCGTCATACTCTTCTATTTTTTCAAGCAATTCAAAAGCTTTTTCTTCAGATGCGGCGTCTAAAGGAATCAAAGTTTTTGCAACCCATTCAATTTGTGACTCTTCAATTTTAAAATTCATTTTTTTCATAGCTTCTGTCACTTCATGAAGACTTTGCATAGGCATACTGATGGTAATCACATGATCATGCACTGAAATATCTTTAATATCATAATCAATCAATGCTTCAAACAATGAATCTTCATTGATCACATTTTTTAAAATTGATGGTAAAATTGAAGGAACTTGAGCTCGAACAATGCCCAATCGTTCAAACATCCAGTTGACCGATCCTGTTTCTGCTAAATTTCCACCATTTCGAGAAAAAAGTGCACGCAAATCAGCAACAGCTCGATTTTTATTATCAGTTAAAACTTCAATCATAATCGCAACACCATGAGGCCCATGTCCTTCATAGGTAATTGCTTCGTAACTGACTCCTGGAAGTTCGCCAGTTCCTTTTTTAATTGCTCTTTGAATGTTGTCTTGTGGCATGTTGATATCTTTTGCTTTATCAACCAAATGTCGAAGCCTTGGATTTCCTGCCAGATCACCGCCAGATTTTGCAGCAATCGTAATTTCGCGAACTAATTTAGTAAATTCTTTACCGCGTTTTGCATCTTCTTTTGCTTTTTTATGTTTAATATTGGCCCATTTTGAATGACCTGCCATGCCAAACTCCTCAAAAATAATAGGCTGATCTTTTACTTTATCAGCCTATCGTTTTATCAAAAAAAAGTCGATTAAATTATGCTCTCAATTATCAAGCACAGCATCTTTATTTTTTTCTTTTTTAGGGTTCCATTGCTTCAAAAGTTCCTTTAAAAAAAGATCTTTTGCATCATTTTGACTTTTAGGTCTAATTTTATCTGCAGTTGCAATTACCGTAGATTTAATCGTATCATAATCAAAGCGCATGGGATCAATTTGATCTAATGTTTTTAAAATATTTTGATCCATGATGGTTTTATGAGTTTGAGTATCATTCATCGTTGCAATTTGTTGCTCTAAATAATTAAAAAAATTAACAATGCTATGTTGCATATCTTCAGTGTGTTGAATCTGTGCATGCATATCTTGCTGTTTTAATTTATCTTCATAACCTTTAATAAAAGCTTGCGTAATTAAATTTGAAAGCTCGGTTTTTTCATACTTTAAAAGCCAATGAAGAACATAAAGTAACTCATACGAAATCACAAATTGTTCTTCGTGCAGCATAGTATCATCTGACATAGAGCTTCCTTTCCTGTTTGAATTGACCATCTTTTATTCTTGAATGTTGACCGGATACTGCTTCATGTATGTAGCGCACCACAACAGGTGCACGAAATTCTTCGTAGCTACCCTACTGCGTAGCTCATTTCATTCGTTTACTTCGTAGGGTTCTACTCCGCTATCATCTCCCACATTTACAACCTAAGACTTTCTAGCGTAGTAGAATAAAGCATATTACTCTTCGTAATCTATATCCCAATCTTTAAATGCTAAGTTCTCTGAATTTGATGCGGTTTTTTTCAAATTATCTTGTTGAGTTTTTTGTTTTTTTTCTTGCAATTGAACTGAATAACCTTGAATTAATGCTTTTCGAGCAGTTGTTTCTTGCTCAAGTTCTTGTTGTGTCTGTGCAAAAACTTTGTTCATCTCGCTTTGCATTTTTTTAATTTTTTTATGCAGTTGCAAAATCATTTCAACACCTGCCAAATTAATGCCCAATTGATGCGTAAGATGAATAATTTCTTCAAGTTTTTCTACATCTTCTTCACCAAACATTCTCGTATTTCCTTCAGAACGTTTTGGTTGAATAAATCCTTCTTTTTCATACAACCGAATTGTTTGCTGATGCACTGAAAACATTTTTGAAACTGCAGAGATAGAATAGAAACCCTGTCCACGTTTAATTTTTTTTTCCGCCATTGTTTTATTCCAAAACTTTATGGATCCACACGTCCATGAACCGATTTATTATACCACACTTTTTTTCTTTGATCTATGATTGAACTTTGATCTTTTTTATGTCAATATTGCCTTACATTATATAATTGAAAAATTTTATATCAATGACTCAACCAAAGGGGTTTTATGAACAAATATTTTCAAATATTTTTCTGTATGTGCATGTTACAATCATTCCAAAATTTTGCACAATTTTACAATGCATCTCATGCCATGTCCAGCTCTACCATAATCATCAATAATAAAAAATTTACTCATACAAAAAAATCTGATAATGGCGTATCATCGGAACAATTTTTGATCAATGAAGTTCCTGTGCAACAAGATGAATTTAATGATGAACTTAATACATTGAAATTGGCACAAATGAACCAACATGAAAAAGAAACACAACGCAAAGCCGATGAACAAGAACAGATGAAAAATAGCTTAAAAAATGCTATGCTTGCAAAACTGATCACTCAATCACTCACAGATCTGCAAAACAATTTAGCAATATTGCATGAATCAATTTTACAACCCTACTTAATCTTTAATCGCCAGGGCATTGCTTCTGCTGCAGAACTTGAACAGCTGCAAATCTGGACTCAAACTTTGCATAAAAATTTAAAATTACAGCTCATCGATCAAAATTTTGCGAATTTACAAAAATTAGCTCAAGAAATTGAAACTAAAGTTGACATGGTTCATGCATGCTTGAAACAGTCCATGCAACAAGCAACAACCCAATGTGATGACACAACAACTCTCAAAAAATTGTTACATTTCATTGAAGCATAAATAAAAAAGGCTCCGAAATTTGGAGCCTTTTTTATGATAAAAATAAAATTATAAATTTTCTAAAACTGGCAACAATCGACGATCAATACGAGATTTGTCCTGTAATGCTTGCACAATGTTGTCCATATCACCTTGCATGATAAATTCAAGCGATTGCCATGATTGTTCAACTTGATGATCAGTAACTCGATTTTGCGGATAATTATAAGTTCGAATTTTTTCAGAACGTTCACCAGTTCCAATTTGCTCTTTGCGCGATTGCGCTTGCTGACTTCTTTGTACTTCTTGCGCATGTGCCAAAATTCGAGATTTTAGTACTTTTAAAGCTTTTGCTTTGTTTTTATGCTGTGACCGTTCTTCTTGACATGCAACCACAACACCCGTTGGTATATGTGTTACGCGAACTGCAGAATCTGTTGTGTTGACATGCTGACCTCCAGCACCACCAGAACGATACACATCAATACGCAAATCAGATTCATTAATTTGTACATCCACATCTTCTGCTTCTGGAAGCACCGCAACCGTTGCCGTTGAAGTATGCACACGACCCGCAGTTTCTGTTGCAGGAACTCGCTGCACTCGATGCACGCCAGATTCAAGTTTTAAAAGTCCATATACAGATTTTCCTGCAATATAAACAACGACTTCTTTCAGGCCACCAAGGTCTGTAGAACTTTCACTGACAATGCTGGTTTTCCAATGTCGTTTTTGTGCATACAAAAGATACATTTTAAGCAAATCACCTGCAAAAAGTGCAGCTTCTTGTCCACCAGTACCAGCTCGAATTTCAAGATACGCACTTCTGCTGCTCAATTCATCAGGCGGATACATCAAATCTTCAAGATCTTTTTCTAAAGCTGTGATTTTTATTGCTAAATCGATTAATTCTTGTTTGTACAAAAGAACAAGCTCAGCATCTTTTTCCTGCTCAGCCTGTTTTTGTGTATCGGACAACATCGTTTTGGTTGATTCAAGCTCATGATAAACACGCAAAATATCAGAAATGACTGAAGCATTTCGTTGAATTTCACTACGATCCTTTGCAGGCATATCACCTGAAAGAATTTGAGCTTCTAATTTTTTATATAAAGCTTCTAACTGATCCCACTTTGCAAACACAACGTGTTCCTGTTCGTAAGAAAAGCCAGGCTATTTTGAAAATTTCTTTTGGAATTTTTCGATACGACCAGCAGTATCAATGAATTTTTGCTGACCTGTAAAGAATGGATGACAGCTTGAGCACAAAGTTGGATGAATTTCTTGTTTTGTTGAACGAGTTTTGAAAGTGCTACCGCAGCTGCATTTGACTTCAACGTTAAAAACTTTTGGATGAATACCTGTTTTCATAGATTGATACCTTTAAAATGACAAATTTTATACTCTTTAAATATGCCCCAAATCGACAATTTTGTCAAAAAGGATCTTGAAAAATTATTTATTCAAACAAATCAAGCCCTTTTTCTGGAAAAGCAGGAAGCATTTTTTGCGGTTTGGGAGTCATTGGTCTTGAGCTGCAGGTTAATGGTACATTTTTATCAGGCACAGGAACAAATCCTTGCTTGAGCAAATCATTTATTTGCTCCAATGCTTCATATTCTTCCAAAATATCAGGATCAACAACATGATCATTGGCAATACAAGCATGAGGAATGTTCAAGCTATGATCTATTTTTTTTGGCACTATGACCTGAGATAACCATGCATAAATTGCAGGATCTTGCATTCGATGCCAAGGCAAAATAAAGGCTGAATTCATACGAAATGCATCTTTTTCTCGATTATTCATGTTATCACAACTTGCGTGAACTATGCTATCCACCATGATAACAACCATGATTACCATTTTTTTCACAAACGCCCCTTTTAAAATTTTTAATTCTTTTTTTTCAACCTGCTGCGATATTGATTCAATGGCGGTTCAAAAGCGCCATTTCGAAACCCCCAAGCATTTTTTTCTTGACTATAATTCTGTAACATTTTATCAGTTGCATCATCAAACGTTTCACAAGATATTTTATCTATTTTTGATTGCTCATCAACGTCATTGAGCCATGCATGAATATCTAAATTCACACAATTTGCATTTGTTTCAACTTGTGCATCAAATCGTTGTTCATCAACCACCAATTTTTGCAGCATCTCTGGTTTCTTTTTTTTCTCTTCTGATCCACACAAAAGTATACACAAGCAAGCACATTTCCAAAACCCCATCATAATTCCTTACACAATATTTTTATCAAAATTGCTTTGAGTGTGCCATAAATTATAAAAAATGCACGTAACCTATGCCGTTTTTTATAATTTTCTTGCTTTATAAAGTTTTTATCTTTAAAAACATAAACAGTGTCATCATTTTTTTAAATACAGGAACATTTCATGAAAAAACTTATTTTTTTGGGTTTAAGCATGATCTTTTCAATTTGTTTCGCGTCACAGCACAATAAACATTCCGGACAAAAAAGCAGTTCTTCAAAATCAAATACTTATACATCTCACATGGACAATAGTAATCTCATTTTTGGCTTGGCAAGCATGCCTTTTTACGATCCTGCAACCCGTGAAAGAACTTTAAATTCTCCAACATATCATTCAAGAAAAAAATCTGAAAATTCATAATTATTTCAAATTAACCCTCAAGGCTTTACATGAAAAAATATATTTTTTATCTGTTGATGCTTATGGTCTCATTATCGGTTCACACGGCACACTATCCTGACCAAGTTCCTTATCCTTATCCCGTCAGACCTTTGCAAGAAGTTTCATTTTCTCATGATCGACACCTCGTTCCAGCAACCACGGCTTATGTTCCAAATCCATATGAACATTCAATTTTAGGAACACCTGTCACGCCAGAAAATCAACATTTATTTTTACCTACTGCTCAACCTCCAGCAAACTATGGTTCAAATCCTACTCCCACTATTGTAACCGGCACAGAGTATTTAGTTCCTCCATCACCTGTAACAACGACCTATACAACCATTTCAGTAACTACCAATTCACCACGAACACCAATACTTGGTGCACAAAATTCTTCAGATCAATGCCGTCGCATTACTATGATTTTTTTCGGAACCTTTATACCTGTTTTGATAGGTGGAATCACCTATTATCTGACCAAATTACCCATCGGCCATGGAAAATAAAAAATGGGTGCAACTGAAAAGTTGCACCCATTTAAAATGATATTTTTTAATGTCTTGATCCCCGTTCAAGCCGGGGACGACTACGTCATTTATCGTCGATTTGCTTGAAGTATTTTTTTACGCAAGCGAATTGAAGTTGGAGTAATTTCAATCAATTCATCAGGACGAATCCATTCCATACATTGCTCAAGTGTCATTATTTTTACTGGTGGTAATTTTACTGCATCATCAGTACCTGATGCACGCATGTTTGAAAGTTTTTTCAATTTGCATGGGTTCACATCAAGATCCATGTCACGTGAATGCTCACCAATGATCATGCCACCATAAACTTTATCTCCAGGCGCTACAAACAAAATTCCACGTTCTTGCAATGTATCAAGTGCATATGCAGTTACCGGTCCATTTTCCAAAGCAATCAATGCACCTTTGATACGTTCATGCATTTCACCTTTGCATGCTCGATAACCAAGAAAACTCATATTCATAATTCCAGTTCCACGCGTATCAACCAAAAATTGTGAACGGAATCCAATAAGCCCTTGTGAAGGAATTTCAAATTCCATACGAATACGACCATCATGCAATGGCTTCATGTTCACAAGTTCACCCTTACGTGTTCCCATTTTATCCATCACAGAACCACGATATTGCTCTTCAACATCAATAGTTACCAACTCGAACGGTTCTTGTTTTTCACCATTAACAGTTTTGTAAATTACTTCAGGAGCAGATACTTGAAGCTCAAAACCTTCACGACGCATATTTTCAATCAAAATTCCTAAGTGTAATTGTCCACGACCAGAAACTTTAAACACCTCAGCAGACGGCGTATCTTCCACTCGAAGTGCAACGTTTTTACGAAGTTCACGTTCCAAGCGTTCACGAATTTGACGCGATGTTAAAAGTTTACCTTCTTTTCCATTAAACGGAGAATCGTTAACTGAAAAATACATAGTCAATGTTGGTTCATCAACTTTGACATAACTATGAGGAACTGGTTTTCCCACGTTACACAATGTAACGCCAAGTTCTGGCTGTGTGGTAAATCCTGCAACGCAAACTATATCTCCATACGAAGATTCTTCTACTTCAATACGCTGTACCCCTAAAAACTGCCACATTTTCGTAATGCGTGTTGGCTGACTCACTTTTTCATCACGGCATAAAATAACTTGATCACCCACTTTAAGAGTACCGCTAAAAATACGGCCAACTGCAAGTGAACCTAAGAAATCTGAGTGATCTAAATTTGTAACCAAAAGTTGCAAACTATCAACTTCAGGTTTTGGTGCAGGAACTGTTTCAATAATTTTATCAAGAAGTGGTACCAAAGTATCTGATTTTACTTTTAAATCAGTTGTCATAAAACCTTGACGAGATGATCCATACAATGTTGGAAATTCAAGTTGTGATTCATCAGTAACTAAATCTAAGAAAAGATCATAAATTTGTTGCTCTGTTTGTTCAATAGCTGCATCTTTACGATCAATTTTATTGATCACTACAATAGGACGAAGCCCTAAAGATAATGCTTTTTGCAACACAAACCGAGTACCTGGAAGTACACCTTCTGCAGCATCAACCAAAAGCAAAAATCCTTCAACCATTTGTAACGTTCGTTCAACTTCTCCACCAAAATCTGCGTGACCAGGAGTATCAACAATGTTGATTTTATGGCCTTTGTACAAAATTCCGGTATTTTTTGCCAAAATGGTGATTCCACGTTCTTTTTCAATAGAATCTGAATCCATCACACGATCTTGAGCATCAGAAATAGTACCTGATTGGCGAAGTAATTGATCAACCAAAGTAGTTTTACCATGGTCAACGTGAGCAATAATTGCGATATTTCGAATATGGGAGCTATTTGACATAAGGGAAGTCTTTACGATTTAAAAATTCTAACAGACATTGATAACAACATACCTTCATGATAACAAAAATCTTCATTTGTGTCTATTGATGCGACATTTCAAAGACTTTGAGTATGATGCTGACCAATAACCCAAACTAAAGCTGCTGTCAAAGCGACAACTCCTGTACCTACAGCACAGCTTACACATAAACAATGATACATTCGCGACGGTCTCAAATTTTGTTCATTCTCATCATCTACCATCACCATGTGCACACATTTTGCACAACAATTATCACGATATGGATATGAAATTTCATCAGGCGAACGATTTAAAAATTGGCGCTCCAATTCATCACGATGCATTGAAAATGCTAACCTAAAGCTTCCCGTTAAGATAAAAATTATAACCAAAAATTGTTTCATAATTTCCCCCAATCAACAACTTTGATCAAAATCTACCGATGACATTGGCTCAAACACAAGATTTTAAAAAATAAAAATCCTCAATTTTACTTGAGGATTTTTATGACATAATTTTAAATACTATGACTACCCATGGTATGCATTAAAATATTGAGCTAATTCAGATTCAGGCATCCACAGTTTTTTGTTAGTTTTATAAAATGATCTTGGCTTAACTTGCAACATCAAATCTTTTTCCATTTGTTCTATGCGTTTTTGCTCTTGAATCTCTTCTTGTATCGCTTCACGCATTAAATATTCATCAATTTCTTGATCCAACTCTTCTTCAAATTCTTGTCTTAAAGCCTGCCTTTTTAAAGAATTCGCAATTTCTGCTTCAAACTTATTTTGTCGATACTTTTCAAGACCTGCAGCAACTCCTGAGCCTACGATTGCACCTGCTCCAATTTTTCCTCCTCGAGTAAAATTTGAAGCCTTAGATGAAGTCTTAGATGATGTATTTGATTGCTGTTTTGCTTGAGTTCTTGATGATGTTTCATGTGTTGTTTTTTGTGAACCAGTCTGCGATTTGCCTTGAGCATACTTTGCATTTGCTTGTAAAAGATTTTTTGCTTCATTAACAATTTTCATTTCTTCATTGCTTCCACCAAGATCAGGATGTGCTTTAAGCGCAGCCTTTCTGTACGCAGCAAGAATCTCTTTTTCTGTTGCATTTTGTGAAACATTTAAAATTGCTGCAGCTTCTTGAGTGTTTCTTGGAGAATGAAGTTTTGTCTTTGGTGTTTGTTTTGCTTGCTCAAATTTTTTATGGGGAATCTGTTGCGATGAATAATTCATGAGTAACGGATGAGCTACAATTTTTTGATTCATCCATGGAGTCTGATATTGAGAATCCATTTTTTCAGACTGAACAGATCGCAAAAATTCTGGATTTAATGTTGCCTGTGGATTTGGAATGCCTTGACTACCCACTCCTGAATTTGACCATGCTGGCATTGCTTTTGCACCATACGGCGCTGCATACGATGACAAACTACCAGAAACTGGTGCTATTCCAGCTGGCGCTACCGACGAACTGATCAATAATCCGATCAGCATTGAATATAATTTTTGTTGAAACTTCATAATTTTTAAAACTCCCCCATAAAAATTAAACTTATACTTAAAGAATACTGTAAACAATCAGTCAAAATCAATAGTTTTGAAGGCTTTTGCACACTCATCTGTTTTTTAAAAAAATCCCCAAATTCACCTTTCAATCAAAAAAAACCTTTGAATTTAATCAAAGGTTTTTTTGAAAAATTATATAACTCTCATTTTAACGTGATGAACGCCACATTGAACTCATACCGCCTTTAAAGGCTTTACTTGCACGATTCATAAAAGAAGCTTCATTTGTTGCTTGATTCAATCGGTCATGCGCAATATTTAAAACTTCATTTACATCTTCAACAGTGTACTTTCTTGGCTTATTCGACCATTCTATGGGCTGATCAATATCAGTTTTTAATTTTTCAAGCCTTTTAACAAGATGTCCATAAACTTCTACTGGATTTAATTCTCGTCCATAATCATCTTTTGACAATAAATCTGAAGATAATAATGTTTTCAAAACTTTAAAATCTGAAACGTTTGATGAAAAAGTTCTCTCAAGATCAGTAAGATTAAATTGATAACCATGTTTCATAAATAACGGAACCAAATAGTATTGATCAATATTAAATTTATCCATCTCAGTTTGAAGATTATCTAATAAACCTGATAAATACCCCGTATCCAATCTTGGTTTGGTAGATAAATAAGTATCAACCATATGTGGAGTAACAGTTCGAGTATCCTTCTTTATATAACCTGGAGTATAAACATCAAATTGAGCATTTTTGTTCATAAATAAATCAAACAATTGATCATTCCCCGTTGTCATAATATTATTAATATTTATAGCGGATGGATTTGCTCCATTATCCAATAACAATTCAATTATGTTAAGGATAGGTTGAGTAGACATATTTTTAAAAACTTTAGAATATTCTTCTTCCTTTTTCAAAGTTTTTAAAACTTCTTTTAATGGAACTACAACTTCTGTTTCTCCAGATCTTCGGTTTTCAATTTTTAAACTATTAACATTTGCCCCATCTTTAATTGCCTGAATTACTTCATCTACACTGCCAGACTGAATCCCATCATACAAATCTTTATCAGCGCTTAAATTTGTTGCTTCAGATCTGCTCATCAGCACAGGTGATGTTGCACGCATTAAGTTAGCACCTGTTCCTCGAAAAGCTCCCATTCCTCGACCAGACATTGTTGGATGTGGCTTAATTCTTGGCTGCGTCAAAGGTTCTGTAAATGCTTCAGGTTGAGCAACAAACGCTAATACTTTAGGATTTAATGTTGCTTGTGGATTTGGAATGCCTTGACTACCCACTCCTGAATTTGACCATGCTGGCATTGCTTTTGCACCATACGATGCAGGATATCGTGATAAACTACTAGAAACTGGCGCTATTCCAGCTGGCGCTACCGACGAACTGATCAATAGTCCGATCAGCATTGAATATAATTTTTGTTTAAAATCCATAACCTTTAAAACTCCCCTATAAAATTAAACTTATACTTAAAGAATATCCAAAATAGTACTGCAAAATCAATAGTTCAAGCAGCGATTTTCAATGCCAACACAGCTTTCAAAATCCAAATTCCAAATCCAAAAATAAAAACACCAACAACCTGCTGCAATCTTTGAAAAACAAACACCGGAATCGCCTGACGAAAACACAGCAAAACTACACACAACAATCCCCACCAGGTCAAAGATCCAGCAAAAAGTCCCAGAACAAATTGTACTGCATGACGTGTCACTGAAAAATCTAACGTAAGCCCCATGCAAAGAGCCATAAAATCAAGAATTGAAACTGGATCAACTACTGCTAAAAAAAATACTGACAAAAATGCATGCAAAATCTTTGTATTTTCTTTATGTAACGGATCAAATTGTACTGATTCAAAAATTTTGCGAATTCCCAAACCACATAAAAACAATCCTGTCATAATTGACAATATCGATTGATATTGCAATAAAAATTGCTGTCCTGCTTGCAAACCAAAAACTACCAAGAGGGCACAACAAGCGTCTGCAAATGCTGCAGCAAAAACTGATGCTAAAGCGACTGATACTCGACCTGTCATGATATTTTGAAGACAGAGCACCCCGCTGACTCCAATGGTGGTTGCGACAGAAAAGCCTAACACGTAACCTTGAGCGGCATACGACATATCCATAATTTTTCTCCTTCGTTTAAAATAATTTGAACTTTCGTTCAAAATTATTTTAGTATGAGTCTGCAAGAAATGCATCCCATTTCAAATGACGCGTATTGAAAGGTTTGAATTTTATGAAATTTTTAAAAATTATAACGTTACTGTTTTCATGTGCTACAGCTGCTTGGACCAACACAGCCCCAACTCCCGTACTATCAAAACCAGAACCAAAAATAATCCCCAAGCAAGTTCAAGCAACAAAAGTTACACCAGCCATTACTCCAATTCCAGTTTCTGCAACTCGAGTAACACCAACCCATGTTCCATACTTTACAGAACTGCAAAAAGCCAAAATGTCACCTGCAATCCTTGCTGGCTGGCAACAGCTGTACCAGCAATTTTTACAAGCTTCTACGGCGCAGCCCGGCGTAGCATTGACAAAGTCGGGGGACCCATCTTCTCCTGTCATCCCGGACTTGATCCGGGATCCAGATACTTTAAAAAATTTCCTATCCACCAACTTCTTTAACCTCATGGCCCAAGAACTCAACCCTGCAACATTTCCCAAATTTACCAATGATCCAAACGGACAAATTCACTGGAATTACGCAACAACTCATCTGCATGACACGGTCACTCGCCTTGGCTCAATTGCATCAATTACCGTTGAAAATAACAACCCCACAGTGAACTTTACCGGCGACTGCCGTGACATGGGCATCATTGTCAATATTCAAAACAACACGCAAGCTCAATTTAAAATCAACCAAACATCACTTGATGGAAAAACAACGATCCAAATCGGCGAACTTAATCCTGGCTTAAACGAAGTTAATCTACACACCGCAGCACTTCAAACACCTACAACAAAGGGAACGCAGCAACCGACTGCAACAACAAATAACTATTTTGAAATTGTAGAAAACGCAACCGACCCTTCAATCAACATCAGTCTCAAAGTTCTTTCTGGAAAAGAACTCGTCACATTTTTACAATCTTTACCAAACACAAAAAAAGATACCATTGATATGAATGGCCTTCCAACTAGTTCTAAATACCTTGCAACACCTCAAGATTGGTATTTAGTTTTAATGCAAAATCCATCAGCATCTGAAGCATCGCAGCCAAACATTGATCAACGAATTCAAGCAATCAATCTATCAAAACTTTCTGGTCCATATTTGCTTTCAATGCAAATCAACAACGAAGCAATTAAAATTGCACCTATAACTGGCCAAAACTCTGCTACAACCATGAATGTATTTCAACCATCGATCACCACAGTTCTTGAAGTAAAAAATAAAATAATTGCTACCAAAAATTATCCACTCATTATCTTGCCTCAATTTTTATGGACCAATTCAACATTGCAGGCATACTGGATGCTTGAAAATTCTTGTTTAATTGCCACGCTTTCAAACCATAAATTTTTCGGTCCAAAAACCTTTGGTGATGCATTGCAATATTTTACCGGCCTCGGTTGCTTTGACATGGAAAATAAACATGTTTTTGTCATTGATCTGTACAATCTTTTAACCTCTGGCAACACATTTCACGATGCAACATGGCTCATGGGATCAACACTATATGAAACAAACTTAAATTATTGTTCAGACCTCCCACAACTACACAGTTCTCAAGACTCAGATGGCAATATCATTGCCAACGGATCTGCATTTTTTTATCTCAATTTTCAAATGCAACTACATCCACAAAAATCACAAAGAAATGTGTCACAAAATTTATTTTCAACTAAGGGATTTTTTGGATTTTATACACAACCTCTTTATCAACCGTGGACGATATTTTGTAGTATTTTAGTCACAGAAATAAAAGATGGAGTATTTGCAGAATTAACAAAAATACAATCAAGCCTTTACCGATTACAATGGACAAACAAAAAAAATCAAATATTAAGCCAACAGTTTTTATATTTAAATGAAAAAACTTCTGAAATAAATCTTTCTTTTATCAATAAAGATAAAAACTGGACAGGATCAACGGTTCCTCCACATTTACTTAACTTAAAACTAGGCGTCAAAAATAATTTTAAAGTAACGTATGAATCAATGCCAACACTTAACAAACATCTACTCAGCGTTCAAGCAACATCACCAATTGATAAAAGTGGTGTCATACACACAACCTATATTTTAAAACACCCAAAAACCAATCAGCCGATAGCAACTCTTTATTATGACCTTTATGAAGTATTTCAAAGCTCAAAATTTACTCGTTGCCAAATTATTGAAAACGGTAACCTTCCTCCATTTTTATCAAATCTTACGCAAAAAGATTGGGAAAATGGTATTTATATAATCCCAACTGTTCCAAACCATGAAAACTTAACCCCCCAAAATCCTGGTTCTTTAACAGTCACCTTTTATAAATTTAACAAAACACTACTTGGACACATACAAAGCCATGGATCATATCAAAATAATCCAAGCCAACCTGGAATTCGTAGCCCTGTCAACAATTATAGTATGTATAGCACTTCATTTAATCCTGTTTTTGACTTTGACTTATCCTCAGGAGTACTTTTAAAGTATTCAACTTTTTAAATTAAAAATTAAACATTTACGATCAATTTATCGATTTACAATGCTTATCAAACTATTCAAACAATGAAAATGTGATTTTTTATTAAAATTATGGCATTTTAAAGCCTTTTTTTGATATATTACTTAAGACTAAATCAATGGGGGAATTTGTGAGTTTTATATCAAAAAAAGATTGTTCTATTGGATTACTCGTACATAGAAAAAATATACCTTATCCGATAGTTGAACTTATCAAAAAAGAGCTTTTAATTTATATTTTTGAAGCTCAAGTCATGCTCAAAACAATTGATTTTATTCAAAAAAAACAATTGTTTTTTTTTGATGGGCATGTTGGTGACGCCAAATGTCAGACCAGAGCATCTATGCTTCTTGATTTATTTGAAGACGAAAAAACTTTAATAAGTGAACTTAATCAAGAAAAAATTAAATTACTATCCTTAATCAATAAAATTAATAATCTTATAATAAATTTACGCTTCAATGATTCTAATTTTATTAAAAAAAATCTTGCAAGTTATAAGTATTCATTTATGTCAGATTTTATAGAAGAACATCAAATTTATTTTACTCCATCTTCACAGCTTTTGCTTACATCATTATGTCATATTATTCACTTAACAAGACAAGAAATTAAAAATTTAATGCATAATAAAATTAGTATAAATAAAATAGATAAACTTAGAGAACTCGCAAAAATGAAAGTATGTCAACTATCGGTAGAATATGAGCAAAATCTTGCATTAAAATGTGGGTCATCTCAAGATTGCAAAATTTTAAATCAGATAGAATCTAAGCATTATTCGTCTGCTTTTTCTTTAATGACTGCTTGCTTTCCAAGCTTTAAGCTTATTCTTGAAAAAATTAAACAAAAAAAACAACCTATTTTATTACATAAAATACAATTTTGTACTTGTGGTGGTACAAACGGAGAAAAATATATTTTATTTAAACTAAAAAATAAAATTTTTGTTTCCACAAATCTTAATGAATTTTCAAATGATCAAGCTATTATAACTATCAATAGCTATCAATTTGCAGGTTCTTTTGCTCAACTTAAAACCTTACTGAATATTCCTGCTGATGCAGCACTAATTGATTACAGATTTCGACAACCTTGTATGTGCAAAACTCCAACAGTTCATTTACCAACAATTAATTTTGAAGAAATTATTTTAGGCTATTTCGTTCAACATCCACAATTCATTACTAATGCTGAAATTGATTGGAAAGGCTTAGGTCTTGAAAATTCAGATCTTAAAAAAGAATTTGATCATTTAAAAACTATTCCAGGATGCAGCAATGAAGACATGTCAGTATTTTGCATTAAACACGTTTACGCTTCAACCATTGCTGATGTTTTAAAAGAACAAGAAGAAATGGAAGCGCGGTTGCAAGCAGAGAAGAAGTAAGTTATTTTTTTTCAGAATTTACTACGGTATCACAATAATCAGGATTATACGATTTCGCTTGCTCATTCCACTCAATCAGCCGTTCTTTAGGAATAATCATTTTAAGCGTTGGTTTATAATTTTTCATAAATTGTTTGTAAGTTATAAAATCTGGATGAGTTTTTTTAGTTTCGTAATGAAATGGATAAAATGGCGTAATTTCAAAAATTACGTTTCCATGTTCATCATTGTAAAACCAACTATTATAGTACGGCCGTATTAATTTATGAGCATTACTCACAAAATGATATTTTTCTAATATATCTGTATTTTTTATTAAACCTTCATAAAATTGATTCCATTCAAATCCAAGATCTGATGTAACGCTCGTATCAAAAAATTTTTTATTCTCAATTAAATTTTGAATGAAATTCATAGCTACAAAACCTCCATAAAATTGATTCACCTGAGCATACCCAAACCTTATCATCAATCCTTTTTCTTCATCCACATAATCAACATCACATTCTAGACACGACAAACAACAACCTTTTTCAAAAATTGCATCTGATGTAACTTGTATATACTGCTTATTAGTAATCATAAATTTTAATGTTTTCATTTTTTCACTTTGCAAGATTTAATAGATTTAATAAGTCCAGCCTTATACAAAGCTTTTTTATAAGCTTCATCCATTTGTTTTACGTTTTCTTCAATATATCCATGAAATTCATCTGGCGCATGTTCATGAAATTTAATAATTTTACCATTTTCAGTAGCTACCCTATCACTTAATCCTGTTCTTGGATCTATTCGCACTAATTCAGAACGCTCAAGAGTTTTTTGTCCATTATGTGGCGGCTTACTAGCAGCTCCTTTAGAATTTATATGATGCTTAGGATTGCCAGTATATTTCATTGTTTTTTTAACTTCATCAACAGCAACTTTACCACTTGCTGCCGCAACTGCTGAACTACCTTGTTTTTTCGGATCATCATCATCTGGATCTTTTTCAGGACCTGAGTTGCTCGTTCGGCTTACATCACTTTGCCGTTGATTTTTTATTGG
>CAYOQO010000013.1:18593-30895 GCA_964406135.1 uncultured Pseudomonadota bacterium | reverse complement strand
CGCCTTCCCGAGGATGAGATTTTAATAGATTGAAAATAGGATTTCTTTCATAGTTCCGAACAAGCCGAGCGGTTGTGCGAGATTCCAGCCGATGAATCTTTTAGATTCGAAAAGCGAATCGAGCCCTTTGAGGCGTGGGAATATTTAAGGGTCTCCCTTAAATTTGTGATTCCAAAGTATGCAAAATCATACTTTGGTGCCCGTCGCGGCATAAGCGACAAAACAATCAATAACTTCTTTCTTACTTGTAACGAAGAAAAAGAACTTTTTAAAATGAACAATTCTTTATAAATAACTGGATCCTCGATCGGTGTCGAGGACGACGGAAAAAGAAAACATGGAAGAATGAGGGAAGGTTGAATGCAATTCAAATAAGAAAAAAGCCTTTTAGCAAAGCCTTAAACCATTGACTTTTTAAAGTCTGAAATCATAGACTACCTTTAACGATACGCCTTTACCGGTGTAAAGAAAAATGGAGGGTTCATGAAAAGTCGTTTGATTTATTATATGTTGCTTATTTCTTATTTTTTAAAAGGTGAAAGATTAGCGGCACGCAATCGTAAAACTATTCAAGAAATTGATCCAATTGTTGATTTTCGTACACCATTTTCTTTGTCTGAGCTTTTGCATGAAGGATTGATTGAAGTGCAAAATTCTTTAAATCAGATGATGCATGTTGTGGATGCCGACAAACAAGAACTATTGCATCGTTCAGAGTTGACTATTTCTGCTATGATTGATTCATATGATAGCATGATTGACAGTTGTAATCTGCATGCGATTTATCGTGATGATCGTGAGTATTTGCAAACACTTATTGATCGTATTGATGATATGATTGCAAAATTAGAGCGCAGTGCATTATCAAATCAAGATAGGCAACTTTTGCAGCAAAATATTGAGCATATGCAAATATTAAAAAGTAAATTAAAAGGTTAAAAATTATAACTGCATTCAAGAGCAAATTGACCCATCAATTCTGAAGTTTTAAAAACAGAAATGCCCCAGATAGGAAATAGGTACATAGCTTTGATACGTGGCATAAGTCGATAGTTGTTGTGTGCTAAATCAAGTTCAGCAGAAAAAGCTATATTTAAAATTTCCCAAGGTTTGTGAGTTGGGTAATGGCTGATAATTGAATTTGAAAATTTTGAAGAATTTGAAGATTGATAGCATGTTGAAAATTGTTTGGCATACGACATGCCGAATAGTAACGTCAGTCGAGGAATAATTTGTTCTGCTTGTACGTAAGCATTAAAATATAAAAATGGTTTATGATGAACTTGTACAAATCCATTTTGATCAATTAAAACATCATTGGTTGTTGCAGTAGTATTGAGCGGAACAATTTGATCGTTTTTAAGGTAGGCAATCACGAGTCCTGTGCTACCAAAATTAAGCCAATCGTATAAACCAACCGCAATATTGAGCATCAGCGGAATTCCTAAATTAACATTTTGATTGAAGGGTAATGCTGATAATGTTGTGCAGTTTTGATCAAGGTAAATTACGGGAACACAAAATCCTGTTTGTACCGTAATATCAACAAAATCGACATAGTCAAAATGTTGTAAATTTGTGGTGTATCCTGCGGTAAAAATTGATGGTCCAATACTATTTTGAATAACGCCAGATTTGCAATTGTCAGGTGTCAAAAGTTTTGTTAAATCTTGCAGATAAGTTTTAAGTTCTTGATTTGCATCAATTTCTGTTTGAGTTAAAAGTTGGCATTTGTTGCGCAAGGGCTGAATGAAAAGGTTCTTTAAAGAATCGATAGAGTAAGTTGTTTGAATTGCTCCAAAAAAATGTGATCCAAAGTTTTGAGTGACTGCAAAATTGTACTGTAATGTTGACATGTTGCCTGACATGATGGCGGTTCCAAAAGTATCAGAGTTATTGTAGGGCAGTGTTGTGTTAACAAATCGCTTTAAAAGATTTGTTGGGCCATTAAAATCTAAAAGTCCAACAACATTTCCATCATCATTAAAAGAATTTTTTGCAACTTGATGAGCAACATTAAATTCCCAAGAGTTTAAATTTTTTGTGGCAAAGCGTGGCTCAGGGAATGAGTTAGGTTGGTGGCGAAAGGTTGTGTTCATCGCCTGAAGTGACATTGAAAAAGTAAAAAACAAAAATATTAATTTATATTTCATCATTTTTATATCATACCATCAAACTTTGAAAAAGTCTTTTCCTTCTGCGTTTTTTTTGTTACCCTTTTTAAGGTATAACACAAGAAATTGAAAGATAAAAAGGTATTTTTTATGAACTCAGATCAAAATCAACATGATCGTGATGATACGCAAACAGATCAAAATGAACAAGAGCATGATCAAGCATTAAAATGTATGGCAGAACTTTCTATGTGGCAGGATCAATGCAAACGAATCTCTGCAGAATTTGAAAATTTTAAACGTCGTGTCGACAAAGACAAAGCTCGTTGGTCAGAAATGGCAAAAGAGTCAGTTTTGTTGGATCTTTTACCATTTATTGATACTTTTGAATTGGCATTGCAGCAAAAAAATGGTGCTGATTTGACAGGTATTGAAATGGTGTATCAAACACTTTTAAAACTTTTGAGTAAGCATGATGTCAGTGTGATGCAAGTGATGCAAAATTTTGATCCTGAGTTTCATGAAGCTGTTATGCAAGTGCAGTCTGATCAGCATACATCAGGTCAAATTGTGGATACCTTGTCCAAAGGTTTTATGATCAAAGACCGTGTCCTTCGTCCAGCAAAAGTTTCTGTGGCAAATTAAAAAAAATAATCAAAAATAACCGTAGGGGTTCAGATGAATAAAAAAATGTTAGTTCTTGCAGTGTTAATTTCATGTGGTTTGATTTCAAATGTTCAGGCTAGTGATGATGCAACAAGATCATATAGAGAAATGGCAGTTTTTGGAGATAGAACACAGCTTGATGCAGCTTTTCAACAAGCTTTAAGAAATAGACCGAATTCGATAATTATTTATTGTGGGTTTGATAAAATTAATGATGAACATTGGCAGAATTGTATCCGTAAAATTATGCCAAAAATATATCCGTGGTCGTTAATGGTTAAACCTCAAACAGATGAAGAAATGCAACGCAGATATCGTGAAGCTTTTAGTCAAGTGACTCCAACACAAAAATTACGATGGGCGCTTGAGGCTGCACAAGCACGTACAAAATTTCAAAATAAAGATAAACAATAAATAAAAAAATCCTGCATGAAAGTGCGGAATTTTTTTATTTTATCATTGCCAGACCAACTTCAATCATAATCAAAGTTATAATTAAAATTGAAATTAAATCTTCACGATTTGCATCAACTTTATTTTGATAGACGTAACGAATTTCTTTGATAATATTGAGTTTTTTATCAATTGATTTTTGCCAGCTTCGCAGATCAAGTTGTTTGATAATCAAATTATAAATTTCTGAAAAATAAGTTTCACCGCCAAGTTTGATGCTACTTTCAAGGCGCTCGGTGATCACAGAAATATCAACTTTGAGTTTATTTAAGTCACCAATTGGATCAAAGTAACGAGATCCGATAAATGGCATATACGAAAGTAAAGGTAAGCTTTGTGTTTTACGTTCGTACAATGTTGCGAGTTGTTTGTCTAAAAGTTTATCAAAATAATGCAGTTCAAGTTGTTGAATGTTGCCAAGTTCAAAAAAATCGAGCAGTTCTTTGTATTGTGGATCATAAATAAATGCTGCTTGATTATCGATGATGATCAAATCTTTTTTAAAATATCCAATTGATGATGCTACGATAATCTCTTTTTGAAAATCTGAAAGAGATTCAGTTTCAAAACGAAGCAATGTTGCAATGTCATGACCATACTGATTTTTAATATCAGCACCGGTGATATTTTTATTAATATTGAGTTGGATGACGGTATAGGTTGATTTTAAGTGATAAAAATTCGGTTTAACAATGAATGGTTTGATAGTTTTGTAAATGGCATAAGCGTCATTGACTGCTTGTTTTTGGTATCGTTCATCATGCTTGGACAATGTTGTGCGTAAATCTGGCAGTGTGTCATTGAATGGAATTTTGTAGGTCAGAGAAATTGCACCGAATTGATGAATTTTGCTGCTGATACATTTTGAAGCTTCAGATACGTTTGGAATTTCGATTTCCAAAGGTAGATGATAATGTTTAAAAAATTTTGAAACATGAACATGTTCTGTGCGAACATCTTTAAACTGTTTAATCCCTTTAAAGTCGATATCAAAGCCGATATCGAATGCGCTAAAAATGTATAAATTTCCTGAAAAAACAGGATGATCTGAATTTTGAACTGAGGATGTATTATTGTGAAGTGTGTCGTTTTTCATAACACAAAATTCCTTATTTTCATCTGAATCTACTCTGGAGGATTAAAAAAATCAACTTGTTTGATCTCTTGCAAAAGCAAAACTCAATACTGTATTCTAAAAATGAACAAAAGGGAGGGTTGAGAGTGTTTAAAATTTATAAAAATATTGTTGTTTTTATGATGCCGCTTATAGCAATTGATTCAATGGTTCAATCATCCCAGGGTTCATTTCAAAAAAATATTGCTGAAAAAACATTTAAAATTTCGCATATGACGCAATCTTTTGAGCAAGAAGTCATACATTTTCAACAAAATTTTTTAAAGCAACGCCAAGAGTGTTTTCAAGATGAGCCAGCATGTATTCGAGTTGTGAAGTTTATGATGCAGTTAAATCAACAGATTGTGCAGTCACAAGAAATTTCGAAAAAAATACAATCAGATCTTTTTTCAATCATCAATATGTCTAAAAAAACATTATTTGAACAACAGCCTGTAGCTGTTTGTGATCTGCGTGATCAAGCTTTTATTGCATGGTGGAATTTTTTGGAACGATCTTTGGATCTTGTGCAGGTGCAGGGATATCGACAGGATTTTGAGTGGCTTTGTACGCAAATTGGCCAGTTGATGTATGGTTATCGATTGAATGTTAACGCACAAGAATTAAAAACCATTACAATTCGATCTGTGACCATGTGTGAGGAATTGATGCAAAAATTTAATGGATTGCTCGTCAACGATTATGATTTGCTGGTTCTTGCAAATGTTGCTGTAGCTTTGCTTGCAATGCGGTGTTAAATTTTTATCGTTTCAAAATAGTTAAAAACGCTTCAGACGGAACAGAGACAGAACCAACTTGTTTCATACGTTTTTTGCCTTCTTTTTGCTTTTCAAGAAGTTTTCGTTTACGAGTGATGTCGCCACCGTAACATTTTGCAGTAACGTTTTTGCGAAGTGCAGCTACGCGTTCACGTGCTAAAACTTTTGCACCGATTGCAGCTTGAATGATCACTTCAAACATTTGACGTGGGATAACTTTTGAAAGTTTTTCACACAAATCGCGGCCAATACGTTCAGCTTTGCTGCGATGTACAATTACGGCAAGGGCGTCAACAGGATCACCGTTGAGTAAAATATCCATTTTGACTAAGTCTGATGGTTCATAGCCTGCAGGTTCATAGTCAAAACTTGCATACCCTGAGCTGATTGATTTAAGTGTGTCATAAAAATCGGTTGCAACTTCGTTGAGTGGCAATAAATAATTTAAAACGACACGATCTTCATCAAGGTAGGACATATCTTTTTGTATGCCACGTTTTTCTTGGCAGAGGGATAACACGTTGCCAAGGTATTGTTTTGGAACAATGATAGTTCCTGAAAGCATTGGTTCCAGGATATTTTCAATTCTGCTTGGATCTGGAAAATCAGATGGATTTTCAATTGAAGTTTTTCCGGCACCATGTTTGAGTTCAATTTGATACATCACGCTTGGTGCTGTGGCAATGATATCGAGTTCATATTCTTGTTCTAAGCGTTGTTTGAACACATCCATATGGAGCAGTCCTAAAAATCCACAACGAAATCCAAGGCCTAATGCTGCAGAAGTTTTTTTCTCAACATGCACACTTGCGTCGTTGAGTGTTAATTTTTCAATCGCATCGGCAAGTAATTCAAACTCAGATGTATCAACAGGAAAGATCCCGGCAAACACCATGGACTTGGCAGGTTTGAATCCAGGAAACGGAATTATGTTCGTTTTTGGATGAGATATGGTGTCACCCACTCGTGCTTCTTTGATCGTTTTCATACCGGTGATGATGTAACCTACTTGTCCTGCGTACAGTGCATCCATCGGTTTTTGTTCCGGATACATCAGACCGAGTTCAAGTATTTCATGACGGCAGTTGCTTTGATGTAAAAATATTTGATCGCCTTTTTTCAAAACGCCATCTTTGAGAGCGACTAAACAGACAACGCCGCGATATTCATCGTACCAAGAATCAAACAATAGTGCTTTGAGTGGTAAATCTAAATTTGATTGTGGAGCAGGCATGCGCTGCACGATTGCATCTAAAATGTTAGTGATGCCAATTCCAGTTTTTGCTGAACATAAAACTGCATCTTCTTCGTTAAAATCAAATAATTTATAAATTTCGTTTAAAACTTTTGGAATGTTGGCATTCGGAAGATCAATTTTGTTGATCACGGGAATGATGGTTAAATCTTGTTCAAACGCAAGATAAAAATTTGCCATGGTCTGAGCTTGCACACCTTGCGCCGCGTCAACTAAGAGCAAGGCTCCCTGACATGCGTACAAGGATCGTGACACTTCGTAAGAAAAATCTACGTGGCCTGGAGTGTCAATCAAGTTTAAAAGATATGTTTCACCTTTGTAGGTGTGAAACATGGATGCTGTTTGTGCTTTAACCGTGATGCCGCGTTCTTTTTCAACTTGAAGTTTGTCTAAAAATTGTTCATTTTGTCCGGTTCGAGTTGAAAGGGTACCGGTAATTTCGAGCAATCGATCTGCAAGTGTTGATTTGCCATGATCGATATGCGCGATGATAGAAAAGTTCCTGATTTTGTCAGGTGTGAAATTTTTTAATTCGATGTTTTTCATGTTGTTAGCTTAAGGCATCTGCTGCATTTTGTAAATATCAATGCATAAATCAAATTGTTTTGATACATTGGTCATCAATTTTAAAATTTGTAGGTTGAGGAGTTTTTATGAAATTTTTCAAATATTTCACTTTAATTATTTGTTTGATAGGTTCGTCTGCGTTTGGCATGCAAAGAGCTTTAAAACCAGTTGCTGCCAGAGTTGCTTCAAATGTGTCAGTTCGAAATTGTGCTTCAAAAAACAATCCTGAAAAAGAAGATGTTTTTAATAATGTTAAAGAGACTTTGGGAACGAAAAGTGATTTTTTTTGTTGTGCCTATTTGGGTACATTAGGGTATATTTTTTATTGTTGGATGTTGCCAAGATCAGCATGTCGGCATGATCGACATCCTCGATTAAAATAATTTGTCATCTCGGCTTTTGAGCAGGGATCTAGTCCTTATAAATTTTATTAAAAGAGAGCTGAAATATTGGGTAAATATTTCAGCTCTCTTTTTGACGTCAAACAAAAACTTTAACTATTTTGTTGAATTGCAGATTTGACAACTGCTATTCTATCCATAATAAAGAATGCGAAGCGGGTTGTTGAATTGTTTTCAAGTGGAGGGGGTTATGAAGTTTTCTGTTGTTTCCATAAGTTTTTTTGTATTTGTGTTATGTGCTGCACATGCATTACTTAAAGCAGAATGTCCGCAGCCGGTGCCAACCCAGTACGAGCATGTTAAGCCAGGAAAAATTGTTGCAGCATACTTTGCCAGCTGGGATAAATATGGCATGTACAAAGTTTGCGATATTGAACCGATAGCCGATACGCTGACGCATGTTATTTATGCTTTTGCAAAACCAAACGCGCAAACAGGAACTTGTGATCTTCACGATCCTTGGGCCGATGTGGGTGCAAACATGCAACATCGCAAAAAAGTGGGAGGTCATTTTGGTGAATTTTTGCAGCTTAAGAAAAAATTTCCACATTTAAAAATTTTGTTATCAGTTGGTGGTGGTACTTACAGTAAAAATTTACTTGAAATTGCACGTCAAGGAATGACTGAGCAGTTTGTGGATTCTGCCGTAAAATTACTTGATGAGTATCTGTATGAATATGAACACACTAAACACGGTTCAGATCATGAGCATACGTTTGAGTATCCTGAACTTTTTGATGGATTAGATTTGGATTGGGAATGGTCAGGCACTTCGATTGATTCAGAAGATCTTGCATTATTTCATGAAATGATTCAGTCATTTGCGCAAGCACTCAAAAAGCGATCAAAAAAATCAATCTTGACCTGTTCTGTTCAGGCGCAATTAAAAATAATTAAAAGTTTAGATTTAAGTTCTATTGCAAAATATGTAAATTGGTTTCATGTTATGACGTATGATTTTGGTGGATCATTTTCTCCAGGGGTGAGTTTTAATGCCCCAATTTGCAACGATTCATCACCGTACAGTGTTGATGAAACGGTGAGTACTTTAATGAACATGAATGTTTCTCCTGAAAAATTAGTTTTGGGAATTCCATTGTATGGGTATGTGTATGATCAAACTCAAGAAAAAATGGGCGCTGCGTTTGAAAAAACAGAAAAAACTGGTGCATTGACCTATGCAAAAATTAAAGAATTGTATGTAGATAATAAATCTTGCAAAAAAAGATGGCATAAAAAATCACATGTTCCGTACGTATTTTGTCCGCATGATGATATTTTTGTGAGTTATGATGATGCGCGTTCAGTTGCAGTCAAAGTTTTGTATGCGCAAACAAAAAAATTACAGGGTGTTGTGTTTTGGCGCTTGTCGGGTGATGATAAAGATCATAGTTTGGTGAAGGCGGCAAAGGTATAGCGCGTTATTTTTTGCCTGGGTCCTCGATCGGCGTCGAGGATGACGGAAAAAGAAAAACACAGTTCTTTTGTCGTCCTCAACTTGATTGAGGATCCAGTATTTTATGAAAAAGTCATGATTGTGATTTAACCCTTTTTGTAGTATTCTTTAAATACTTATTTGACTCATGCAGTTGACAAGAAATTTACAGCTATAGTAGAGTAATCAAAATCGAATAATTTCAAAAAGGATTTGAATGAGTTCTGATACCAATCAAGAAAAAAATAAACTTTCTATTGCTCCTATTTTAATTGAAGATGAACTCAAATCGTCGTTTCTTGATTACGCAATGTCTGTTGTCGTATCACGAGCGATTCCTGATGTTCGTGATGGTTTAAAACCTGTTCATCGCCGAGTGGTGTACACGATGCACACACTTGGTTTTTTTCATAACAAGCCGTACCACAAATCTGTTCGTGTAGTCGGTGAAGTCTTAGGACGTTTTCACCCGCATGGCGATCAAGCTGTGTACAACACCATGGTTGGTATGGTTCAAGATTTTTCTAAGCGATATCCGTTGCTTGATGGACAAGGAAACTGGGGTTCAGTAGACGGTGATAATGCAGCGGCAATGCGTTACACTGAAGTTCGTATGATGAAAGTTTGCTCAGAGCTTTTAGCAGATATTGCAAAAGATACGGTTGATTTTGTTCCAAACTTTGATGAATCAACGATTGAGCCTGTTATTTTACCATCACGTATTCCAAATTTACTCATAAATGGTACCTCAGGTATTGCGGTTGGTATGGCAACATCAATTCCGCCGCACAATTTGGGTGAAGTGGTTGATGGTTGCATTGCACTTTTAAAAAATAAAAATTTATCAGAAGAAGATTTATTCAAAATTATTCCTGCGCCGGATTTTCCAACAGGTGGAATCATTTGTGGTCGTTCAGGAATTGTTAAAGCATATCAAACAGGTCGTGGAAGTTTAACACTTCGCGGTGTTGTTAGTGAAGAAGAAGGTAAAAAAGGTTCTTGTTTGGTGATTACGCAATTACCTTACATGGTTAATAAGGCTGAGTTAATTATCAAAATTGCAGATTTGGTAAAAGATAAAGTGATTGAAGGAATTTCAAACATTCGCGATGAATCTGATAAAAAAGGTATGCGCGTTGTTATTGAACTGAAAAAAGGTGAAATTCCAAGTGTTACGTTAAATCAACTTTATAAATTCACGTCACTTCAAACATCAGTTTCAATTTTGATGTTGGCGCTTTTAGACAATAAGCCGATTATTTTCACACTGCGCCGTATGCTTGATGAATTTTTAATTCATCGTCGTACGATTGTGTTTAAACGTACTGAATATGATTTAAAAAAAGCTCAAGCCCGTGAACATATTTTATCAGGTCTTTTAATTGCGCTTGAAAATATTGATCAAGTAATTGAACTGATTAAAAAATCAGATGCAGCAGAAGATGCAATTAAAAAGTTAAATGAAAAGTTTATGCTTTCTGCAGAACAAGCAAAAGCAATTTTGGAAATGAGACTTCAGCGTTTGACTGGTCTTGAACAAGGTAAATTGCAAGAAGAGATGAAAGAGATTAAAGCTTTAGTTGCAGAGCTTCAAATCATTTTGCAAGACGCATCAGCACTTGATAAAGAAATTTTAAAAGAATTGCTTGAAATTAAAGAACAATATGGCGATAAACGTCGTACCTCAATTCAAGGTCCGATCAATGTCCTTTCTGATTTAGATTTAGTGACTGAAGAGGATGTGGTTGTTACCTTGACGCGCAAAGGCTATATCAAACGAGTTGCACTCAAAACTTATGAGTTGCAACATCGTGGTGGTAGAGGCAAAATGGGCATGGCGTCACTTGATGATTCAGAAGATTTAATTCAAGACATTTTTGTAACTACAACGCATGGCGATTTACTCTTCTTTAGTAATTTTGGTCGAGTGTATTGCATGAAGGTCTATGAAATTCCTGAAGGTTCTCGAATTGCAAAAGGTCGTGCACTCGTAAATTTACTTCCGCTTCAAGAAAATGAATACATTGTCAAATTGCTTGAATCTGGTGACATTGAAGATAAATCCATTGTGCTGTTAACTCGTAATGGTACGATTAAACGAACACCTGGTGAAAACTTTGTAAAAATTCGTTGCACGGGAATTCGTGCGGTGAATTTGAATGAAGGTGATGAACTTGTGTTCTGTGCGGTATGCGCTGATAGTGATTTCATTGTTATCGCAACCAAACTTGGTCAAGGTATTCGATTTAAAGCAACAGAAGTTCGATTAATGGGTCGCCAAGCAGCTGGTGTTCGTGGAATTCGCTTGCGCGAAGGTGATGCAGTTGTCGGTCTTGAAATTGTGAATGAAAAACAAGATATTTTATTTGCAACTTCTCGTGGCTATGGCAAACGTACTAAAATTGAAGATTTCCGTATTGCGCATCGTGGTGGAGTGGGTGTTCGTACAATTCCGACGGGTGATCGTAATGGTGATGTGATTGGATTAGTTTTAGTTTGTGATAATTCTGAAATCTTGCTCATTGATCAATACGGTAAAATTATTCGAATTTCACCAAAAGAAGTTCGTACGATGGGCCGTCAAGCACAAGGTGTACGATTGATTCGCTTGGAACCGTCGCAAGAGCTTTCATCAGTTGTGGCTTTTGAAAGTATGGTGCCTGCAGAAGATAAAGGATTATCGAGTGCAGATCGTTGTGAACAGCTTGGTGAAGAACAAAAAAAAGATGATCAATCTGAAGAATAAATAAAGAAGAGTTAAAAAAGGAAAAGGGAGCATTGAAAAGATGCTCCCTTTTCCTTAATAATGAAGTTAAAATCTTGATTTTAGCTTATGAAAAGCTTTATATTTAAGAATGATAGTGTTTATGTATATTGGGGGTTTGTTTTTATGAATTTTAAAAAAATATTATTCAGTTCTATTTTCATGGTGATTGGCTTACAGGGATCAGAAGTCGATCCTAAGCGTGATTTTTTGCAAATATTAAGATCATCTGGTTCTATATTTAGCTCGGAGTTGATTCGCAATGATTTAAAAGGTTTAAATTTAATTGTGACGCAATATCCAGAAATTGCTCAAGATCCAGACGTTTTGATAAGGACTATAAATTTAAATCCTGACGCTGCAGTGGTAGAATTACTGTTACAAAATGGTGCTGTTCCTGATGTTCGAGCCATGGAAACGATAATTGAGCGAATGTATACTTATAAGGATTCTCATCGATATATTATGGAACACTTGAAGCAAGCTCTTAAGGTTTTAATGCAATATGGCGGTAAGGTTGATAGGAATCTAACAGTTGTAACTAAAGCTGGAGTACCTGGTGCTCAAAATTCTCAGTGTGTGTACCGTTATAGAAAATCTGTTCTTGATGTACCAGAGGTTGCAAAAATAATTAATGAAATTAAAGCAGAAATTGAAGAAGATGAAACAAGAGCTCTTGCAGCTTTCATGACCGAAGCGGGATTGCGTACAAGATCAGGGAATAGAAATACAGCAGTTGCTGTTGCAACGAATC
>CAYOQO010000013.1:10407-18493 GCA_964406135.1 uncultured Pseudomonadota bacterium | reverse complement strand
GGATTGCGTACAAGATCAGGGAATAGAAATACAGCAGTTGCTGTTGCAACGAATCAAATGTTCGGCAATTCAGAAGAATCACTGGGTCGTTCAGCAGAATTAAAAAAATAATGAATAGGTTGAGTTGAGCTTATGAAAAGCGTTATTTTTAAAAATGATAGTTTTTATGTAAATTAGGGGTTTGTTTTTATGAATTTTAAAAAAATATTATTCAGTTCTATTTTAATGGTGATTGGCTTACAGGCATCAGAAAATGATCCTAAACGTGAACTTTTGGAAATAATATTTTCTCCGAATAGTCCTAATCTTGATTGGCCCTTTAACCAGGCCAATCGTTTATATACTTTTTTGAAAAACAATCCAAGCCGGCCTATAGATGTTTTTTTTGATGATGAATCAATGTTAGATTTTTTGTTACAAAAAAGTGCTAATCCTGAAAATCCTGAAAAGGTTGTTCAAGAGGCTATGAATACTTTCATTAGATGGATGGAGAATCCTTATAATTGTTTGAGCGAAAAATCTAATATGCGTTTTTTAAAATTTTTTTTAAAACATGGCGGTAAGACTGAATTATATCCGTATAAGATTGGGTCTCAAACGCCTATGAAAGAGATTAATAGAGCTAAAAAAGAAATTGAAGAAGAAAAAAATGAAACAAGAGCTTTTGAGGCTTTTATGACAGAAGCAGGATTGGGTAGAAAAAAAAGTCTAGTAAATGTTGTTGAAATCAGGAACATGCTGGGTATTCAGCAAAATTAAAAGAATGATGAATACTTTAAGTTGAGCTTATGAAAAGCGTTATTTTTAAAAATGATAGTTTTTATGTAAATTGGGGGTTTGTTTTTATGAATTTTAAAAAAATGTTATTCAGTTTTGTTTTCATGGTAATTGGCTTACAGGCATCAGAAGTTAATGTTAAGCGTGATTTTTTCAAAATATTAAACTCTGCTTCTTCTGACTATGGGATTACTTGTGGGTTAAATTTTGATGCATTAAAAAATTTAGAGTTGATTTTGACGCAACATCCAAAAATTGCTCAAGAACCAAATGTTTTGAAAATGGCTATAGATCGAGGTGTTGGCCATAGATTAGTAAAATTACTGTTACAAAATGGTGCTGTTCCTGATGCTCAAGTTATGCAACAGATAATGTTGCATCTTAATCATCTGTCTAAAGTTGTAACTGTAATGGAAGTTAATAAACGATTGAAGCCAGTTCTTAAGGTTTTAATGCAGTATGGCGGTAAAATTGATCCAGATATGGAAATTTTAGTTTCAGAACATGTTGCCGGTTCTTCTCGTTTGCGGTACCGTAAAATCTCTGCTCTGAATCGATTTTCACCATTAATTAATAAAATTAAAGCAGAAATTGAAGAAGAAGATGAAGCAAGAGCTCTTGCAGCTTTTATGACCGAAGCGGGATTGCGTACAAAATCAGGAAATAAAAATATTAGTATGAGTGATGCAGTGTTTAAAATGCTGGGCAATTCAGAAGAATCACTAGGTTGTTCAGCAGAATTAAAAAAATAATGAATACTTTGAGTTGAGCTTATAAAAAGTTTTATTTTTAAAAATGATAGTGTTTATGTAAATTGGGGGTTTGTTTTTATGAATTTTAAAAAAATATTGTTCAGTTCTTTTTTCATGATGATTGGCTTACAGGCATCAGAAGTCGATCCTAGGGTTCAAATTTTGAAAACATTAGAAAATGATTCTTCTCAACAACGAAGTTATGAACAAAGTGAAATTCAATTAAAAACATTAGCTGATCTTCTACAGAAATATCCAGAAATGGCTCAAGATTCAAAAATTTTTATAAGTGCTATAAATCGTGATGTTGATCCGGAAAAAGCAGTAAAATTACTGTTACAAAATGGTGCTGATCTTAATAATCCTTCGTTATCAAAATATTCAAGTCCTATGAAGTTTGTAATTGGAAAGTTAGCTAGTAGTCGCACTGAAGATAATAAAAGAAAATATCAATCAATTTTTAAGACTTTAATGAAACATGGTGGTAAAATAGATGATAATGACGCGATTGATTTTACCTCATCCATTCGTGTTCCTGGAACAGGATATCGAAGTCCTGTAACTAGGAGAATTCATATTCGTTATCTGCCAGAGTTTGCAACAGTGATTGATGAAGTGAAAGCAGAAGATGAAGCAAGAGCTCTTGCAGCTTTCTTGACCGAAGCGGGATTGGGTACAAGATCAGGGAATAGAAATACAGAAGTTGCTGTTGCAACGAATCAAATGTTCGGAAATTCAGAAAAATCACTTGGTCTTTAGCAAAATTAAAGAAATAATGAATAGATTGAATTAATTTTAAGGTGTTCAAAAAGGTCATGGCGCATTATTCAAAAATTATTTTACATCTAAGTTTGATTGACGGCATTGGTGAAGTTTTATTGTTCAAATTGATTGAGCGATTGGGTCAAAATCGATTGCTAGAGGTTTATAATTTTTTTGTCAGTGATTTTGTTGCTTTGGGAATACCAGAAGAGGTCGCCCAAAATTTAGTACAAGGTTTGCAAAATCAACAAATTTTAGATCAAGAGTTGGCTTTGATGCAGCAGTATCAGGTGCAATTTGTAACTTTTCTGTGCCCAGAGTATCCAAAGCTTTTAAAAGAAATTCATGTGCCACCAGTTTTGCTTTATTTTCAGGGTGACATTAACCTTTTTGCTCATGAAAAAACTATAGCATGCGTTGGTGCACGCAAAGCGCATCGATATGTGCATGATGCTTTGATGCATTTGGTTCTGCCAATGATGCATGATGGATGGGTGGTCGTCAGTGGCGGGGCACAAGGTGCAGATACCTTTGCTCATCAAATTTCGCTGGAACAAAATGTGCCAACCATGGTTGTGGTTGGTTCTGGATTGTGTCATGTGTATCCACCGCAAAATAAAAAGCTTTTTGAACAAATAACAATGTCGGGTGGGTTGATTGTCAGTTCTTTTTCAATGGAAACAAAACCTGATCCTTGGAATTTTCCAAAACGAAATCGATTGATTTCAGGTTTGTCGCGTGGATGCTTGGTACTGCAAGCTGCAGCAAAAAGTGGGGCACTTATCACCGCGGAATGTGCCTTGCAGCAAGGACGAGAAGTTTTTGCATTGCCAGGTTCAATTTTTGATGAACTGAGTGCAGGATGTCATAATTTGATTCAACAAGGTGCAAAATTGGTGACGTGCAGTCAGGATATTTTAGATGAGTTAGGTTATCCTGCGCCGTTGGAGCTTCATGAAAAAAAATTACAACAAAAAATATTTACTCCCGTTATGCCTGTAGATGATCTATCCTTGCAAATTTTGCAGTGTGCGGTAGTTCCGATTACCGCAGATTTATTGTTATCAAAACTTTCAATTGATGTCGGTAGCTTACAAACTAAACTGTTTGAGTTAAGTTTGGATGGAAAGATTGCTCAGGATGGCATGGGATTTTGGAAACGAGTTTAAACATCTTGAGTCATGAACTTAAGTTTTGATACCCTTGATGAAATCAAAAAATGAAAAATCTAGGGGGATGTATGAATCAGGCAGTTGTTTGTAGTTTGTTAGTTTTAAATATTGCAATTGTTGGAGATCTTCGATCAAACCAAGATGGGTTGTCAGAGCAATTGATGCTAACCATTTCATGTTTAGATTTGCATCAAAAAATGCAGCAAACTGCTGGTGATGAGCAAAGTTTGTATGTCATTAATGTTTTGCCAAAATCGATTTGCAAAGATTGTAAAATTCCTGGAACTTTAAATATCCCTGTTGATAAATTGATAAAAAAAGTACGAAATTGGCCGAAAAGTCGTGAAATTATCATTCATTGTGCCGGAAATCCTTGTCCTTTAGGAAGGCATGCATATCAAATTTTAAAAAGTCATGGTTTTGCCAATGTTTGGCTTTTTGATGGCGGACTTCGTTGTTGGAAGCGTCAAAATTTACCAACCCATGGTCGATGTCGGGCCGGATATTTGAAAGGGTAACCTTGCTTTTTTTGTGGTCTTTTGTATGATATTTGTATCAATTGAATAGCAATTTGACACTTTTTGTTATCCCCAGCTTGAATGGGGATCCAATTTTTAAAAAGTAATACATTAAAATAATTAAAAATCAGGAATTCTACGATGCCATGTCCCAAACGAAAAAGCTCGAAACAACGTCGTAATAAACGTCATGCAAATAAAAGTCTTGATGTTGTAACCTATACTTTCTGTCCAAACAGCGGTATTCCAGTGATGCCTCACACCGTATGTGCAGAAAGTGGTTATTACAAAGGTGTTAAAATCTTTGAAACAAAAGCTGAACGAGCAGAACGTCGTAAAGTTAAACGTGATGCACTGCAAGCTCGCAAACAAGCAGCAATGCAAGGTTCAGATTCTGGCAAAGAACGCCCAGAAGCTCAGTAACCACTGAAAAATTTAAAATACCCAGAAATTAATTTCTGGGTATTTTTTTAATGTTTCATTTCGGTCGCCGAGCCGAAATCCAATCATTTATGAAAAAGTTCTGCAAAATTAAAAAGGAAAATTATGAAAAATAATCGTTTTTTGATAGCAACTGTTTTAGTAGTGATTCTTTCAACGTTTGCATTTTGCACTCAAAAAAAAGATGTTGCAATGAAAGAAAAGTCAATGCATGTGTATGCAGTGTTTGGAAACGACAATGTTTCTGGAATGTCGCAAGCTTTGTTGACCACAGCAACTGACAGTTTGACGCAAGCAGGGCACACGGTAGATCTTTTAAAACTGTATGATCGAGTAACAGAAATTCCGTATTTTATGCATGGTAGATCAAATTTTGATGCTTTTCCTTTTTATGCTGAAAATCAACAACGATTTTTGAAAGCTGATGTTTTATTGTTAGTGTTTCCAGTTTACTGGTACTCAACTCCGGCGATTGTGAAAAATTGGATCGATTTATTGACGGGATGGTCATACACCTATGAGTCAGGCTTGTATGGTAAAGCAAAGCATAACATTAAAAAAGTGATTATTTTATATTCTTGTGCTCAAGAAAAAATAGACAAAAATAGCATGACTGCTGTTGAAAATCAGCTTTTTGAAACTTTTAAATTTATCGGTATTGATGATATTGAGATGCATGCTGTGGATAATGTGTATGCTTTAACAGCAGAACAGATTCAAAAACATTTTGATGATGTGAAAAAAATCTGTTCATCTTTGTAAATTTGAAGAATTCAAAAAATACAAATTTTTGAGTTTAAGTGATTTTTGACATTTTTACATTCTTTACGTTAAGATGCATCATCTAAATTTTTTAATCTATCTAAGGATTAACGATGGCAATCATTTGTAGTATCTGTACGCATGATAAGTTTACAAAGTGGACAATTGGTAAACCTGGTGCGATACATGAACTGAGTCAAGCTCGTGATTTATCAAAAGAAGAATTATTATGAAAACAAAAACATTAAAATTGATGATTTGTTTGTTCATGATGATGGCTCAGGTAAACGGGCAAGAGAGCCATAGTTTAAAACCTGTAAATACGGCTGATACTTATTATGTTTGGATGCGCGAATCTTTATACTTGAGTTGTTTTTTGTATTGGGTGATTGATCAAAAAACAATAGATGAAAGTGTCATTTATTGTAAATTTTGTGATTATCATATTGGCTGCTTTTATACCTATGGATTTTTTATGGGAGCTGCAGATGATCAAATTCTTAAAAAATTGAAACGACTTATGTATAAAGGTTCTAAAAAATCTATTACTCAATTTCTGTTGAAATTGCATGTTGATAAGCAAACAGAATGTCCAAAGTGTGGGAAATATGGCGATTGGTATGTTCTTGATCAAAAATTAAAAGATGCTTAGGCATTCATCTGAATCATTTAAAATCATGAGTTCAATTTTTTCCGTAAGCATTGAATTTTTTCATGTCTGTGGTACTTTTAAAGTATTCAAAAAAAGGCTACAGGTATATTTACTAAAAGTAGGAACTGCGTATGAAAATGCACACAAAATGGCTCAATTCAGTTAAAGCATATTATGAATCAATTCAAGAACAATATTCCATCAAATATTTAAAAGAAGCGCTCATTGCAACATTGTTAATTGTGTGTGTTGGTGGTGGTTATTTTTTAAATAAATTTTATGTGACCTATCGTGAGCAGCAAGCTTTTGTAGCATTGTCAGAAGTGGTTGAATCATTCATGCAATCGCAGCGTACAGCGCAATCACTTGATCCTGCAAAAGATAAAGACAAAATCACTCAAGCATGGTCAGATACAGAAATTTTGCTTGATGCATTGTACAAAGAACATGCAAATTCTTATCTTGCGCCATACTTTTTAGTTTTCAAATCTCAAATTATTTTAGATCGTGATAAAAATCTGCAAGAAGCTATCCAAATTTTTGATCAAGCACTTGGCAGTATTTCTCGAAAAACGGCACTTGGTAGTTTGTATCATATGAAACGAATCAAAATGGGATTTGATAGTAATGATGCTTTAGAACAAGAAAAATCACTTAAAAAATTGATTGAAATTTCGCAAAATTCAAAAGAATTTGCTTATCAAGAAGCATTGTATCTTCTGGGTGTTTATTACATTGCGCAAGGCGATGAACAAAAATCTCAAGAATCTTTTTCAAAATTGGTAGAGGCGCAAGATCCGCAAGCTTTACTTAAATCTCCGTGGATGATTTTAGCTCAGGAAAAATTAGGTGGCTCTGCAGCATCAAATGATGCGGAATCAAAATAAATTTTATGAATTCAAAAAAAAATAATTTAGTTCGCGTACGATTTGCACCATCTCCAACAGGACATTTGCATATCGGATCACTTCGAACTGCACTTTTTAATTGGTTATTTGCGCGTCATCATGGTGGAACTTTTTTAATCAGAATCGAAGACACTGATTTGCAAAGATCAACCAAAGAGTTTGAAGATTCTTTAATGCAAAGTTTAGCATGGACTGGAATTATATCTGATGAACCGATGTTGCATCAAAGTCAGCGTTTTGAAATTTATCAACAGGTAGCAGAGCAACTGCTTGCAATGGGCAAAGCATACAAATGTTTTTGCACTGAAGAAGAGTTGCAAAAAAAACGTGAACGGACTGTTGCGCGTCAAGATACGTATCAATATGACCGAACTTGTCGTGATTTAACGCCAGATCAAATGCCAAAAAATAAATCATTTGTTGTCCGTTTTAAAGTGCAAACTGATGGGCCACAATTTGATTTTGTTGATTTAATCAAAGGCAATGTTTCAATTCCGTCAGAACAGATTGATGATTTTGTGTTGCTTCGAACTGATGGCATTGTAACTTACAATTTTTCAGTGGTAGTTGATGATGCGGAAAGCAAAATTACGCACATTATTCGTGGTGAAGAACATTTGTTTAACACGCCAAAACAGATTTTATTGTATCAAGCTCTTGGGCACTCTGTTCCAGAATTTGCACATATTCCATTAATTTTGGGAGCATCAGGACAAAAATTAAGCAAACGTGATGGCGCAACTTCAGTGGTTGAATATAAAACTGATGGTTTTTTACCTCATGCGCTTTGCAATTATTTAGTTCGTCTTGGCTGGGCATTTGGTGATCAAGAAATTTTTACGATTGATGAAATGACTCAGCATTTTTCATTGTCAGGTGTGCATAAAGCTGGTGCAAAATTTGATATGGAAAAATTAAAATGGATGAATGGTTTTTATATCAAAAAATTAACGCCGCAAGAAATTGTTGAACTTTTTTCAACAAATATGCACAAAAATTTGACCGAAATAACGAGTGACTGGACTGAACAGCAACGCTTTGCATGGATCAGTTTGTATCAAGATCGAGTTGCAACACTCAAAGAGTTGTATGAACTTGTTGTTCAAGCATATTTCTTACCAGTAACTTATGATTGGGAAAATTTACGTAAATTAATTGCAAAAGATGCCGTGATTATTTTACAGTTGTTGCAACAAGAATTAAGAACTCTTGAGTTTGAAAAAACAAAACTTTTAAGCATGGTGAAAGCTTTTTGCAAGACGCATGATTATAAAATGGCAGAAATTACAGCACTCTTGCGTTTTGCATTGATTGGGTCACTTTCAGGACCTTCGGTGATGGA
>CAYOQO010000013.1:0-10307 GCA_964406135.1 uncultured Pseudomonadota bacterium | reverse complement strand
CAGCACTCTTGCGTTTTGCATTGATTGGGTCACTTTCAGGACCTTCGGTGATGGACATGTTGGTACTTTTAGGACCTGTTGAAGTTGCAAAAAGGATTCAGGTGGTGCTTGCAGAGTTATAGGGATGAAAAAGGGGGATGAGTATGTCAGAAAAAAAAATTGGAGTTGTATTTCCTGGACATGGTGATCAGTTTATCGGTATGGGCAAAGATTTATACGATGAGCTGCGCTTAGTTCAGGAATTTTTTGAGCAAGCTGCAGGAACTGCAGAAATTAATTTTGTAAAATTATTATTTGCGTCATCAGAACAAGAGATTTTATCAATTCGCTACGGCTTCGTGGCGAATTATCTTTTTGAAACATCTTTGTATGAAGTGTTGTATGAAAAAGGATTGCGACCTGATTTTGTGGCAGGTCATGGTATTGGTGAATATGCAGCAGCGTATGCAGCGCGATCATTATCTTTTGTTGATGGTTTGTACATTTTAAATAAATATGCTCAATTTTATGATGAATTTTTAAAAAACAAAGACCTTACGGTTTTAAGAATTATTCGTGAATTTGATGTTGAATCAATCGAAGAACTTTGTGAAAAAAAATCAACAAAAAATACTCACGCTTATGTTTCTGCACAAAACACTACAAATGCTTTTTATGTTGCAGGAGATTTGAAAGTTATTGAAAAAATTCAAGAATATTGTATCAAAGAAGTTATTCGTAAAGTTCGAATTGTTGGTCCTGGGTATGGCATGCATTCAACATTGGTTGATGAAATTGTTGAACAAATTAAACTTTATTATCACAAAATTAAATTTCAAAATTTGCAAATTCCTGTGATCACCAACGTTGATGGTGTGTATGTCACAACACCTGATGCGCTTGAATCTGCAATCATGCGAAAAATTAACAATCGCATTTTGTGGCTTGAAGTGATGAAAGGTTTTGCTGGCTGCGATGTGATCATTAGTGTTGGGCCTGGAGCACAATTAATTGAGTGGTTTAAAGAACTGTATCCAGAAAAAGAGTATCATCAAGTAACAACTATGAAAGATTTTGCAGCGATTGAATATCTGTTTGCAAAACCTGAAGAAGTTGTCGTTCAAGAAGTTACAACGGAAGAGATTATCAAAGAAGAAAAACCAACATTGTTTGAAGCTGATGTGGTCAATGAACAGCCATCAGATTTTGATGTTGAAGATGATGAGTGACCTTTTGCATCACCTATGAAATCAAGGTATAGTATATTATGCAATTGAATTGCGGATTATACTAAAACTATTCAAGTGGTTGATTGAAAGGGGCTTTGGTTTATGATAATTTCAAGAAAAATGCAGTCTGTTTTGTTAAAATCAGCTCAACAATATCCGGTAGTGGCGGTTCTTGGACCACGACAATCTGGCAAAACAACTTTAACGCAACAAACATTTCCTGATTATGATTATGTCTCAATGTCAGACTTGGATTCTCGAATTCAAGCTCAGCAAGATCCAAGAAAATTTTTTGCACGTTATGAAAGCAGTAAAGGCTTGATTGTTGATGAAATGCAAGAAGTTCCAGAACTATTTTCTTACATGCAAGGAGTAGTTGATCGTTCGAAAAAACTTGGTTTTTTTATTATTACCGGATCTTCAAATTTTTTGCTTATGAAAAATATTACTCAATCACTTGCTGGTAGAATTGCAATTTTAGAATTATGGCCTTTGTCAATGCAAGAACTTGATGCTGCAAAATTAAAAAAATATAAACTTGAAGAAATTTTATGGCGAGGGATGTATCCACGTTTGTATGTTCATGATGTTGATCCATCAACCTGGTATGCAAATTATATTACAACCTATGTTGAACGTGATGTGCGACAATTATTGCAAGTTGGTGATATTGTTTCATTTCAAAAATTTTTAAAATTATGTGCTGCGCGTGTTGGAAATTTATTAAATTATGCTGATCTTGCTCGAGATTGTGATATCAGTCCAAATACTGCAAAAGCATGGATTTCAATTTTGCAAACAAGTTTTATTATCACGTTGCTGCATCCATATTATAAAAATTTTTCTAAACGTGTTGTCAAAACTCCAAAGTTGTATTTTAACGATGTTGGACTTGCTTGTCGATTGCTTGACATAGAAGATTTTAATGAACTGTTTGTGCATTCTATGCGTGGTGCATTATTTGAAAATTTTGTAATTAATGAATTTTGCAAATCTGAATGTAATCTTGGGAAAAAACCTCAACTTTATTTTTGGAGAGATGTGCAAGGGCATGAAATTGATTGTATCATTGAAAAATCACAGACCATATTAATTCCTGTTGAAGTAAAATCAGGTATGACCGTGCAACCAAAGTTTTATAAAGAGTTAATTGACTGGAATGAAATTACAGGGCAATCAACTTTGGGTTACATTGTGTATGCAGGAGATCAAACTTTTGAAGGGTCTCATGCACAGATTGTTGCATGGAACAATATTGATAAAATTCAGAAATAAAAAGCCGGTGGCAAATTTCTTTACCACCGGTTGTACATGTTCTAAAGAGCGTTTGGTTTATATTTAATTTAAAACTAAAACGCTAAAAGTAATTGCTTAAGTTTTTCAACTGAAAAGTTGTTCAACTTAGAAAGCAATACCACCGTTCACACCAACGTTCCACATTTTTGCAGCTTCGTTTTTGTGTGAGTTAGGAATTTCAGCACCGCCTGTGATTGCAAGGAACGGTACATAGTCAGAATCCATCCAAGTATAACGGAGTTCTGCCCATGGTTTGCTGGTGTATACAGCGCGAGCACGTTGACCATCAACATCCAATGCATCTTCTGCAGTTTCTGGAAGACGGTTAGCTGTAATAACTGCTGATAAAATTCCTGTTGTTGTATTAACTGCGTTTGCACGAGCTACAGATTCGCCAATTGTTGCTGTTGGTTGGCAAAGATTGGTTACTGTTGTACCATCAGCTGAGCTGAATGGAGCTTGGCGACCAAGTACAGCATAGTCACTGTAGTTTGTTGAGCCTGGGCATGTGCAATCAAGTGTTAATTGTTCACATGTTCTTCCCCAGCCTTCATAACCAAGTTGCAAGCTCCAGTTTTTCCAATGGAAATCAAAACCTAAAGCAAAGTTTCCTTCAACTGAAAATGTTGATTGAACGCCAACTGTTGTAATGTCGACAGCATTTAGGATTTCGTTTTGGAAATTTGCTGTTGATGGTGAAAGTGATGTGTATTTAGCAAGAAGTAAATATTTAGAACCAGCGCCGTTATTTTTCAAATCAAATGAACGAACATATTTTGATTTGAACAAGTGGTACACTTTACCATCAAAGAATGCTTGCGCCCATTTGTCATCTGATGAATCTGATTCCCAGAATTTCCAGTGACCAATTAATTCTCCACCAGCTCCCCAGTGACCGTTGCGGCCCCAGATTGGTTCAAACACATAAACACCTTCAGCTTTGTTGCCTGTTGGTGCACTAAATGTTGCAGCGATACCGATATGTTTTTTTTCATCAGCAAACAAGTTGTAACCAACTGCAAATTCAGGATCACCAAACTGTGCAGATGATGTACGTTTACAGCTGATTAAACCAAATACCATAGGTTTCAAGAATCCTGCTGATTTACCACCAGCAAAAGCTTGAGCAATGTTTTCGTAAGGTGCTGCAACTGTGGTTGCTGCATTGTTTAAAATACCTTGTGGATATGCTACCGGAGTAATAGTATCAGAGTATCCTAAGTTTGGATCAATGCTGGTAACACCAACAGGTCCGTGTACTTTCAAGAAGAAGCCACGTTCAGTTTTGTGTGCGCCAACATAGAGCAAGAAGTCAGCACCAGCTTGGAAAACAATAGGATTTAATTTTACAGATCCATCAGTGGTGACAGGACCAAGACCTAATTGATACGCATCAAGATTAAATCCGCCAGTGTTGTTACCAACAGTCATTTTAGGACCATTGTTTTCTGCCCAAAACGGAAGTGAACCTAAGCTTGTACAACATGCTGTTACATCATCATTTGAACAGCTGCTGTTGAAGGTGTGCATGTAATCAAATCCGACACCGAATGCACCATGCCATCCTTCTTCGTCAGGTTGTGGAAACCATGCTGCAATTTCAAGCATAATATCACGAGATGCGCTTGCAGAAAATGCATGAGGTTGATACAAGTTTTGACCTTTTGCGCATGTTGTTGGGCAATCATCACAACCAGAACTTGTTTTTACAAGTGTTGCTGATGATAAAAAAAGTACGGTTATTGATAAAAACCGCTTTAAGTTTTGATTCATAAAGCTCCTTAATTTGATCATTTCTTTTTTGTACATGATTGATATTTACTGAACTGTAAATATTTTTAAGACGATTGTGTTTTTGCCGGTCTCCTTTCTTCTTTTTTTTGATATTTTGATCAGTGCTTCTGGCTATGAAATTTTTGATCATAATTCGACTTCATTATAGTACTTGAATTTAATTTTTGTAAAGTGCTTTTATCGATCTGATCTGTGTTTGTGAATCATCGAAGATGAATTATCCTGCACAGATAAAGATTTTTTGATGATTTTATAATACTTAAAAAAAAATCATGTACACTAAAAGAGCTTTTTAAGTGAGTTCGTGTAAATAATTTGGAGCAAAAATGTTTTTCTTTTTGTGGATTTTAATACAAATCATTGGTGAAAGTTTGCCGATAAGTAGTTCTGGGCATGTGCAATTGTTGCAAAATTATTTTCATGCGTCGTTGCAAAATTTTGAAAACATTCATTTTTTGTTGCATGGCCCAACAATTTTTATTTTGCTTTTTTGTTTTTTTTCACAGTGGTGGAATATGATTTTTTTAAAAAATCTTTTCTATTTTGCTCGTTTCATCATCATTGCCGACATCATCACCTTTATTTTTTGGATGCTGAATCTTTCAAAAATATCTTTTATGCAACCATATTTTTTACCGATTGGTTTTTGTATCACGGCATGTTGCTTATATTTTTCAAAATATTTTAATGGGCATAAAAAAGTTTCATGGCAAGTTTTTGATGCAATAATTTTAGGAATTGTACAGGGAATTTGTTTGTTGCCTGGAATTTCACGATTTGCAACAACTTTTTTTGCAGGACTTGCGCTTGGGTATGATCGAAAAAATGCTGTAGCAATTTCATTTTTAATTCAGTTTCCATTACTTTGCGCAGCATTTTTTAAAGAACTGGTGCAGATGTCTGATCTTGAAAGTTTTTTATCGATGCCGATTATTTTTACGATCGTGATTGCAAGTGTGATCAGCTCTGCGCTCTTGTGTTGGGTTATAAAGTTGATTGAACAAAATCGATTATGGTATTTTGCTTTTTATATGATAATTCCGATAAGTTTGAGTCTGTTCATGTTAGAAGGTGTGATGTTATGAAAGAAAAAATATTAGCATATAGTGCTCATTATTTTAAATTATATGTTTCTTCAGTTGCTATGCTTTTTGCAACGGTACTTGTGTCAATCAGTTTGTATTCATTTCGTCCTGATGATCTTTCATTTTTTTATCATGCAACCAATGGAGCATGTCAAAATATTTTAGGTTATTTTGGTGCAACCATTGCTGCAGGAATTGTCTATCTTTTTGGCAGTATGGCATATGCTATTCCGTTGATTATGGCATCAAGTTTGGTTTTTTTATTTGGATTTGCAAAGTTTTGGGATCAAGCAGATCGATTTATTGGTTTTATGGTAAGTACGGTGCTTTTGAGTGCGTTGTGCTGTTTTCATAAACTTGGTTTTTATGAATTTTCAGGACCTGGCGGAATTTTTGGTTCTGTAACGATGAAATTTTTAGCAAACTTTGATCATGCAATGCAAGGAATTATTTTATATTCGTTATTGTTAGCATCATCAATTTTAGTATTTCGCTTTGCACATATTCATATTTTATTGTTTGTATTTCGTGCTATGAAAAAATTTGTGCATTATTTGGTTCAAGTTGATAATGCTCCTGCACGTTTTGTTCGTTTTGTTGCTGCATGCATCGCTGTTGTGTGTGGAGTGATTTATAAATTTGTGCAATGGCTCGTTTCAATACTCAGTGGTGCTGTGGTGAAAAAAACAGGCATGTCGATTATGCAGTTTGAACAAGAAGATGCACAAGTTGATCAGCGGGTAGATGAAATTTTGCAAGATCTTTTTGGACATGAAGTATCACTGCAACCATTAGATGAAAAAATTGCACAAGCGCAACACGTGATGGAGCATGAAGAACAAACGGTTATAACATCGACTCAGCCCGTAGCAGTAAAATTTGAAAAATCAGCATCAGTTGTCCAAAAAAATTACAAATTACCTGATATTGAAAAAATGTTAGATCATGGAAATTATGATCATGATCATCATATTGATAAAGCAGAACTTGCAGAACAATCTGCAATTTTAGAAGAAAAATTAAAAATGTTTGGTGTCACTGGAAAAGTTGTGCGCGTTCATCCTGGACCTGTCATTACGTTGTTTGAATATCGTCCAGAAGAGCATATAAAATTAAGCAAAATTATTGGACTTGAAGATGATCTTGCAATGGCACTTCAAGCGATGAGTATTCGATTGATCGCACCAATTCCTGGTAAAGATGTGGTTGGTTTTGAAGTTGCTAACAAAATTCGAACTCCAGTACTTCTTTCAAATATTTTTCACAGTGCTGCATGGACAAAATTTAAAGGAAGTTTGCCCTTAATTTTGGGTGAAGATACGTATGGAAATCATATCGTGGTTGATTTGGCAAGCATGCCGCATGTGCTCATTGCAGGGTCAACCGGTTCTGGTAAATCAGTGGCATTAAATTGTATGTTGGTATCACTTTTATGTTATAAAAAACCACAAGATTTAAAATTAATTATTATCGATCCAAAGCAAATTGAATTTACAGCGTTTGAAAAAGTTGCACATCTTTTATTTCCGGTAATTACTGATTGTAAAAAGGCTGTACCAGTTTTAAAATGGCTTGTGATGACGATGGAAAATCGTTATGAGCAGATGGCAGAACTTGGGGTGAAAAATATTTTTGAATATCAAAAATTACAACAAGCCAGATCTGACTTGGAACCGATGCCATTTATTGTTGTCATTATTGATGAGCTTGCAGATTTGATGATGACCACGGGCAAAGATGCAGAAACTTTGATTGCACGACTTGCACAAATGGCACGAGCTGCAGGAATTCATATGATTGTGGCAACACAGCGACCATCAGTTGATGTGATTACTGGTTTGATTAAAGTGAATTTTCCCAATCGAATTTCATTTAAAGTTACTTCAAAAGTTGATTCACGAACAATTTTGGATGAGATGGGTGCCGAGCGGTTGCTAGGAAAAGGTGACATGTTATTTATCGATGCAAAAGATCCGCACATTCGTCGGGTGCATGGTGCGTATGTTTCAGAGCAAGAAGTGCATTATTTAGTTTCACACATTCAACAGCAACAAGCGCCTGAATTTTTGGATATTTCAGATTTTTTTGCTTCAGAGTCTGATGAAGAAAGTGGTTTGTATGAAAATGATCAGGAACTTTACCAGCGTGTGGTTGAAATGTTGCAAACTTGTGATGAAGTTTCAATCTCTTTAATTCAGCGACAATTCAGAATTGGATACAATCGTTCTGCACGAATTATGCAAACTCTTCAATCACGTGGATTAATTATGCCAAGTGATGGTGGAAAAATGCGTCGAGTTGTAAAAAATTAAAATCTTTGATTTTTTGCATCTGGCTTGACAAATTTGCAAAAAAACATGATCTTCATCATGTCATTTATTCATTTTTAAAATCATATTTTTGTGCGGTTGGAGATTTTGATGCATATTGATGCTCAGTTTGTTGCAAAAGTGTTACCAAATATTTCAATTCATGGGTTATTTCCGGTTGATGCAAATTTTACCATTGACTCTCGCAGTGTACAAAAAGGTGATGTGTTTGTAGCCTTAGTTGGTGCGCGTGTTGATGGCCATGACTTTATCGAGCAAGCTTTAGCGCAAAAAGCATCTGGGATTATTGTAAATCTTGATCAGCAAAAAAAAATAATGGAAAAATATAGTAAAAATTTGCAAAATATTGCGATGGTGTTTGTGCCTGATAGCAAACAAGCATTAATTGATATTGCGCATGCATGGCGCATGCAATTTCATTATCCAGTGGTTGCAATTACAGGATCTGTGGGAAAAACAACTACCAAAGAAATGGTTCGAAATATTTTAAAACAAGCACAGATGCAACATGTGGTTTCATATGGAAATCAAAATACACTTATTGGAATTTCGTTAAATATTTTAAAAATGAGATCATATCATCAAGCAGCAGTTTTTGAAGTTGGTATCTCTGAAAAAGGGAACATGAAAAAATTGGTGCAGCTTTTGCAACCAACAATTGCCGCAATTACGTATGTGGGTCATGGACATATGCAAGGTTTAGGAGATGTTGCGCAAGTGGCTCGTGAGAAACGTGAAGTTTTTAGTACGCTTGCAAATTCTCATATTGGAATTATTCATGGTGATCAACCTGAGCTTTGTGATGTTTCTTACAATCATCCTGTAGTGCGTTTTGGTAAAAAAACAACGAATCAAATTCAAGCTCGACGCATTGTGATTGAAAATAATTCGACAAGCTTTATTGCAAAAATTTATCAAAAAAAATATAACGTGATTTTACCAACGGTTAATCAAGCACGCGTGATGAATGCGCTTTGTGCAATTGTTGTTGGCAAGCTTTTACAAATTCCTGATGAATTTTTAATTCAAGGTGTCGCACAACCAATTATGGTTGAAGGACGTTTTCAAATTTTATCGCATCATACAGGCTCTGTGATAATTCATGATGCTTACAATTCAAATCCTGAAAGTTTAAAATCTTCAATTGCAGCATTTGAATCGTATCAAACACCATTAAAAAAAGTTCTTGTTTTAGGTGACATGATGGAGCTTGGAGCTCAAAGTAATTTTTGGCATCGACAAATGGGTCGCATGATGCATAAAATTTCAAATTTAGACCATATTGTTTTGATTGGAAAACATGTTGAATGGGCTAAAAAAACAGCACCATTTGGTATAAAATTAACAAAATTTGATAATGCAGAAGATGCTTTTGATACTCTGAAAAGTATGCTTTTGCAAAAAGATAAGGTACTATTATTTAAGGCATCAAATTCATTACGATTTTCAGAATTAATTCAAAAATTACAAGAGGTTTAAAACGACATATTCATGGAAATACAACAAGGCCATATTCCAGTTTTGCTTGATGAAGTTTTACATTATTTAAATCCGCAGCCGGGTAAAATTTATGTTGACGTGACTTTAGGTGGTGGCGGACATACTCGAGCAATTCTTTTAAAGGAACCGACTTGTAAAGTGATTGGATTTGATTGGGATAAATCAGTTTTGCAGACAACCGGTATAAAGCTTCAAGAAGAATTTGGTGATCGATTTATTCCAGTTTGGGGTAATTTTGCAAAATTATCTCAGCATTTAAATCAAGCTGGATATTCAACAGTCGATGGAATTTTGGCAGATTTTGGAACAAGTCAGATTCAAATTAAAAATACTCCAGGTTTTTCAGTTTATAAAGATGCTTTTTTGGATATGCGATTTTCGCAGGCAATGTATCGTGTTACCGCGTATGATGTGATTAATCGATTTACCGTTGATCGCTTGGCAAACATTTTTTTTGATTTTGGACAAGAATCGCATGGTCGAAAAATTGCACGAGCAATTGTTGAACAACGAAAAATTAAAAAAATTGAAACAACGTTTGAGCTTGCAAAATTGATTAAAGATTTGACTCCTGGTGATTATCATAAAATTCATCCAGCGACGAAAGTTTTTCAAGCTTTGCGAATTTTTGTGAATCAAGAACTTGAAAATATTCAATCATTTTTAAATCATGCACCAGAGGTTTTGGCGGATCAAGGTCGTTTAGTTTGTATCAGCTTTCATTCGCTTGAAGATCGATTGGTAAAGCAATTTTTTAAAAATCGAAATTCTAAAAATTATCCAACGCGATATTTTGAAATGCTGGTGAAGGGTGCTTGTATGGCAACTCAGGCTGAGCTTGATCGGAATCGATCTGCACGAAGTGCAAGACTCAGAGCAGGAATTCTTCGAATTTGATTTGACAAAACATCAATTGAAAGCTACATTTATTCTACTACGCAAGAAGATTTTATGAATTTTGAAAATTATAGCCGAATGGCGAGTAGAACTTTACGAAGTAAGCGATCTTACGAAGCTTTAGCGAAGTAAGAGAGACACGTAGTAAGGTTGGCTTCGAAGAATTACGCGCATGTTACATTTAAAAAAATGTAACG
>CAYOQO010000012.1:29575-31314 GCA_964406135.1 uncultured Pseudomonadota bacterium | reverse complement strand
GAGGATTCAAATTACTTCAGAAAAAGATAGCCAAAACCATGCTTAGTTCCAAATAAGCAAAACGGTCGTGCAAGATTCCAGCCGACTTATTCGACCATAGCTTTTAGCGCAGTCGAAAGGCGAATTTTGCCCTTTTTTGCGTAGAGGTTTTCTAAGGATCCTTCCTTAGACACATGATTGTTAAGTATGTGTGATCATACTTAACGAATAGACTTGAAGGATTTTAAAAAGCAAGAACCAATTCAGAAAAAGAGATTTAATGATAAAATTTTTATAAAAAAATCCCCAATTTCTTGGGGATCAAAATTACAATTTTTGTGCACTTTTTCTTTTAAAAAGGCAACTCATCTTCAAATGGTGGCTCATCTTTAAATTCAGGAAGTCCGCCAACTTCTTTTTTTTCTGATACTGCAATTGTTGCTTTTTTAGCTGCTTGTTTTTTTGCAACTGCTTGTTCAATTTTGACAAACTCTTCAGTTTTTTGAGTTGTATACGATGGCGCAATGTCTGTTGGATCTGCACCTAACTCAGCAGTTGTGTTTGCAGCATCACCAGAATTACTTGAAAGAAACACGACGCGATCTGCTGCAATGCTATGTTTGCTGCGTGTTGCTCCTTGCTGATCTTGCCAAGTATCAAATTTCAAACGACCTTCAACCAATACTGGTCGACCTTTTGCAAGGTACTGACGGCATGTATCTGCTTGAGGACCCCAAACATCCACATCAACATAACAAACTTCTTGAGCCATGGTTCCAGTTTGACGATTTTTAAATTGACGATTTGACGCTAAACCTAAACGGCAAACATTTTGCCCTGAAGGTAACTGTTTATATTCTGGATCCCGTGTTAAATTTCCAACAATAATAATTCTGTTATATCCAGCCATGATCGAAATTCCTTACAAAACTGATGTGAAACAATAACAAATACCATACGTTTTTTTCTCAACTCTGTACAGACACAACAAAAAAAATTATGGTGTGAAAAAAGGAAAGGACTTATCATGTCACATCACACAAAACAAACTCATATTTCAAAAATTAACATCAATGCCCCGCAACTCAAAGAAAAAATTGATCAAATTCCAGACTTAACCATCATTAATGTTTTAAACGAAGAAACGTACATTGATTGTCATATTCCAGGATCTATCAACATTGACTATGATCGCTTACTCGAAACTATGGCTGGCTGGGAAAAAGATAAAGAGATTGTAATTTACTGTGCACAAAACAGCTGCCCAAAAAGTTCGCAAGCGTATGCTTTGCTTGCAGATTTAGGATTTAATCATCTGTCAGAATATGCAGGAGGTATGAAAGATTGGCTCAAAAAAGGTTATGATACGATTGGCACTTGCACTATGAAATATCTGCATGATTAAAAATTTTTCGTGCATACAAAATTAAAAGTTTAGAAGAAAGCAAAATATTCAAAATTGCCACGAACCATACCAACACTACTGGGATGTAAAAAAAATTACTTTGATTAATCATGACGAGCAACAAAAATAAAAATTCATACCAACTTACCATTCGTGATAATTTTGAAGGTTGAATAAATTTTGTATAGCCAAACCACAAAATTGCGCCACCACAAAGCAAAATAATTTCTTTTAAAATTAAAAAACAAAAGATAAAAAAGAACAATGTATGACCTTGCAACAACCATACAAATGTTGCCATCACACTGACAAACAAAATTTTATCTGCAATCGGATCCAAAATTTGACCAATTTT
>CAYOQO010000012.1:13902-29475 GCA_964406135.1 uncultured Pseudomonadota bacterium | reverse complement strand
TCACACTGACAAACAAAATTTTATCTGCAATCGGATCCAAAATTTGACCAATTTTTGAATGTTGCTGAAATTTGCGCGCAACCCAACCGTCCAACAGATCGGTCAATAGTGCCAAACAAAATATTGCTCCAGCTTTATCCCAAGATTGTTGCAACATGAAATAAACAACAACCGGCGTGAGTACAATGCGTGACAACGTGATTAAATTTGCAAAATTGAGCATGTTAAAAAATCCTTTCACCTTTTAGTGTAACAAAATTTTTACATATTTCTCAGAAAACATGGATCCCCGCCTTCGCGAGGATGAGGAGATCTAAGGTTTTTATTTATACATTTTTTAGTCACGCAGTCATCAAAAAATTTCAAAAGAAAAAATTATTATAAATGACATTCCCTCATCCTCGCGAAGGCGGGGATCCATGTCTTTTTTTAAGTCACAAAATCTAGAGAAAAAAGGCTGCCACAATGGTGACAGCCTTTTTATCATCAAAAAACTAAAAACTTATTTTTTTAAAACTTTTGGGAAAGCTGGAAGATGAGATTGAACTGAATTCAAAGCTTTCAAAGCCAAGTAGATTTCAAAAGCATTTTTCAAATTTACTCCTGGAACTACAACATCTGCATTTAAAGCTCGAACAACTGCTTGAAGCCATGGAAGATTTTTTAACATTCTATGTTCATGAATTGTAAGAAGATGCACAGGAATAACTCCAACTTGAACTCCAATACGACGAACAGCAGCTTCTGCAACAACTACTTCTCGTTGTATTTCAACTTGTTCACCTTCTGCATTTTTCACGACACAGTTAACAGTTTCACGCGCAAATTCTGTCGGCACAATTTCATTAATAACACGAACTGGACAAACAGAACCTTCTCCTAAAATTCTATTTTCTACAATTTTTGCAACCACAGCAGCTGCAGCATAGGGCGCACCTGCTCGAACTCCATCTAAAAAATTATTACCTGCATAAAGCCCAGAAACTAACAAATTTAACGAAAAAAATGCTGAAAAAATGAATAATTTTGAATGTGTGTAAACCATGATTGAATGCTCCTTTTGCAACAAATTTATATGGTTTAAAAATATATTTTTTAAAAGACAGCGCAAAACTAGCATATTATTCGATAGATTTCTACTCAAAATTTTTAAAACTCCGCAAAACTATTGCAAAACAATGACTGATCCTGTCAAACTTTAAAATAAGAAAATCAAAATCACATTACGATACCAGGACGCCCCTGATCAGGCATCCTGGTATTTTTATCATCAAACCATTGATTTCTTCGACTATTTTATGAAAAAATGAAAAGTAGTAAGTTAAAAAATAAGGGTAGGGGGCTTTATGAAATCATTAAAAAATACATTTTTCATATTTGTAGGACTCGTTTTAGGTTTATGTAATCAACACCAAACAAGCACTATGGACGAAGCCTCGCAACAATCTTACGGTAGTTTTGAGGAATACCAAAAAAAACCTATGGATCAAATGTCGCATCAACCTTACGCTAAGTTTGAGGAATACCAAAAAACAATGGAACAGCAGCAACGCCCAACATTTCAAAAACGATTTACTGATTTTAAAACCCGAGTTGGTAACTTTTTTAAGAAACCAGAAAAATCTCCTGAAACTGAGCCCATATACACAACCACACATGGAACTGCTGATGATTTAAGTCCAGAACTAGCACATCCAATTGAAACATTTGCCCCATCATCTGACACTCATTCTGTAATGTTTCATAATAATTTATTACAAGATCATGACGACTTATCAGATTGGGATATCACAACAGATGAAGACAGAAATTTAAAAAAATCAGATTTTGACAAAAAATTTGAACAACAACGTGCTGAATGGAAAAATATTTTTAAATCTGATAGTGCTCTTTTGGAAAAATATTTAACAGATCCAAGCTCACGGTCAGAAAGACTTGAAGAATTTGCTGTCAAAAAAGCTTTAGCAAAACTTTCACGCACACAAATTGCAGATCTTTTTACCAAAATTACGCAAAATGAAATTGAACGCATACGAATGGCAAGACCCGATCTTCGCCAAGACATTCATCAATTATATATCGATACCTTTAATAAAAATGAAAAAATATTTAAACAAGCACTAAAAGATGCTGATCCTTATAACAAAAAACAGTTTGTTTTAATTCCTTCAATGCCAAAAGAAATTCAAGCAAATTCTTTAGTCAATTTTAAATTTGAAATTTTAGAGATGTCTTCATATGATCCAAATTTAACCATTGAAGAAAATGCAGAACGTATGAAAAAATCACAAAATTTAAAAATTCAAGCACACGATCGATTTGCTCAAGCACGTGGTGAATCTGCAAGAACTGATTTAACAACCTACATCAAAAATTATTTAGAAGATAATCCAAATGACAAAAACTTAAAAGCTTTGATGGTTAATGATTTTACAGCTTTAAACAGAACAACCAACGTACAAAATGCAAAAGCAGCACTCGCAAAAATTTTAAATCCAAATGGTGATCCTTCGCCAACAAAAATGGAAAATTCATTTAAAAATTTAAGCGCAAATCAATTAACTGATATCACGAAAGCACAAATTAAAGCTCAAGAAAAAAATTCTGGCGTAAAAGTTTCTTATGATGAAGCAAAAAGAATTTTTAAACAAAATGCAGAAGTTTATCAACAATTTAGCAAATCAAGTAACCTGATTATTCCAGCAGAAGATGGATCACGCAATAATCAAAGCAGCTTTAAATTTGAAATTATTGATTTAAATCCTATTTTTAATGATTTAGCAAATCTTGATTATAAAAGAGTTGATCTTGTGATTTTAAATAAAGAATTAACCATACATGATGTAAAATATGGAACCGTAAATATCAATGCAACTCGTGCAATGGAAAAAATTATTCAAAAAATTAAAACCAAACAACCCGAAATACAGTTAAGTGATAAAGAACTGGCAAAAGAATTAATAAATTATTTAAGAACTCATAAAATTGAAGCTCCAAAGCCAGAAATATCACCAACTGAAGCTTTAACAAAAATAGCTGAAGAAAAGTATGGTGCTGAAACAATAAACAAAATAATTATGGAAATTAGAGATGCAAGCGCCAATCCTTACGGCGAAGAAACAACCAGCGAAGTAAATAAAAAATTACAAGAATTAATTTACGCTCCCAGGCAATAAGGCGCTCTCAGTATCTGAAAGCACTACAATACCTAGTGTTACTGATGCGCCCAAATTAACAGATCATGAAATTAATGAACCTAACTTTGAACAGCAACAAAAAAGTTGGAAAAATGTTTTTAAATCTGACCAAAATCTTTTAGAACAATATTTGCAAGATCCAGATAAGCGTGATGAACGAATGGCTGAAAAAGGTGTACAAAAAGCGTTAGCAAAATTATCACGAACTGACACTGCAAATTTATTTACAAAAATTACTCAAAATGAAATTAAAAATCTACGAAATTCAAATTCTCATGCTCCACTTACCAATGATGAAGTGGTCAAGCTTTACACTGCAATTTTTAATAAAAATGAAGTAATTTTTAAAGAAGCCTTACAAAAATTTGATATTTCTGAGAAAAAACAGTTTGTTTTAATTCCTGTAAGGCCTCAAAAAATTGAAGCAAACTCTTTGATGAATTTTAAATTCGATATTTTAGATATGTCTTCTTATGATCCAAACTTAACTATTGCCGAAAATGCAGAGCGCATGAAAACATTACAAGATTTAAGTATTTCTGCAAATCAAGGACATTTAACAAAATCTACAGATATCGCAACTTACATGAAAAATTATTTAGAAGATAATCCAAATGACAAAAACTTAAAAGCTTTGATGGTTAATGATTTTACAGCTTTAAACAGAACAACCAACGTACAAAATGCAAAAGCAGCACTCGCAAAAATTTTAAATCCAACTGGTGATCCTTCACCAACAAAAATGGAAAGTTCATTTAAAAATTTAAGCGCAGATCAATTAACTGAAATTACCAAATCTCAAATTAAAGCCCAAGAAAAAAATATGAATTTAGGCGGTACTAACGCAAAAGTTTCTTATGACGAAGCAAAAAGAATTTTTAAACAAAATGCAGAAGTTTATCAAAATTTTGCAAACCCTGACACACTCATTATTCCGATTGAAAATGCATCCCGAAATAATCAAGATAGCTTTAAATTTGAAGTAATTGATATAAGTTCTATGAAAGATGAATTACATAAAATTAATATGCCCGACGTTGATATAGCAAAATATTTTGCACCAAGAAATGCTAACTCTGTGGACGTTAGCCAAGAATACTACGACATGATTGAAAATACTGGAAAATTAATTGTTCTTGCAAGAAAATTACAATCTGAGCAACATCTAAAATTAAATATTGATGATATTGCTCAAGAATTAAAAAATTATATTCAAAAAGATCCTTTAAAGTTTTTATCAGACAACAATACTTCATCAGCATCTGAAAATACTGTCATGCCAAATACTACTGATGTGCCAAAGTTACCAGCTCATGAAATTTATGAACCAGAAACAAGCAAAATTTCATTGCCTTGGAAAACTGTTCATAAAGATAACTCTTCCAAAATTAAAAACCGATCTGGCAAATCAAAAACAAAAGAAATTTCATCTAACGATCCTTTTGACATTGGATCAATTTCAAAAAAAGATTATCCTGACATTTCATCAAAACCTGCAACACACCCTTTTGAAATAAATAAACCATCATCTGAGCCAAAAAAACAATTTAGTTCAAAAGATGTTGAAAATTCTTTTACAAATCCAGATCTTAAACCTTCATCATCAAGGTCTCCATCAGAACCAAAGGGTCAACAACAAACTCCTGCAAATCCACAACGTCACGAAGGATCAAGTAATTTAAACAGAGATTTTGGCACACAATCAAAACGACAATCTTTGGATGATCGATCTTCAAACCTTGATCTTCCAGAACCACGAAATGACCAACCTGATTTATCTACCAAACCAAATGTTGATGATGAAACACCACGGGTACGCAAACTGAAACCAACACAAATTATAGTTTCAGAACCTAAAATTGCTCAACCAATTAAAACTGAAATAACTGAAATCAAGAATGAAGTTTCCTCACCAAAATCAAATCTTTCACCTCAAGAAACATGGGAATTAAAAAATCGTAAAAAAATATTAAAACATGAAGAAAAAAAATTACATAAAATCAATAAAAAGCTTAAAAAAATTCCTAAGGATGAAGAAGAAAAACGCAAAAATTTAGAAGAAAGTGAAAAATTTGTAAGTGAAAACCTGCAACAAAAATACCAAGAATTTCAAAAAGAATTACAAAATTTAAAAAAAGAACATGAAGAGCAAATTATAGAAAAAGCTCGAGAGTTAGCTGAAATACAAAAATTAAAATTAGAAGAAGAACTTGCTGCAGAAAAAGCACAACCACTGCCAGACCATGAAATTACTACAATTACCGCAAAATATACAAACTCACTGCAAGATCTTTATGTTGCATGGAAACAACAACATCCATTGGGAACAAAAGCAGATTTTATTGATTTTGAATTAGGTCTTGAAGGAAAAGAATCAGGAACTCTTAATTTTACCAAAGCAATCACTAAAATACTTTCTTCTGATTTGAAAAATTACAATCAAGCAACTCAAGATAAAATTATTTTAAAACTTGAACAAACCTTTTTCAACATTGCAAATCAACCACGAAAAACAAATCTTGATTGGAAAAATACTCAAGCAAAAGAAGTACAAGATAAAATGATTGCAACTTCACGATCTTTTGTAACAAAAAAAGTTCAGGATGTATTAAAAGATTCAGGCATTACTTCAGCAAACAATCCTCTATTGTACGATAAAATTTTAGATACTCTGGTATCAAGAAATAAATCCAAAGAACCACTCGTAACCACGGATAGTGATATTATAAAAAAAATAAATGAAATTTTAGAAAATCAATACAAAATAAAACAAAATCAAATTCAAAAAATAAACGATACATTGTCATTTTATAATTCTCTACTTCATCCGATGCAAGCTAAACACATGATTCATCCTGAAACTTTAAGAATACAAAGAATTCGAGATCAATTGCAAAATGCTTTAGATGCATTGCAACAACCGAATGCTGATCCATTAACTGCAAATGATTTTGAAAAATACGAAAACATGTATCAAGAAATTTATTTACAAAAACCATTTAGAAGGAATTAATGTATGAACAATTTAAAAAGAATGTTGGCAATTTTGTTTATCATTGTGACATCAAATCTACAATCATCTGATGTAGAAGAGATTGACACTCCTTTTCATGCTTTAAAAGCATCCAATTATGCTAAAATTGCAGATGAACAAAAAGCGCGCATTGCAGAATTAAAAGGCCTCGTAACTTCACACCGTCCAGTCAAAGATGACGAATTTTTTCAAATCAAAAAATCTCAAGATGAAAAAAATCCCGAAGTCAAAATAACTAAAAAATTAGGTTTTTTTGATACTGTCAGCAATTGGTCAACCAAACGAACACTTTCAAAATTACTGACCGATCACGCAAAAAACAATGATGAATCTGCCAAAGGCATTGAGTTTTCAAAATCTCAAAAAGAATCATGGGACAGTTTAAGCGCTGATGATCAAAAAGATTTGATCAATCAATGGTTCAAAACTCATAAAAATGAAAAACTTTCTGATATTTCAAAAAATAGAACAAAATACGATAACAGTGTTGATAAATTTAGCTCAAAAGTTCAAAAAGAAAAATTAGCAAAAGTGGCAAAACAAGAATCTGAAATTACAGATAATGAAAAAGCAATTGCAAAAATTAATGACAAATTAGAAAAATCAGATGTTTCAAATTCTGAAAAAAGAAGCTTAGATCTTGATAAAAAACATTTAGAAGAAAAAAATAAGCTTGCGCTTGAAGCAATTGAAGAAAATTTAAGTTTGTTAAAATATGAACAAGATACTCGTGATGCATTGTATCGCTACAATCGAGAATTTATTCATGATTATCATGATAAAAAATTGAACAATTTTATTGAATCTATGAATAATTTAGAAGATTCAAAAAATAAAATATCAATTATCAAAACACCAAAAGCAACTTTTAACTCATCAGAAATAACCGATCAAAAAGAAAATAAACCTCGTAAAATAACAAAAGAAGATATGGAAATCTATAACAAATTGCAGGGTGAAGCAAGATCATCAACTGGTGAAACAAAATTAGAATCAATTCAAAAAATGATAAACTTTATACAACGATCAACAGATTATACAGATGACGAATTCTGGAAAGACCGGTATAATTATTGGAAAAATGAATACAAAAAAACTGAAGATTTATTAACAAATAAAATGAATCTTGAAGAATTAAATAACAAAATTCTTGCGTTACAAAATGAACAAACAGCAGAATATAAAAATTCCGGCACAACCCCAAAATTCAGTCAATTAAGCAAAGATATCCATGAATTGCAAAATAAACAATTAGAAAAGCTAAAAACAGAGTCTCAAAATTGGCCTTTAAGCAGATTTAAAGAGGAAGTAGCAAATAAGGCTTACTCTATTCCCTCAAAAAGATATTTAAACATCGAAATTGACAGATTATCACGACAATCATCACTATAAAAATTTAACTTTTAATTGCAACATAACACAAAAGGCAGCTGTCCAATCAGTTGCCTTTTCGCATTTTTAAGAGATCATATCATCATGTGGCTGTTGCAGCATTATCATAATTGTTTCTTGAACCATGGGATGATTTTTTTGACAAGTTCGGCTTCGCACTTCATGATAGGCACTATAAGCATTTTGAGCCGCATCATTCATTTCTTGTTGAATTTGCTCAAGCAACTTGAAATTATGCAAAGATTTTGTTTGTGCTCCAGCGCAAATCAAATCTTTTGCACAATCTTTACGATTTTTTAATAATGCAATTTTTAAAGCTGAAAATGATAGTTCATGACTTAAAAATGATTCATGTTCAATATTGGCACCTGCTTGCATCAACGCTTGAACAACATCTCGAGAATCAGCACAAACTGCCAACATTAAAGGTGTTAACTTGCTTTCATTTTCTGACTCCAGATTACAAGAGCCTATAAACATTTTTACCGTTTCCACATCATGTTCATCTAAAGCTCTTTTAAAAATATCAAAGCCTTCTTCGGTTAGATCAGTATCAACCATTTGTTCCAAATATTGTTGAGCAACTTCTGCATTTGATAATCTTGAACGTTTTTCGTTTCTCATTCGTGCTTGAGCTGAAAATTTAATTCCATCAAAAATGCCAACAGAAGCAATAATAGTTTGAAAATCAAAACTTAATGCAAAAATTATAATGTTTATTGCAATTTTAAAATTTTTATATATTTGATCATGAATAATAGAAAAGATTTTGATTGAAAATAAAACGATACACAAACTTAAAATAATCATAATGTCCTATAAAGCTTCTTGAATAATACCGCCACCCAAACAAATATCACCTTCATACAAAACTGCAAATTGTCCTGTTGCAATTCCTTGACGACTGTCCTGCTTGAGCATTATTTTTATATCTGAATCCACAAAACTTATTTTGCATGGATGTATCATAGGCCCATGACGAAATCGAACATCCAAATCTGATGTTTCAGAAATAGATCCTTGATTAAAATTAAAATTTGAAACAATCATGCCATGCTTATGTTCCCGAATCGCATCATAAGCTTTTGAAACAAAAACAATATTTTTTGCGACATCTTTGGATACCACATACCAAGGACCACCAGAAAGACCTAATCCTTGACGCTGTCCAATGGTATAAAACCAATACCCTTGGTGAACTCCAATATTTTTTTTTGTTTCAAATTCAACAATTTCCCCTTGTTTTTCACCCAAATGTGCTTTTAAAAAATCAGCAAAATTAAATTTCCCTAAAAAACAGATTCCTTGAGAATCTTTACGAGCTGCTGTTGGTAAATTAAATTCTTGCGCCATTTTACGAACTTGCCATTTTTCAAAACTACCGATGGGGAATAGTGCTTTTTTAAGCTGAGCTTGGGATAAATATGCTAAAAAATAGGTTTGATCTTTAATCGGATCTTTTCCTTTTTTTAAAACAGAAATTTCAGAATAATGCTCAATTTGTGCATAGTGCCCAGTTGCTACAAAATCAAATGATGGATCAATCACATCATAAAAAGCACCAAATTTTATCTGTTGATTGCACAGCATGTCAGGATTTGGCGTGCGACCTTGTTCAATTTCTTTGAGCATGTACGTAACTACTTTGTCATGGTATGCTTGCTGCATAGAAATAATTTGAAGTGGCACATCAAGCTGTGCACACACAGCTTGCACAAACTGCAAATCATCCTGCCATGGACATGAACCTAAGTAAGAAAGTTCATCTTCAAGCCAAATTTTTAAATAAAAAGCTGTAACGTCATGACCTTGCTTTTTTAAAAGAGCCAAAGCAACTGAGCTATCAACGCCACCAGAGACTAAAACTGCGATTTTTTTCTTTAAAGTATTCATAATGATCAGTGTACCAAAAAATCATTTTTTATTTAAATCTCTTTTTCTAAATTGTTTCCAGTTAAGCATAATTTTTCAAATCTTTTCGTTAAGTATGTGCGATCATGCTTAATAAAAAACTTGAAGGATTTTGAAAAACAAGAAACAATTCAAAAGCAGTAACTTAAGTAAAAATAAGTTTAAAAAATTCAATTTTCGATCAAAATAAAATTTATGATATACTCATCATAATTCTATGAAAAATAATTTTTAAAGGATTTTTAAAAAATCATGAACCCTTTTGAACAAATTCAACATGCTTTTACCACCTATTTGATCAAAGATTTTGCAATTCCTGCAGAAATCATCAATGATAGCCAATTTGAACTTAATACCGATCCTGCAAAACAAGCATTTGGTGATATCAATGCAAATATTGCCATGATATGCGCTCAAAAAATGAAAAAAAATCCACGCGCATTTGCACAAGAAATTGTTCAAAAATTTTCACATCCTTTGGTTGCACGCATTGAAATTGCAGGACCAGGATTTTTAAATTTTTTTTTAACACAAGATTGGTATACCCAAATTGCTACACAAATTCATGATGAAAAAGAAAATTTTTTCCGTTTAAGTCAATCCCAATCAAAAAAAATCAACATTGAATTTGTCAGTGCTAATCCAACCGGACCCATGCATGTTGGCCACGGCAGAAATGGAATTTTAGGTGACGTACTTGCCAACATATTAACTTTTTTAGGCAATGATGTGACCAAAGAATTTTACATCAATGACGCTGGTGCTCAGATGATCAAGTTGCAAAATTCATTCAAAATTCGCTGCATGCAAGAACTTGGCATTGCTCAAGAATTGTCAGAAGATGCCTACCATGGTCAATATTTGATCGATTTAGCAAAAACGTGCACAGCTCAATTTGGACAAAATTTAACTCATGAACCTGACAATTTTTTTCAAGCATATGCCAAAGATCACATGCTCAAGCAACTACAAATGGTACTTGAAAATTATGGAATTGTTTTTAACATTTGGTTTTCTGAAAAAATTTTACATGATCATGGCAAAGTGACTGCAGCCATTGAAAAATTAAAAAAATCTGGTCACACATTTGAAAATGAAGGCGCGTTATGGTTTCGATCAACCACTTTTGGTGACGACAAAGATCGAGTACTCAAAAAAGCTAATGGTGAATTAACGTATGTTGCAGCTGATGTTGCTTATTTAATTGACAAAATTGAACGAGGATTTGAAAAAATTATCATGGTTTTAGGCCATGATCATCATAGTTACAAAATGAGGCTTGAAGCAATCATGCAAGCCCTTGGTTATGACCACAAAAATTTGAATGTTATTTTATACCAACTCGTGCACATCATGAAAGATGGGCAACCGGTCAAAATGTCAAAACGTACCGGCAACATGGTCACGCTAGAAGAAGTCGTGGATGAGGTTGGAAAAAATGTTGCACGATTCTTTTTTTTAAATCGAAAAGCAGATGCAGAACTTCAATTTGATCTTGATTTAGCACTTTCCCAAAGCAATGAAAATCCGATTTACTATATTCAATATGCATTTGTACGAACTGTCAGCATTCAACGAAATGCATCTGAACAAAATGTTGCTGCAGCAAATGTGATAACCCTTGAAATTTCTGAAACTGAAAAATTATTGCTCAAAAAGATTTGTGCTCTTAAAAATTTGATTGCAAATATTGGAAAAAATCATCAAATTCATCTGCTTGCTTATTTTACCTATGAATTTGCAAGCTTATTTCATCAATATTACAATCAACAACGTATTATTGAAACTGCACACCCTGAGCAAACTGCACATCGATTGTACATGGTTAACTTAGTACAAGAAACTTTAAAAACATCATTATTTTTAATGGGTATCACCCCGATGCAAAAAATGTGACACGGGAATGACAAAAAAAGGATAAAATGAAGCAATTGTACATTTTATTGATCATGCTGAGCAACATGATACACAGCAACAGCAAATTAACACATCTTTGGCAGGATTTGGATCATGAATTTGCAACATCTTCACTTACAACATCGCAAAAACTACAGTTAGAATATTTGTCAGACAAGCTACAACGATTAAGCAGCACACTACAACAATGGACACAAAACAAAGAAGTTGCAACACTCCTGGAAATTATGGAATTGGCGGTTCTTGAATCAACACCAAAAACTCAACACTATTTTAAAGAAAAAATTATTCAACTGTTTAAAAAATTTCATATAAATGTTTATTTTTCAAATAATGGATTAATTACCAAAATAAATGATCCAGCCATTTTAAAATATTCCAAAAAACATTCAACAAAATTACAATTTCATGCCAAATCTTTAGCCAATCCGATCAAAATAAGCAAGCCTCAAAAAATTAAAGGTGCCAACAGAACTCGCAAAAAATTAGAAAAAGCTTGGGCAGAAAGAAAAAAAGCTGAAAAATTAGCAGCTGAAATGGAACAAAAAAAACGAAATTTGGAGAAAAAAACCATTGAACCAAATTCAACTGATACGTTGAATGAAGCTATTTGGAGACATGTCTTAACGCGCGAAACTCAAACAACATCAGCTGATGAAAAAAACATAGAATCAACTGAAAATAACGAAATTTTTAATACCTTTTAAAATTAAAGAAAATAGAATTTTGCGAAATTTCTATTTTCTGGCACACTAAAAGAATAAGAACCTGCTATCAAAGGTTCCTGTTCTATCGTTGCTCACAAATCATAGGAATCATTAACATGTCAAAAGTATCTCTAGATTCTATTCAAAAATTAAGAACTATTACCGGTCTTGGAATGCTTGATTGTAAAAAAGCACTTGAAGAAGCTCAAGGCGATATTGAAAAAGCAATCGATTTACTTCGCAAACGTGGCGCAGCACTTGCAGATAAACGTGCTGACCGTGAAACAACTCAAGGAATCGTAGTTACCTACATTCACCCAGGTGATCAAACAGGTGTTTTGGTTGAAGTTAACTGTGAAACAGATTTTGTGGCGCGTACTGCTGATCTGAAAGCATTTGCAAAAGATATTGCTATGCACATTGCAGCAAACAAACCAGTTTGCGTATCTCCTGATCAAGTTGACGCTGCATACCTTGCAAAAGAAAAAGAGATTGCAACTGAACAATTAAAAGCTCAAGGCAAACCTGCAAATATGATTGATAAAATCATTGAAGGTAAAATGGCAAAAATTGCAAGCGATGTTTCACTGTTAAAACAAGCTTTTGTAAAAGATGACAAAAAAACAGTTGAAGATATCATCAAAGAAGTTTCAGCTAAAACTGGTGAAAATATTAAAATTAAACGTTTCGCTCGATTTGAAATCGGCGGATAGGAGATTTAAATCATGACGCCATTTATTATTGAAGAAGGTAATTTAAAAGGTTTTGAAAAACCTGTTACTGCAGAAATGGACAAATCTTTAACTCATTTTGAAAAAGAACTCGCAGGCGTTCGTACCGGTAGAGCTCAAGTCAGCATGATTGAAGAAGTTAAAGTTGAATGTTACGGCGGCAGCCAGATGAAACTGAAAGAAATTGCTTCTTTGGCAGCTCCTGATGTTAACATGCTGACGGTTCAACCTTGGGACAAAGGACTTTTAGGTGACATTGAACGAGCAATCATGGCATCACACCTCGGCATGACTCCAATTATTGATGGAGATATCATTCGTATGGAAATTCCTCGAATGACTACCAATCGTCGCGATGAACTGACCAAACTTGTGGGTCAAAAAGTTGAAACAAGCAAAATTGACATTCGCAACATTCGCAAAGATGTTCAAAACATGATCAAAGATAGCCAAAAAGGCAAAAAAATATCTGAAGATTTTGAAAAACGTTTGGGCAAAACGTTACAAGATTTAACTGATAAATATGTTGCAAAAATTGATGCCCTTGGTGAAAAGAAAAAAACAGAATTAAAAGCTGTATAAAAAGTATTGCAGCATAGTAATTGCAAAATTGTTACCATCTGCTATAATTTTGAACAGTTATTCTACTACGCAGAAAAATTATAAGTTTTTAAAAATGGTGAATAGCGAGTAGAACCCTACGAAGTAAACGATCTTACGAATCTTTAGCGAAGTAAGAGAGCTACGTAGTATGGGTCAACTTCGAAGAATTACGCAAATGCCACAGTTTAAAAACAGTGGCACGCTTCATCCTAAGTTATTTGAGTGCAAGAGTGGCGAAACTGGTAGACGCGCTGGACTTAGGATCCAGTTCCCGAAAGGGAGTGGGGGTTCAAGTCCCTCCTCTTGTACCATAAAAAAAGGAGTAGTACATGGTACAAAACGATAAAATCTGTTGTTTGGTAGATCCAATTCCATCAAACAACAGTTTTCTTTTTTCAGTCTCTGTTCCATCAAAAATCACGGAATCTTTTTTTAAACTTGCAACGCAGCGTCAACAATCAAGCATCAATCCGATTGGATTTAAAAAAGGACTTGCTCCTGCATCCTACATTCAAGAACATTTTAAAACACCCATGATCAGTCATCTAAAAGATTTAGGATTAAAATTTTTTGGAATTAACACACTGTTACAACAAATTCGCAATCAAAAAATTGTCATTGTTGGAACTCCAGAGCTTCAAGACATTCAGGTTGATAGCAATGGCAATACGATCTACACATTTCAAGGACATACGCCCAAAGAACTTTACATGCAAAGTTGGAAATATTTACCATTTAAACCAACACCTCGTAAAAAATATCGAGATATCGACAAACAGGTTTTATCTTTTTTACAAGATGAAGAAAATTCAAGCAAAATGCATGATCAAAGCAAAGGAATTCAAATTGGCGATTGGGTTTGTTTTCAAGCATGGATCGTTGACCAAAATAACAAACCGATTTTCGATCACCACCCAGCAAATGCTTGGCTTAAAATTGGCGATGAAGAACCTGACATGGATTTTCAAAAAAGTTTTTTAGGCAAAAAAATTGGCGATCGATTTATGACCGACATTTCCAGCTTTCAAAATTATTTTTGCGAAAATTCAAGTTCAAATTATACATTTGTTATTCAAGTGCAAGATATCGTACCCCATCATTCATTTTCATTTGATTTGTTTAAAAACTATTTTAAAATCAAAACACATAAAGATTTGCTTGCAAAAATGACTGAAGTTTTTTCTTTTAGCAATGATATTTCACAGCGTAGATCAATTGCCCATGAAGCTTTAGGGGTTATCATTAAAAAAAATCATATTTTACTTCCTGAAGAATCAATTGCAACACAAAAACGACATATTATTCAGGACTTACAATTTAAGCCTGATTTCATGGTATACAAAATGGATCCTCAATTTGAACATCATGTCAGCAACATGGCAAAACGACAATTGCTTGATGGTGTGGTTGCAGAATTTATTGGGTACCAAGACAACATTGCGGTCAATCACAATGACATTAAAACAGTACTGCAACTGACACAGCGTCCACGATTAAAAGATTTTTTATATTTTCCATTCATCAAAAGTCAGTTGAATGGTCAGGAATTTCCAATTGAACATGAAAGTTTGCACAATTTTTGTTTACGAGAAAAATCAATTAACCACATTATTCATCATTTAACCAAAAAATGACGATTCTTTATATTAATAATTGCAAAGAAGACATGGATCCCCGCCTTCGCGAGGATGAGGGAAGAAAGAACTAAAAATGAAAAAAAATCACTTTTATTTTAAAAAATTACAGAACTGGTTTCCAACGATCGTTAAAATTTATGTTGCTTTTATGATTTTATTCGCATTCATTTCTTCACAATTTATAGGTCTTACTGCTTTTATTTTTGGACTTTATTGGATTGCGTATCCATTTTTTGTTGTAGCCCTTATTTATGCAATTACCTATATTGTCACCAAAGCTTTTCATGATGCACACAAAAAATAAATAGCGCCTTCTCCTCATCCTCGCGAAGGCGGGGATCCATGTCTTCTCTTTGTAATAATTTTTAGAAAGTAAAAACTATGAACACTACCATTCATCCTTTAATCATTATCGGCGCAGGCCCTGCAGGACTGACTGCAGCA
>CAYOQO010000012.1:8634-13802 GCA_964406135.1 uncultured Pseudomonadota bacterium | reverse complement strand
TACCATTCATCCTTTAATCATTATCGGCGCAGGCCCTGCAGGACTGACTGCAGCAATTTACGCCGCTCGTGCAAATTTAAAACCAATTGTGATTGCAGGACCAAAACCTGGCGGTCAACTTATGGGTACAACTTTGATTGAAAATTGGCCTGGAACTGAGTCGATCATGGGGCCACAACTCATGATTGAAATGCAAAATCACGCACAAAAATGTCAGGCAAAAATTCTTGATGGATCGGTAACCAATATTGATTTTTCACAAAAACCATTTTCAATCACCATTGACGGCAATAAAACATTACAAGCGCACAGCGTTATTATTGCAAGTGGCGCAACTCCAAACAAACTTTCATGCCCGGGCGAAGAGCAGTTTTGGGGTAAAGGTGTATCAACCTGCGTTACCTGTGATGGTGCATTTTACAAAAATCAACCGGTTGTTGTTGTCGGTGGTGGAGATTCTGGTATGGAAGCTGCATCATTTTTACACCGAAATGGTAACAAGGTCACGTTGATTCATATCGGAGAGCAATTAACAGCCTCACACGCTATGCAACAACGTGTTTTAAACAAAGATGACATCACGATCATGTACAACAGCACCGTATCTGCTATTCATGGCAAGGATGGCAAAATTTTTGCTGTTACTGTAATCAATGGAAAGTCTCAAGAAAAATATGAACTGCAAACTAATGCTGTATTTTTAGCCATTGGACTCAAGCCGAATACCGAAATATTTAAAGATCAACTTGAACGTAGCAAATTTGGTCATTTAATTGTTCATGACTTGGTTAAAACTTCAGTTCCTGGAGTGTTTGCCTGCGGTGATGTGCAAGACCCAAAATATCGTCAAGCCATTGTTTCTGCTGGGTTTGGTTGCATTGCAGCTCTTGAAGCTGAAAGATATTTAGCTGCCAACAATTTGGAGTAAATCATTGTTCTTGCAAAAAAACGAATAATTCTTTAAACTATACCCTATAAATATGCATATTCCCATGATCAAAAGAAGGTTCTTGCTATGTCAGTAACATTTTTCAAAAAAAGCCGCGTTAAGAGAAACCGTAAACATGGATTTTTAAAGCGTATGGCAACTAAAGATGGTCGCACCATTATCAGACGTCGCCGCGCAAAAGGCAGAAAACGCCTAGCAGTACATGCTTAAGCACGCAAAAGGTACGTTGAAAATTTATGGTTAACAGAATTTCCAACAAACTTTCCAAATTCAGTAAAAAAGAGCTTGATCACTTTTTTAATGTGGCCAAAAGCCCAAAAAAGAATCAAGCTTTTACTTTTTTGACGGCTCCCGCAACTTTATCATTTGGAAGAATTTTAATGGTAGTATCTGCCAAATATGGAAATGCTCCACAAAGAAATTTATTAAAGCGCAGGCTTAAAGCTATTTTCTGGGAAGAAAAGTTGTACGAAAAAAAAATAGACCTCGCAGTTATTGCTCGGCCATCAGGAAAATCTTATGATTTTGATCAACTCAAAAAATTGGTTTTGGAAATTTTTGCACGCTATTGATCGAACAGTCGCTCAATTTTTATGTTGGCTCATTGTACAAGCTCGACCATTGTTTGGCCCTTCAGGCGTCTGTCCATTCAAAATTGGCTGCACTCAATTTGCAATCATTCAGTTAGAACAATTTTCAGTTCCCATCGCTCTGTGGCATACCAGTCGTCGCGTTATGCAATGCAATCCGGTATGGCTTTACTGGAATAAAAACTAAATACCTGCACCATTTTCAAACATTTGACCCATTTGATCTAACATTTTGCGCTTAGTCTCTGCTCTTTCTAAATTTCTCACTTGCCAATCCTCTAATTTATCCAAACTCCAATCAACACCTAAAATTTCTGATTCTTGTTTTTTACGTAATAAAATTGAAGAATTTGGCTCATATCGTTCAAACAATGATATTGATGACTTTTGTTGTTTTTGACTTGTTAGTCTATCTAAATGATCCATATTTGTTAACGGATCTGGAAGTGTTGCAAAGTATAATCGGCCTTTTTTTACTTCTTCATTATCTTTTTTTACTTCTTCATTATTTTTTATTATTTCTTTTATTTTATCTATAAAATCTTTTGGATAGCCCAACTGAATACAATATTTTTCAATATATTTCATATCATGATCACGAAAATTAAAATTTTCTTGGCCTAATAATTTTACAACCAATTGCATATTATTTGGAACCTTTAAGGCATAATCCAAAGGTCTCAATTGTTGATTATCTTCAGCATTAACATCCCAACCATGACTCAATAAAAATTTTACACTCTCTTCAGGCCAATAATTTGCAAGAGCATGATGCAACAAGGTTTGATGTTTTTCATTCTGCTGATGTACTAAAAATTTATTACTTTCCCATATTTTATATGCAGTATCAAAAGATTGATGTTGTAATGCTTCACAAAACATATTTACAACTTGATCTTTTGAATCTAAATTTTGAGAACCAACCATGACAAAATTCATACTGCCAAGCACATAAAATATTAAATTTTTTTTATACATTTTTGTCCCCCTAAAAAATGACACTATTTTTCACAAATCTTTTTTATAAAATCATCCTTAAAGAATGTTCGTGCTTTTATATGAGCTAATTCTGAAATTTGAGACTCATCCAGATCAGAACGTAACATTTGTCGTAACAAATCTTGATTTTCACCAGACTCCCACAGATCATATGCATGTATAACAGATTGCCCAAACAATGTTTTTCGGTCTTGATTTTTGCTTAAAGAATTTCGCAAAGGCTCATAATAATCGCACAATGCACTATAATCATCATTATCTTTCGGTATGATTCCAAAGCTATTTGAAAGACCAGCATCAGCACCTAATGATAATAAATTTTCTACATACTCATCATTATATTTACGAGGAATCATTACCCATTTTTCACTTTGCCTTACAGGCATATACGCGTTCATAGCGTCATGCAATAATGTATTGCCTAATTGATCTCTCGCATTAATATTTAATCCTTGCTGCATAAGATTACAAAAAAAATCCTTACAATCAAATTCAGAATTTTTTGCAAATAAAGCTAATTTTGCTATTTTTTGTAAATAACTCTGCTCACAACCCTCGATTGTTCGTTTTTTTTCTTCTTCAGAATATTCAAAATGTTCTTCTAAATGTTGTTTTAAAATATTTTCATGCATATTTTTTACAGATTGTATTAAATTTGCGTCAAACAACGCTCCATTTTCCAATAAATTTATAACGTTTTCTGCATTTCCTAAGTCACATGCATACATCAATGGTGTTTTACCCTGACGATCTTTCCAATTTAAATATCCTTTATCTTTATAATCTTGCGGTAAATGTTTAATCATCAAATTTAAAAATTCAAAATTCATCATTCGCGCAGATAAATGCAATGGAGCAACATCCTCATTATTTTTACTCAAAACAGATGCATTCGGCATCAAAATTCTTAACATTTCAAGCAATTCGTGATCTGGATAATTTTTAGAATTTTGAAATAAATAATGCAATGGTCGATTTTTATGCAAATCTTTTGCATTTACTTGATCTGCAGGTAATTTACTTAAAACAAAACAAACACTATCTAATGGATATGAATGTAAAAAAATATCATGTCCAATACCTCGACCAGTTTTAGAATCCCGATATGAAAAAATATTAGGATTTTCATTTAAAATAGTTTGTGACCGATTCTGATCATTTGCAAGCAAAGCAGTTTTTAAATTTTGATATTGCTCTGCTACCTGATTATTTTGATTTTGAGCTAACGCATCAACAGAACTCTGTATGTTTAGAGACATCACCAAAACCAACAGGATCAATATTTTTACCGTAAATTTTTTTATCATTGGTCACCCCTCAAGATTTATGAGCATGTTTTTGTCATAACTATCCCTGCAACGATACTCACTTAATAATAATATAAAATTTATATCATAAAATGACAACAACTGCTTTAAAAGTTCAACCATCTCTTTACTTTGATGTTTCAAAATAGTTACTATGTAAATTAAAATGGGGATATGGAGGATACTATGAAAGTTTATGCAATCTTTGCCAATGACAACACCCAAGGCATTACCAAAAAATTATTTGATCAAGCTCTACATCAGCTTAAATCAGTTGGTCACGAACTCGACATTTTAAATCTGTATGAAAAAAAATCAGAAATTCCTTTTTTTCATCACAATCGTGAATTTATGGAAAATCATCCCTTCTACCTAGAAAACAAACAGCGATTTTTAGAGGCTGACGCACTTCTTTTGGTCTTTCCCTTGTATTGGTACTCTGTGCCTGCAATTATGAAAGCCTGGATCGATTTGATTAACGCTTGGGCCTACAAATATACGTATGGTACCCGTGCAACATCGCTTCACAAAATCAAACATGCTATCATCATTTATTCTTCACTGCAGGATAAAGAGCACTTAAGCCAAAATTTACATAACCCTGTTGAACAGCAACTTTCTGAAACTTGCAAATTTATCGGGATACCCAATATTCATATTCATGCTGTTGATCAAGTTACTAAATTGACGCCTGCAATGCTGGAGCAACATTTTGAAGCGATTTCTACGTTGTGCAAAAAATGTACCTAAACAAAAAGCCCAGCAAATTGCCAGGCTCTTTATTTTTTTTAAAAAAACTAATTTTTAAACAGTGAGCACCATAACATCAGAAGCATTATTCATAGCAAAAATACTTCCTATCCATAAAAATGGTGAGAAAAACCATCCTGCAACAAAAAATTTAACAGCACGAGCTTTATAAATACATTTTAATCGAACTGCATTTATTTCTTTATTTACTTTTGCGCCAAATTTAACCAACTGATAAATAATTTTATGGCTTTTCATCTCAACTGCAAGATCAAGTGCAGTTTTGCCTTGCGCATCAACTGCATTCACTTGAGCACCAGATCTGACTAATTTAATAATCCAATTAAGATTTTTTTGAGCAACTGCAACATGAAGCACTGATTGCCCTAGAGCATTACGACTCAAAATAGCTGAAGGTGAAGTTTTTAAGCAGTTGTTGAATGCCTTGTGATTTCGAGTTGCAACTGTCTGAAAAATATCAGGTTGAACTTGTGCTGTTGATTGAACTAATGCTGTTGCTGATAACAAAAGACCAAGAACCAATAAATTTTTATTCATAAAATTTGAACCCCT
>CAYOQO010000012.1:7330-8534 GCA_964406135.1 uncultured Pseudomonadota bacterium | reverse complement strand
ATCATCGTTTTTTTAATAAAAAACATCATCCAGGCGATACTGCAAAAATACAGTGGCATTGGGTACAAGGTACCGTTATGAAGCATACCCATACCCAAGGTGATCAGCGAAGTTAAAATATAATAAGAAAATCCAAACAAGCTCGAAGCTGTGCCCGTGCACCATTTATAATCCACAAGTGCCATAGCTAAAGCATTACCATTATTCATAACTATTCCAAAGGCCATGCACATTTGTGCTAGCAAGGTAATACCAATCATGTTATTGGATGAAAACAATGTGCCAGCACCACCAAAAACAGCAACGCAAAATAATGTTGAAGCTGCACAGACAATTCCAATTCCATAACTCATAATCGTTTTAGCAACATGATGATGATGCAGATACTTGGACAACATGCCACCAAGCATCGTGCTGCTTGCAATGGCAATAAAACAAGATCCATATTGGCTTGGCGACAAACCTAACTGTTCAATCAAATAAAATGATCCTTCAGAATAAAAACTGAACTGAATTCCATTAGAAAGACCAACCAAAAGAGCCAACCCTACTACCTTTTGATCCATCAACATTTGCAACGCCACTTTGGGCATATAATTTGGTTGTCTCATGTGCGGATGATGCGTTTCTGGCAATCTTAGTGCAACCAAGCATGACAACAATAGTGCAAAACCTATTAAAAAAACAAAAATATTAGACCAGCCATAATTTTGTGCAATCCATCCACCCACAACAGGACCGATTGCAGGAAATACTGCCAAAGAACTACCAAACAAAGCATACATTCTGCCCAAAGCTGGCCCATGAAATGCATCTCGCACTATTGATTGTCCTAAAACACTGCCAATACTACCGCCAAACGCTTGCACAAATCGACCTAACATTAAAAAATGAATAGTTCCTGCAAAATAACAACCAAAACATCCTAAAATGTAAATTGCTATTCCTGCCAGCACACAGGGCTTGCGTCCAATGCTATCGGACAATTTGCCCCAAAAAAGAATTCCTAATGCAAAACTGAAAAGATAAATAGTGAGTGTATACTCTGCCATCGATTCTGAAATCAACAATGCACGAGCAATATCTGGCAACGATGGTGTATACACAGTTTCTGAAAGTTGTGGAAATCCTGCAATCAAAACAATAAGCCATGATGGCGGCACTAAATATTCATAATTTTTTTGTTCAGTTTCTTGCATACTTG
>CAYOQO010000012.1:0-7230 GCA_964406135.1 uncultured Pseudomonadota bacterium | reverse complement strand
GCAATTGAACGACCACGCATGTACGTAATTGCCTCAAGGCTAACTTTATGTTGATGAATCAGTTCATCAAGCGAGCTCATAGGCTTTGAAATATGTTCTTGACGATGCGTATGTTTTTTATTAAAACGGCGATTTTTTTGTTTTCGACCTTCTTCATAATATCCAGAATCACGTCGCTCAAAAAAAGATGTTGCTTGAGTTTGTGCAATTAAATGTGAAATCATATCAACGTTATCATACATCGGTTGCATCCATCCGTGAAGCTTTTCTTGCACATCACCTGGTAAAAATCCAATATCATGCCCAAGCGGCACTACCGAACGCGCAATGGTCATTTTGTAATAATTTTCACTGACTAAAACATTGTACAACCCTACAAACAATGTTAAAAAAGTTTTTCCAGTACCTGCAGGACCTGTTAAAGAAACCATCGGCACATCATTATCAAACAAAAGATCAAGCGCCATCAATTGATGTACATTTTTTGCTGCAATCGGCCAATGAGCAACCGGTTGTCCAACTTCTTTAAAATTACCACCGCCACGATATCGAAATACACGATTATTAAACTCATTGCCCTTGCTGTACAAAACAATAAATTCATTGCATAAAACTAATTTATCTTCAGCCAAGTCACGCAAGATTGAAGGTAATTCTTTGCGAAGATCTTGACCTGAAATATAATGCTCCTGCCAACCTTTATAATAATTTTCCGCAAGCACTAATCCACGAAGATAATCTTGCGATTTAATACCAAGCGCATCAGCTTTAATTCGAGCATTAATATCTTTGGTCACAAACGTAACATCAAAATCACATTCTTGCATTGAAGCTGCAAGCGTTAAAATTTTATTATCTGCAATGTTAATATTTAAACGAGGTTTTTTTGGACATTCATCTTCAAATAGAATTTGAACGGTTGTACCGTTTTCAAGTTGCACACCATTTTTTAAAGAACCAAAGGCACGAATTTTATCAAGATGACGTGCTATCAAACGAGCACTAGCGCCACGACTGGAACTTTCAACTTTAATTCGATCAAGCTCTTCGAGCACAACAATCGGAATTCCAATTCTTGCTTTTGGAAATCGAAAAATTACTTCAGGATCTTCGATTAAAACATTGGTATCAAGCACATACAACTGTTCTTTTTCTTGCATGAAAATCCTTTCTTTCAACAGATGATTAATGCGAAAAAAACTTTAGCATTCTACAATATTTCAAACACAAAAGAAATAACGCATTCGAAGAGACTATACCAACAGTTTTAAAAAATTAAGCATATTTATGTTGCTATAAATAAAAATATAAAAACATTCTGCATTTTTATCTTGATAAATCTTGCAAACCAAGTAATTTATGTGCAACAAAAAACATGTAACAATCGAGGATGTATGAAAATTTTAAAATATTGCACACTGCTTACTATCTCAACCATCTCACTGTGTACAACACCACATGAAGCATCTGAAAAATTTTCACAATGCCCATCAACAGAAAAGTTCGAACAGATGGTTGAAATCCTTGCAAAGCAACTATCACAAAATCAAGAAACCATGCAAAAACTTTTGTCTGAAATCGAAACAGAACGCTCAGAAAAGAAAGCATTATCTGAAAAAGAACGTGCCGATAAAAAAACTTTATACGAACTAAAAATGCAAAAGTGGCTCAAGGAAGAAGAAGAGAAAGAAAAAGCTTTAGAATGGTTTAAAAATTTACCATGGTATTCACGTTACTCTATTGTAATTACTGCCAAAACAACTCCTTGGATCACACAACAACTTATTCCAACCGTACAATCAATATTGACCAGCATGGTCGCACGAAAAATAGTGGAATCTGGACTTTCTGGAACAGATTTTTTGTGTGGAGACATCCCTGAAAAAATATTTCCAAATCGCTTTGGAGCAATTATTTCTCTGCGACCTGGCGAATGGCTAGCTTTAAGCTCTGATCAACGAGCAAAAAATGCAATGATTCGTAAATTGGAAAACTCTGATTCAGAATTTAAACAAATGAAAAAAGAAATAGAAAAATTAGAAAAAGAAATTTCACCTAAAATCATTTTCAATAAAACAGAACAACAATTAAATGATTTGCAAACTCAACAGATGTTAAGATCTCATCCAGATTATCAAAAATATTTACAAGAATTACGATTATTGCGCTCTGAAACTAAATTTTATAAAACCAAGCAAGCATTAGCTACTGAATTTGCAGAATTAGCAAGAAACAAAGAAAAGGAAACAGGATTTGACGAATTTTTAAAAACAAAATATTCAGAGCTTTTAATCAATCGTCAAAAATCTAGCATACCAACTCCTGCACAAGAAGTACGTGAAGAGAATTGACCATAGCTAAATTTCTCTATTTCTTTCTTTTTGTTATACTCATTTTCAATACCAAAAAAGGTTTTTATCCCCTATTTTCAAGGATGCACGACCATGAAACCGAACAAACAAAATGAAGAAAAATTAGCAATTTTGCGTCACTCAACAGCACATTTACTGGCACAAGCCGTTACAGAACTTTTTCCAAAAACAAAATTAACCATTGGTCCTTCCACCAAAGATGGTTTTTTTTATGACATGCAACCTGAAACTAATTTTAAAGAATCAGATTTGCCTATTATTGAACAAAAAATGAAAGAACTTGCAGCAAAAAATTATGCTATCACGCATGAAGAAATTTCCAAAGATGCTGCACGAAAAATGTTTCATGATAATCCATTCAAACTTGAACTGATTGAAGGAATTCCTGGAGATACTGTTGGCCTTTCGCGACAAGGGAACTTTGCAGACTTATGTCGCGGTGGTCACGTGCCATCAACCGGCGAGTTACAACATTTTATTTTAACAGGACTTTCAGGATCTTATTGGCGCGCAGATCAAACAAAAGCTGCGCTTCAACGATTTTCAGGTACTGCATTTTTTACACAAAAAGATTTAGAACAACATTTGCAGCAAAAAGAGCTTGCAGCGTTGTATGATCATCGAAAACTTGGTAAAGAAATGGATCTTTTTTCATTTCAAGAAGAAGGTACAGGATTTCCTTTTTATCATCCCAAGGGCGCATTTGTTATCAATAAATTAAAAGAATACATTCGCAATATTTGGACAAATCATGGATATCATGAAATTATTACACCAACCATTTTGGATGTAGCACTATGGAAACAATCAGGACACTATGATCATTACAAAAAACATATGTATTTTAGCACGATTGAAAACAAAGAATACGCAATCAAACCAATGAACTGTCCTGGTTCAATTTTAATTTACAAACAAAATTTGCATTCTTACAAAGAATTACCACTTCGCTTAGCAGAATTTGGTCATGTACATCGTTATGAACTATCAGGAGTACTGCACGGACTATTTCGCGTTCGAGCATTCACGATTGATGATACGCACATGTACTGCGCACCAGAACAGATGGAAAAACAGATCATCAGCTCAATTGCAACGATTGAAAAAGTTTTGACTACCTTTGGATTAGGCAATATTGCATATGCAGTATCAACAAAACCTGAAAATGCCATCGGCAGCGACGAGCTTTGGAACATTGCAATTGATGCTTTAAAAAATGGACTGACCAAAGCTGGCAAAGAATTTGAAATTTATGAAGGCGAAGGGGCATTTTACGGCCCAAAGATTGAAATTACCGTGTTTGACTCCATGGGTCGTGCTTGGCAATGTTCAACACTGCAAGCAGATTTTTTCATGCCACAAAATTTTGATGTGTACTACATCAACAATAAAGGTGAAAAACAACATCCAGTCATCCTGCATCAAGCACTTTTAGGATCTATGGAACGATTTTTTGGAATTATTTTGGAAAATTTTAAAGGGCATTTACCATTCTGGTTATGTCCAACACAAATTAAAGTGATTCCAATAACTGACAAACAGTTAGATTATGCTCACGAAATTGCACAAACTTTAAAATCACACAACCTTCGCGTGGAAGTGAACGATAGCAATGAACCACTTTCTGCAAAAATTAAAGTAGCGCAACTTGAAAAAATTCCATGGATGATTGTGGTTGGCCAAAAAGAACAAGATGCAAAAACAGTAACTTTACGTTTGGCTGACGGTAAACAAGAAATGGGTTTACATCTTGATACCATTTGCAAACGAGCAGATGAGCTGAATAAGCCATAAAAACATTTTGTCATTTTTAAGTAACAAAAATCCCGAGTTTGAAAGCTCGGGATTTTTTAATCAATATTTTTAAATTATTAGGCAGGCCACGTAGGCTGTCTTTCAAATGGTTGCAAAGATCCAGGATTTGATGCTTTCAACCTTGCACTATTTTTGAATTCATTTGAAAATGGTTTTTTTGAGTTTACAGAAGACGGGTATGTTTTTCGAGTGTGGCCATTGCAAAGACTCGATTGATTTACAAAAACTAAAGCTACTACAAAAACTAGCCTTGAAGATTTTATAAAAGTGAGTAATTTAAATAGAAATGATCGAGCAAGCATGATACTCCTGAAACCATTAAATTTTTATATAATCATTTCAATGAGTATAATAAGGCAAAAACATAAGGTCAAGACAAAATGAACTCTTTCTTCGAATTATTTCAACATGGTATTGATCTTGTCTCTCATCCACAAGTAGTCATTGCCGTTCATATTCTGTCACTTACTATCATGACAAAAATCATGGTCAATGTTGCAAATATTAAATCAACCAAAAAAAATTGGAATTATGAAAAAATTTTGTTTCTTTTTTTTATAATGCCCATTGTTTCAATTATGCTTGATGATATTGTTGGTATTACCAAATTTATCATCCGCGGAACCCCTTTATTTCGCTCAATCAACTGCTTTGCCTGGATTTTTAGCTGTATCAAATGTTACAGTTTAATTTTATTTTTAGAACAATTAATTTATAAAAAAATTCATTGGAATTTATACCATAAGTTATTTATATTTTTAGAGTTTTTGCTTTGTTGCTCATTTATTGCAAATACTATTCATGCTATTCGTTTTAATGAATCTTATTACTGGGTTATTCTTTTTTACTACGCTTTTGTTGTTTTTTCATTTATTTGTATTATGTATACGAGTGTCAAAGAAATATCAAATCAAAATCTTCCTCTCGTTCTTAAACAACAACTAAAAACATTGTTGTTTTATTTTTGGTGCCCTCTTTTTATCTGTATTTTACTCGAGCTTATGCCAATTATTTTGTTTAATTCACATCGAATTATTGCTCTTTCAAATCTTGAAACAGTGTTGATTACCGCAAGTATCTCTTTTTGCTTCAAAAGAATTATGCAATTTCGTTTTCTCAACCTTTATGATCATGTCCAAGCAGAGCCCAAAATTCAAATTGCTACAGATTTTAAAGATGCAATTGAGCAGATTAATACGGCAAATAATGAAAACGAATTTTCATACATTTCAGAACAATTCTTTGTGCAACAACTTGGTATTGAAAAACAGAATGTTTCTATGTTTATCAGATCACAACATCAAGAACACAATGCAACACAAAGCAAAATTGAAAATTTTTTAAATACTGCAATTGAACAAAAACAACCACTTGATATTTTACTGCAACACAAAATTTTAGTACGTCATGAAATTGAATTTGATGAATTTTACACCAATAATCAAACATTAAAATCATTGCTTGATTTTTTAAATTCTATTGAATGTGACATATTTTTACCGATCATTAACAACAATAAACTTTTGGGTTACATAACGATTCAACAACCAACAAGCCCTGCTATTTACAATCATGATCAACAAAATAAAATGATGGTTTTTGCAAAATTTTTAGCACCAGCAATTTACATGCTGCAGCAACAAAACACCTACCATTTGTTGCAAGAAAGCAAAGAAATTAAAGAAGAACTGTACGAAAAACGACAAGAAATTAATCAGTACAAAGAAAGTATCAAACAACTTTTAAAAGATCGTATTGAACATCACATTGGCATTATTTTTTGCAAAGGCAAACATTTTGCATTCAAAAATCAAGAAGCCCAAAATTTACTTGGTATAAATCCTAATTTTCAACCTGATCATGCCACCAGCATCATGCTTTGCAACTTTGTGCATCAAATTGAAAAATTTCAAACTGCACAAAATACCTACATGACCATGCATGACGGATCAAAATTAATGATTTCTGGCATGCCGCAAGCTCAGCCGCATGGTGGAGTTCTTCTGATCATTCGAAAACCAGAAGCAACAGATTTGATCAAAATGCATATCGATGCTTTAAAAAATCCATCAGAACGTGATTATTTGCTGTACCTTGAAACAACGAAGGCCGGTCAAACCATCAACAAACTTTTACCAAGCAATCATGAAACTTTTTTAAATATTAAAATTCAACTTTTGCAAACAGCGCTTCAAAAAAGTGCCCTGCTTTTACAAATGCCACCGGATGATATTAATCCTGTAGCAGAAATTATTCATCAACTGAGTGGTACACAAGTGCTGCATATCATTAATTTACAACCGAATCATGATATGACTGCTGCAAAAATTTTTGGCATTAATCCTCTTTTATGCAGTACCCAAGAAGCACCATTGCTCGAAAAATTAACCAATGGAATTTTATTAATTAAAAATTTTGAACTTTTGGATACAGCAACACAACAGAAATTGGCCCATTTCATGCGTTATGGAATTTTTACACCTATACAAAGCGAACAACGTAAATTTAGCAGTACACGAATTATTTGCACCACAACACACAACATTTTTGATTTGCAAGCTGAAGGCTTAGTCATTGCAGAACTTGTTGTTGAATTAAAAAAACATCTCTTGCAACTACCATCACTCGTCACCATGCAAGATACTGAAATTTCAGAACTTATTGATGGATTTATGCATCAAAATATTCAAAATGAAAAAAATAATGCAGTTCAAGCGCTCAATTATAAAGATAAAAATGCATTAATTGAAAAACGAATCTCAAGTTTATTTACTTTGCAGCAAAAAGTTGAAACTTTAATGAATATTAAAGCCCAACAAACATCAACTACTATTGAAGAAAAAATTGGAAATTCAAGAATTATTCAAGCTACAACCCCTGAATTGCAACTTGCTGCACAACTAGGTAAGCACGCACTCAAAGATATTGCGCTTATGAAAACACTGTGGAAAAAATTGGGCAATCAAACTAAAATTGCCGATTTGCTTGGTGTGAATCGCTCATCAGTCAATCGACGATGCAAAGAGTATAATTTGATTTAAAT
>CAYOQO010000011.1:0-33931 GCA_964406135.1 uncultured Pseudomonadota bacterium | reverse complement strand
AAATTTCACGCAAAAAAATGTTTATACAACGCAATTAAGAATCAAAAACTTATAGGTTTGTACTTGAAAAAAGATTGATAAAGAGAATGGCCTGCCATTCATTCGTTCGAAACGAATGAGTTTTGATTTTTTAAAGCCTTAGGAACTACCAAAAACGTTTTGTGGCAAATGCTCTGCCTGATTGAGACTTAAGATACTTTTCGAATGCTTTAGCTTTTGCTTGATCTGTAAAAACCAAATGCATAACCAATTTCCATGGACGATGAATTTTTGTATGAAGTGACCCGCCTGAGTTATGAGTCTCAAGTCGTTGATCTAGATTGATTGTATAACCAACATAAATAATTTCGGGATAGTTAATTGATTGAATAAGGTAAACGTAAAACATATTAGTGTTTATTGAAGCTACGTACGTAACGAATGATTTATGAATTTTTTAATTTAGTCCGTCTTCGCCTAACGGCTACTTCGGACAGTCTACTATTCACAACTTCTATATTTTATTATTGCCTTAACGTTCTGTAATGGCAAAGCCAGACGTAGTTGCGTAGCAACGTAGACTGGCGTCCCTAATGGGATTTGAACCCATGTTTCTACCGTGAAAGGGTAATGTCCTAGACCGGGCTAGACGATAGGGACGTATAATTTCAACGAAAAATTTTTTAATGAAATAGTTTATTTTTTAGCCGGACTCTTTGAGTCTTACTATTTCGTGACAAAGTCACGAAATTATAAAGAGTCATTTAAAGGAATGGCCTGCCATACGAAGCTGCCCGTCAGGGATGCGTAGTATGGTGAGCCGCGTTGGAATCGAACCAACGACCCACAGCTTAAAAGGCTGTTGCTCTACCGACTGAGCTAGCGGCTCTCACATTTATTTTTCTCATCAAAAAATTTCAAAGGAAGTTCTTTGTAGAATCAAATCTTAAAAAATTTGTAGTGAAATAAGATAGATTTATTAAAGATTATAAATAAAGTACTAATCTAGGCCGTTCTTGTCAAGAAAATTCAATAAAAATTACGTTAAAATCAGGTAAGCAACATAACAATAAATAAAAATTCCTAAAATATCCATCACCGTTGCCAATAAAGGATTGGCAGAAAAGGCAGGATCAACTCCTAATTTTTTCAAAACGACCGGAAAACATGCACCCAAAAGAACTGACATCAAAACAATCAACCCTAATGATAAACTCACAACCACGCTACCCATAAATTCACCATACCAAACATAAACTCTGATAAAGGTAATACCAGCCAAAATAAGCGCTAACATCGTTCCTATCAAAAATTCACGCCCAATAAATCGCATTCTGTTAGTTTCATTTAAATCCCCTGACGACATTGCTTGAATTGCAATTGCTGAAGTTTGCCCACCAGTATTTCCACCAGTACTGACTAACATGGTAAAAAATAAAACTAAAAATGGTGTCAGCGTTGTTTCAAAATGACCGACAATAAAACTGGTCAAAGATCCCATAATCAAAAGAATTGCCAAAATAAAACTGCGTTGATACAACAAATACCAAAAAGAGATATCAAAATATGATGTTGCCATAGGAGCTGCAGAAATTCTTTGCACGTCTTGCGTTGCTTCTTGTTGAATAACATCAATCAATGTATCTTCGGGAATTACCCCCAACAAAAATTGCTGATCATTAACCACAGGCACGGTCATCATATGATAGTGGACCATTTTTTGAGCTACCAACTCTTGATCTTCTTCTGCTTGCGCAACATACGGAACCTGTTTTACCAATGACTCCAAGCGCGTACTTGGCGATTTTAAAACTAAATCTTCTAAATTAATGTATCCAACCAATCTATTTTGCTGATCTGTTACATAAATCTGCCGATGCAAATCGATATTCGGTTTCAATCGCTGTAAAATTGAAACTGAATTTTCAACAGTCAAATCTTTGACCAACGTAACAAAATCAAGCGTCATAATACCTCCAGCACTATCAGCTGGAAATTTCATCAATGACAAAACTTTTTGACGATCTTTGGTATGTAAAATATTTAAATATTTTTTCAGCTCTTTGTCTGATAACTGATCAAACAGGTCGGTAAGATCATCAATGGGAGTTTGGCGCAAAATAAACGCTTTTTGCACATCATCCAAATGTTCTAAAATTTTTTCTTTATCATGATCAGGAAGTTCTTCAAAAAGCTCTAATTGTTTGGAAGCTGATAGTTTTAAAAACAACTGAATTAAACGATCATCTGATAGCAATGTTAATAATTTTGCACTATCTGCAGGGTGCATTTCTAAAAAAGATTGCCACAAGGATATTCCTTGCGGTGTAACTTGCGCAATCACTTCATCAATATTGATCAAAATTAGTTCTTGCAGCTGTTTTGATTCCATAAGAAACTCCTCATTTAAGTCCCAAACAAACCCTTATATGTGTGATTTTTTCAACTCAGAGTGCAAAATGTTTAAACCTTTGCATTGATACTGTAGTATAACTTTGCAAAAAAATACACCTTCTAACGATCGATTTTATAATTTTTGACGATAGTGACGGGTTATTGTATACTAATTAATGTCTATTTGATTTTCAAAATGGGGCTAAATTTCATGACCAATCAATCAATCAAACAATCTGACACTTTTTCAATCATTGTGGATGAACCAAACTCTGGTACACGTGTTGATAAATTTATAACTCAACAATTTAGCCAATATTCACGTTCATTTTTGCAAAAATTATTTGAAAAAAATTTAATCACGATCAATAAAACTAAATTTGCAAAATCAAGCTACAATTTAAAAACCAGCGATGAAATTTTCATTCAATTTCCAACAGAACCGCAAACGCCACTTAAAAAAGAAATACCTCAAAATTTGCATGTTGCCATCATTGCAAAGCATGATAATTTTTTAATCATTGATAAGCCTGCAGGACTCGTAGTTCACGCCCCTAACAAAAATTATTCAGATGTTACGCTTTCTGATTGGGTAGTTGATGCGCATGAAGAAATTGCGCACGTTGGACTCATTGATCGACCTGGCATTGTGCACCGACTGGACAAAGACACTTCAGGACTTATGATTATTCCACGTACCAATCATGCACATGCAACCATGACTGAAATGTTTAAACAACGAAAAATTCATAAAACCTATTTGGCAATTGTGTTGGGTCATCCACCAGCAACGGGCACCATTGATTTTTTTATTGGTCGCCATCCTATAATTCGCAACAAAATGCATCATTTTACCAACAGCTCCAAACGACCAAATAGTCGCGATGCTGTCACGCATTTTAAAGTGCTCAACTATTTTAAAGATTTTTCACTGGTTGAAATTAAACCAATTACCGGCCGCACACATCAAATTCGTGTGCACTTTACAGCTCTCGGATTTCCATTGCTTGCAGACACATTGTACGGAAAAACATCAAAACTTTTAAAACGACATGCACTTCATGCACACAAACTTGAATTTGAATTTGATGGACAAAAATATGAATTTAACAGTCCATTACCGCAAGACTTACAAAAAGTTTTGGATAATTTTCAATCATCTGCGGCTCTTTAAATTTTTTTCATATTTTTATTCAAAATTTTCATTTTCAATTTCAAAATATCGAGATACGCTCAATCGTTGCATCAAAAGGATAAAACATTGCTTAAATTCTGCAACAACTCCTACATCATCGGTCATCAAAACATTTTCATCATGCAAGCGTGATGCCGATGCGGTACAATTAAAAGATCCGGTCCATGCAATACTGCAATGCAATCGTGCATTAAATCCAAAAATAAAAAACTTATGATGCATAATCGGCATGCAAAATGGATTTAAACTAACTGCACGATGCACAAAAACAGAAATTCCACATTGTTGCAGCCATAAACCTTTACCATATTTTTCACCCATCGAAATCTGATCAAGCACTAAACGAATTTTTACACCACGAAGATAAGCATTAACCAATTCTTGCGCAATTGCTTTGTCAGTGAGCATGTACACTGCCGCATCAATCGAAAATCGTTCTTCTTGAATCAATTGAATCAAATAAGCTTTAATATCATCACGCGGTCGAAAAAAAACTTGAGAAAAAGAAAAAAGAAAATTGCTAAAAAAAAATAAAATTATAAAAAATCGTACAACATTCACTCAACCGCCTTTTTTATTTTTATTCAACAAAGCAACAACTCTTTCGTAAGCAACCATTCTGTTTTGCCATTGCTTTCTCAGCATTTTTTGAGTTTGATTATCTCTTCTTTTATGATGATTAATTTCTGCAACAATACCATCAATCACGTTATTGTATTTTTGCGCAACTTTTTTGCCATACAAAATATCAACATCTTCACAATTTCTTTCAGCCGCAGCATCAGAAAAATTATACGAGCCCTTAATCACCCTATTTTCATCAATCACACTCAGTTTATGATGCATTGATTTATCAGCAAAACTATAAACTAAAGGCTTTATTCCTAATTTTTTTAAAAATTCATTCATATTAAAGGTACCATTTGTTGAATTACGATCTAAAATTACCTGCACCTTAATATTTTTTTCATTTTGAAGGTAAGCCAAAACATACGCAAGTTGTCTTCGTGTAAATGAGTACATCGCAATACGAACAGATTTTTTTGCACTCAACAATTCTTGTTCAATAGCATTATTCATTTCTTTTCTATTTTGAGATGATAACGGAACACATCGAACTAAATATCCATGAACTGGTTGTAATAATTTTGAATTTAATCGCCACATTGCTGAAATAGTACCAAAAGAAAAGAAAAATATGACGCAAGCTATTTTTTGAATCTTCACGGGCCACTCCTAATTTTTTAAACAACTTTTATGAAAATTTCCATCGAACTTCTACCTGCCCCCCGTAAGTACTTGGACCATCTTTTTGCAATCGAAAAGTAACATCATCGGTTGCGGCATAATCGATATCAAATTTTGTATCTTCTAAATGCGCAAAATTTGTATCAATTTTTCCTTGCAAATGCTCTGTTGCGTCAACTTCAAAAATACCACGCACACCTCCTCGCCCTGTTTGATTGGTAAATTGTGGAATAAATCGCACATATTTTAATGACTGCAACAATCGATCAAAAACTGTTTTTAATTTTACATTTGAAAGTGCAGGACCAAAAATAATATCTTTTAAACGTTGTGTTAAAAATGCAGGAACCATAAGACTTAATGATTGATCTTCAACGCCGAGCAAAAGCAATGAAATAATCTGTTCTTCACTCAAATATGGTTGCGCTTCAAATCCAATATGCGGATCAAGCGCAGAACCCCAAGCTTTCAAAGTTACGCCAAAACGTTTTAATTTTCCTTTTGCAATCAGTTCAATAGTCGGATCAAATAATGACTGCTCTGGGATAAATAAAATTTTTCCATCAACAATTTCGAGTGGTTTGAATGGAAAATTTAAAAATCCAGAAAGAAGTTTAATTGAACCTGAAAGTTCTGTTTTATTCAAAGGTCCTTGTACGCGCACATCAACCAATGCCTTAGCTGTTAAAAATGAAGTGTTAATTTGAAGTGGATCTTTCGTAAACAATGAAACATCAATTAATGGCTGAGCAAAGGAATCAACTGAAGCAGATGATGCTACAATGCCGGATAAAAGATCCTGAAACTCTGTTGAAAAAATATTTTCTTTCAACTCTGATTTTTGCACCATTAATTGTCCTTGAATTTGCAATGGCTCATGCATGCACTGTTTTTGTAATAAAATTCTGCCTGAAACCAGGCCATACACCCCTTTGTTCCAGCTCAACATAACATCATGAAGCATCAAAGGAGCATGCACAAAATTCCAATTTAAATTTTTATCAAAATAAACATTTGCACGAGAGCAAGAAATTTTTCCTTCATACCATTCAACATCAATATCTTTAAACACAAGATTTTTTTCACGAATATGAAATTCACAGGTTGCTGTAAGATTTTGAATCACGTTGTATACATAAGGAACTCGAATATGAGCATAGTGCGTTTGTACAGTTGCTCCACAAACTCCATCTTTCAAATATCCTCGAAAAACTAATGATCCTTCTTGAGCAAACGACATTTGAAAAAGTGATGGAACCAAATCATGAAGCACTGCAAAATCAACAGAACCAACAACATACAAAGGATCTGCAGGATCAGTGCTAAAATCGATAAGCAAATCTTTACCTCGCGTGGCAGAAAACGATTCAAAAAAATAATCTGGAAATAATCGAAATGCTCCTTGAAAAAAAATATCATTGAGTGTTCCGGAAAATTCAATTCTTCCATCCTTCATTTCAAAGCTACCCTGCAAGCTCTGTACTTGCGATAACAGCGTATGCTGAATTTTAACGTTATAAGTTCCATGAATGATACCAGTTGCTTCATAAAAAATTTCACCCTGACAATCATTTTTTAAAATTTTATATGCAGAATCAAATGGCAATTCAATATCCACTAAATTAAAAATTTTACATTTTTTTTGATCATCTGCAGCAGATACCTGAACCATACATTTTTGTTGATCATGCATAGAAAACACTCCAGAAAACCCTTGTTTACTATGCTCAGTTATCAAAATTTTACCACCAGGAATCAAAGGCTTTGATTTGTAAACAATGTCATGCAAAACAAGCGACATTTCTAATGTTTGTAAAATATTGAATAAATCTGCATGAAGCGCTAAACCAACATGACCAGCAATATCTCCTACCACATCTGGAACTTGTAAATAATTTAAAATTTGAGCTGTTGCTGCAATGACAACATCACACAAACATTGCGTTGATGTACATTTAATTTTAATTGGATCAATCACCATCGATCCATCTTGTGATTTTAAACTAAATTCTCCTGAGCCTTGGTCTAATTTTCCTGCAAAGAATCCAGGTATTTCTTGTTCCAATTTACAAAACAGATAATTAAGTTGAATTTGAGCACTCATATCAGATGCAATATCAGAAAAAGGAATATCAGATAAAATAGAACCTGTGATATTTTTTACCCAAACATCATCCTGAAAACCAATAGTGCCATCATGCACATACAATTGCATTCGAGTTGCTAATTTTTCCGCTCTCATATTACAACTATAAGGAATTTGAATACTGTAACCGTCAGATGGTCGCTTAAAATAAATTAAGCCATCCGTAATTGAAATAACATCATATAAAATAGCAGTATTGACCACTTCGCCAAACATCGTACTGCAAAATTGTAATAATTTCTGTGGAATTTGATCAAAAATTTCCATCATGATCACATGATCAAGTGAAAGACTTACTTTTAATTTCCTGTGAAGAATTAATGACAGCCATGAACCATGAACTTGCAATTTTTCTGCCACAATCGACCATGCAGGATCCGAAATGTCATTTTTTTCTGATTTTGGAGTAATTGAAACTCCAGAAAAAGTCATACGACAAGATAACCAATCAATATCATCAAGCGTAGCACGCATGTTACATTTAAAATCACGTTCAAAATGCTCTGCTATTTTTTGCTCAAGAAATTGACGAAATGTGATACTAGAAGACAAATACACTAAGGCTATTGCACTTCCCAAAAAAAGCCCTGCAAAAATATGCAAAATGATTTTAAATCGAAAACCTAAAATATTCATGACAAAAACAACAACTCAAATTTATGACATTTTTAAATTAGTATACCATAATTAAAATCAATTGATTTTGCCATCACTTAAAAAAAAAAGACTTTATGTTATACTAGCTGTAAACCATTTTTCCCAAAAGTTAAAGTCAAAAAGCATCATATAAATCTTTGAGGAATAACTTGCATGAAATTTCTTAAAATATTTACTACCTTATTGTTTGCAATAACTTCTGCCTATGGTTACAACGCAATACTTTTAAATCATCTTCAATCAATGCAAGTCAACTATATTTTTGAAAAAAATGATGCTTATGGCAAAGCAATTCAAAAGGCATTTCAATCATTTCATAAAATATCAAAACAGTCTGGGCCTATGACTCTTTTGCAGCAAAATAATATTTCAAATTTGTTTTTGCTTTCACCTGAAAAACATCAGAGCTCTGAATTCAACGAGAGCTTAAAAATCTCTCAAAACATCATGATTATCTATATTTATGCAAAAATTTTTCAAGAATATATTACCCAAACTCAAAGATTGATTGAACAAGCTTTAGACTCTTTGCATTACTGGGAAACAGAAAAATTTTATGACAAATTGCCGATGCTACGAAAGCATCCTGTTTATTGGTATCATTCACCAGCTCATAAAAAATTAGTTTGCAACCATGTTCAAGCTTTAAATAGTTTGATAGATCAGGCAACACTGCTCTTGGGCATTGCACTGCATGGCCAACATCAATTTCGTCAAATTCAAGATGCTGGTGATATTTTACCACAACTTTTACAGGCAACCGATCCTTTGATCAAACACTTTCAAACCATTCAACTGCCCAACAGCTCAGAACCAGATGCTATGTTTCAAAATACAATTTGGCTACATCAAAATATTCAAGTAATTTTGCAAAATCATCACAAAATATTACATGATCATGCCAAACCACATCATATCTTTCGACATGGTTTTGCATACAGTTGCATAGCGCTTGCTGCCATTGGAACATATGCTTTATACAAAACACATGAAACTGAAATTCCAGAATACAAAAAGAAAGCAGTTGAAAATTGGGATTATATTTTAGAAGAATACATCAAATATCCACTTTTTAAGCTCAAAGATACTTTGTGGAATAATACTTCAAATCCGCTTGGAGATTTAAAACCTTGGCCGGTTCTTCAAAAAAAACCTCTCAAGTTAGATCCATGGTTAGAGGTTAATAATGCTACAACTCGCTTCACTGGAACTCAAGAAGATTTAAATAATCTCATTAAAATATTGAATCAAAACAAAGAAGCAATAGCGTTACGTTACAACAACTTAGAAGAATTTATTATTGAAATAATGGAAGTCTCAAATCAAAATAAAAAAGAAATCTCAACTACTATTAATAAATTAGCAAAAGAACATCAGTTAACTATGGCCATAGCAGCAATTGCTCCAACTGTTTTGGCAGCATGGGGGATCTATTATACAGGCAACAGTTTGTACAACAAATACATAAAGCATGAAACTTGGTATCAACCAATGCAATTGATTGTGCGAAATATTGATAAAATTTTGAATAAATTAACCGCAGAAAATACAATTTCATTTGCAGATGATGGCATGCTGCATGTTTTAACTCGTCAGCTTAAAGCTTATATTTCATGTTTGCCAAATGAAGAGTTACAACTGATTGAACAAGATTTACATGAACTTTCAGCATATCACTTAAGTTATCAACAAAAACGCGGTGTTTTAGATCGCATGTACAGAACGTACGAATTTTTAAAATAATTTTATTCAATCAATTTGAGCAATTTTTTTTCAAGTGTTGACATGGTTGTATAATCATCATCATGCTCATGATCATACCCAAGCAAATGACAAACACCATGCACAAGCATAATATCCATCCAGTGATTAAAATCACCCACAAGTCCTTTTTTATTTTCAAGCACGTACGGTAAAGAGATCACAATATCACCCAAATTTTTATCTTCATCGGTTTTTGCAATAATTTTTTTACCAGCTTTTGCATTCAAGTGATAAGGAAATGATAGAACATCGGTTGGACGATTTTTTTGACGAAATTGATAATTGTATTTTTGCATAGTTCGATTTGTGGTCAACAAAATGCCTAAATCAAAATCACCGTATCCTAAAAAATTTAAAATTTTTTCTGCTTTTTTTTGATAGGCAATAGTTGAAAATTGAATAGTTTTTTGCCGATTTTTAATCGAAATCATTTCATCTACTCTTCATCAGAAACTTGATCAACATTTTCCCGCTCTTTTGTATTATTTTGCATCATCATTGCTGCAAATAGTTGAAAAGAATACGGTAAGCAAAGTTTTTTGCCATTTTTTAATTGAACTTCAATAAATTTATTATAATCTTCAGTTTCTTGTAAAAACAAATAGCTGATAACGCGAAAAACAAGCGCCATTTCTTCCATAGTCAATTTTCGATGCTCTTGTTGTTCTGCTAAATCTTGCAACATTTTGACAGCATATTTTGCATTTTCATGATATTCAGGATTTGAAACCATAGAAGCTGTTTTTTCAGATTTAAATGTAATTTTTACATCAGAATTAATTTCTTGTTTTGGCAAATTTAATCCAAAAAAAGATTGTGCAGGAATTGAAATAAAACTTAAAACAAACAATGATATTTTTTTCATGATGTGACTTTTTGCTAAAAATGTTTTTTGAAATTATGAATAATTGTAACGTTTTTCATAAAAAAAGGCCACTATTTAAAGTGACCTTTTTTATGAAAATCAAATTGAATTAATACGCTGTTAAGCCCAAGCCAGCATTTTCAAGCTGTGATAATGCAGTATATACTTCTGTCAAAGAAGCAACTAATTCGTCAGCTGTTATTTCATTGTTGTTAATTTTATTTGCAAGTGTTTGAAATGTTGCAATTGCAGCGCTCCAAATTTCTTCTTGTGATGGATTAACAATAGTGCAGCTAAATGTAATAACGATGACAGGATTTGTTTCAGCAGTAACTGATGCTACATTTTCTTCTGAAGTTGCAACTTCAGCTTCTTCATTTAAAACTTGTTCTTCTACAACAACTGTTTTAATTTCTTCAGATGCAACATCTTCTGACTCTGCTTGAACAACATCTTCTATAACGTCTTCAACTAATGCAATGATTGGTTCTTGAGATAAAGCAACAGATCCAAACAAATTTGCACCAGCAGCAATTGCTTCTTGCACTTCTTTAATGAAGATTAAAAACTTTTGATAAACATCAACACCTTCAGATCGTGCTGAATTTTCATTCATTTCACCAATTAAATTTCTCAATTTTACATTAAATTCTGATAATGCTTCTAAATTTGTTGCATCTTTAGCCTGCACCGCGTATTGCCAAGTGTATTTTTGCGCTTGAAAATCTTGCCCAAAAACAACAGATGTTACTAAAAGTGATGATAATAAAAGATTTTTCATAATTAAGGGCCTTTCAAAAAGAAATATTATTTTTAAATTACAACAAGAAAAGACTATGCCAAAACATCGATTTAGTCAACGCATTTGCAGAGTCTTTTGTTATTTCTTTTTTGCAATTATAAAATTTGAACTGAAGCATCCCAAGTATCATTTTCTTGCAAAATAGATGACTCACATCGCGAAACATTCGTTAAAATGTTACGCGCTTTACAAACACCTTTAATAATTGTTTGATTTTCTTGGATCAATTGAGCTTGCTCTTTTGATATACCACAAATTGTTAAATTTTTAATTTCAGTACGAAGCGATAATTGTGCCCCAGTCTTTAATTTTCGAACTTGACCTATCACGTCAAGCAACAAATTCATCTGTTGCACAATTTCTATGTCAGATTTTGCACCTTGTAAAAATTGTGTTAAATGAATCGATGAAACATTCAAACGCTTTGCAAAAATTTGTTGATATAAATATTCAGTAATATGTGGCAAATACGGGCTATACAACTGTAAAATCGTGAATGCTACATGATTTAATGTCCACATGGTAGCTTCTATTTCTTCTGTTGTATAATTTGCAGGATTAAAAAATTGATCTTTAATAATTTCTAAATAATTATCACAAAAATCATGCCAAAAAAGTTTTTCAACCGTTTGCAATGCTAAACTGAACTCATTTTTTTCAAAATGCGTATGATACTCTTTCAAACTTGCTTGCAACTGATCAATTATCCATGCATTAACCAGTCCTAATTTTTCAGGTTTTATTTGTGGAATTTGATGAGCCTGATTATTGATATGCACAAACTTTAATGCATTCCAAAGTTTTGTTAACAATTTTTGACCAATGCTAATTTGTTCTGGTGAAAATGCAATATCTTGTCCCAAAGTTCCAGATGCTGTCCAAAATCGAATTGCATCAGGAGCATATTGCGTTAACAATTTTTCAGGTTCAGTTGGCGCATTATCTTTTGATTTTGAAATTTTTTCTTTATTTTCACTGAGCACATAACCTGAAACCACAATATCATGCCATGGCAAAGTTTTATCATGCATCCAAGATTTTACTATGGTATAAAAAGCCCAAGTTCTAATAATGTCATGCGCTTGCGGCCGCATACTCATCGGAATGAAATTTTGATTTGGGTCCTCGATCGGAGTCGAGGATGAAGAAAAATTAAATGGTGACTGTCCATTATCGCTGTACAAAGCTTTGCAAATGTAAGGAGTCAATGATGAAGTATTCCAAGTATCCATAACATCTTTCTCTGGACGAATGTTAGTTCCTTGGCACTGATGGCATGGTTTGTTGTATGCGTTTTGTTGCGGATCAATTGGAAGCTGTGACACATCTGCCAAAAGAATTGCACCGCAGTCATTACAGTACCAAACCGGAAATGGAATTCCAAAAACTCGTTGTCGAGAAATACACCAATCCCATGACAAATTTTTTACCCAGTCATCAAATCGAGCTTTCATGTGCATCGGATACCAATGAATTTTTTCTGCTATTTTTAAAAATTCTTGCGAGTGCTCAACCACTTTAATAAACCATTGTGGCAAAATTGCATACTCAATCGGATGCTTACAACGCTCATGCACATTTACTGAATTTTGAATTGGCTTTTGTTGCAAAATTAAATTTTTTTCTTGTAAAAGTTCTATCACTTTTTTTCGAGCATCAGTCACATTTAATCCTACAAGCACTCCAGCCGATGCCAAAAATTTACCATCAAATCCAATGGAAGGAACATGTGGTAATTTATGTTTTTTATACCACTCAATGTCAGTTTTGTCCCCAAACGTACAAACCATAACCAACCCAGAACCCTTTTCCATCATGACAGATTCATCAGACAAAATAGGAACAACTTGTCCAAACAATGGAACAACTGCTTGTTTATTTTTTAAGTGTTGAAATCTTTTGTCATCAGGATGCAATAAAATGGCAACACATGAAGGCAACAGCTCAGGACGTGTCGTTGCAATAACAATTTTTTCATCATGAGTTGTTTCAAATGCTATATCATAAAATGTCGTTGCTTGCTCGATGTCATCAAGTTCTGCTTGAGCAACGGTGGTGCGACATTGTGTGCAGTACAATGCTGGCTCACTTTTAATGTAGGCATAATCTTTTTTTACTAAATCGATAAATGATTCTTGAGCAATTTTTTGAACATCAGGAGCAATAGTTGAATATGTTTTTTCAAGTTCTGCAGAAAGTCCCATCATGCGCCATAGATGCACAAACTTAACCTTCATTTCTTCAGTGGTCGACAAGCAAAGATCAATAAATTTTTCACGTCCAAGTTTTGAAACATTCGTGTTATGTTTTTTTTCTACAAAACGCTCAGTTGCCAAACCGTTGCAATCAAATCCAAAAGGATAAAATACATTATGCCCAGTCATTCGTTTATAACGAGCAATGATATCTGTTTGCGTGTAAGAAAAAATGTGACCAATGTGCAAAGAGCCTGAGACTGTTGGTGGTGGCGTATCGATAGTGTAAGTTTTAAAATTTGAATTTTTTTGACGATACGTTTGATTTTTTTGCCAAAGCTCTCGCATTTGTTGGTCATACTCAAGATGCAGATATCGATTTTCCATAACTTTTAACGCTTTTTTAAGACTATTTTAAAAATTTTATTCTTTTTTAAAGTACGCTAAATTTCAAAAAATGTGAATATCTGCCGTTTTTACAAAATAATGTTACACTATTTTAAAGTATTTCTTTTACTGAAGGATTTTTATTATGAGACTTGAATTAATTGAAGGCTTGCGAATTATCATTATTTCACTTTTGTCTTACATTCCAACGGTTACTTTTTCAGGTTGGTTTGAAGCATGGGTCGCAAAAAAAAATGGTGATGATGTTCCTGAACAATTTGGATTTTTAACCTTTGATCCTATGATACACATCAACATTATTGGATTTGCAGTACTTTTAATTGGACAAATTTTTGGCGACTATCTTCCATTTTTTAAAGGACTTCCTGGTTGGGGTCGCTACATTCCACTTAATCCATCGGGAAACAATCGTGGAAAAATTTTACTACAATTTAGCGCTCGTGCAATCGCCCATTTTATACTTTTAATGCTTTCTTTTTTCATGATCGTAGCTTTCATGAAAATTTCAATGTTGTTGATTGATCGCTCTGCGCTCACAAACTCATCAATCATGCAAGCAATTTCTTCAGTCATCATATTTTTTTACAATCAAAATTTTATGCTATGTGTTATTTATGCAGTTATTGGACTTTTTCGAGCTTTACTTTTTGCATATTTTCCACAATTTCATTTGTTTTCATCGCAGCATATTATTTCAGCCACAATATTATTAATTTTATTTGTCATTGTTGGCTCACAGATTTTTGATATTATTTTGCGTAGCTTTATGGCATTGCTTTCCTATGCCCTTATGATGCAATAATTAAGGTAATTTTATGAATGAAAAAATATCATCTCAAACTCAAAATGCTTTAGAAATTTTAACGTCTGGCATTGCACAATGCGTACCGCAACAAGATTTAATTAAAAAATTAGAATCTGGAAAAAAATTGCAAATTAAACTGGGCATGGATCCTACAGCTCCGGATTTGCATCTTGGCCATGCAGTCGTTTTAAAAAAAATGAAACAATTTCAAGATTTAGGCCATGAAACAATTTTTTTAATTGGTGATTATACTGCGCGCATTGGTGATCCTACTGGAAAATCAAAAACACGGCCACCACTGACCGAAGAACAAATTCTTTTGAACGCTAAAACATATTTTGCTCAAGTTGGCAAAATTTTAGATCTAAAAAAATTAACTATTGTCTACAATTCTTCATGGCTCAGCAAATTAAATTTTGCAGACATTATCAAAATGTGCAGCAAAATTACCGTTGCCCGACTCATTGAGCGTGAAGATTTTAAAAAACGATTGGCTGAAAACACGCCGATTGCTATGCATGAACTTTTGTATCCAATCATGCAAAGTTATGACTCAGTTCATTTAAAAGCTGATGTAGAACTTGGCGGCACGGATCAAACATTTAATCTTTTGTGCGGCCGATTTTTGCAGGAACAATATGACCAAGAAGCACAAGTGGTACTTACTGTTCCTTTACTTGAAGGTTTGGATGGCGTTGAAAAGATGTCAAAATCACTTGGTAATGCAATTGGACTTTTTGATCAACCTTCTGATGCCTACGGAAAATTAATGTCGATTCCTGACCATTTAGTGTATCGTTATTTTTTACTGCTTTTAGATCGTACTGAAAAACAAATTCTAGATTTAAAAAATCAAGTTGCATCTGAAAAAATTCATCCTATGGATTTAAAAAAACAGATGGCGCATGAAATTGTTACCACATTTTGGTCAAAACAAGATGCTGACAACGCACAAGCACAATTTCAAGCAATATTTCAAAAAAAAGATTTGTCGCAAGCAACACAAGTCAAACTTGATCCATCTTTTTTCAAACAAAAAGTTTGGATTGTTAAATTACTCCAAGAACTCAATGCTGTACAAAGCTCTTCTGAAGTTAAACGACTTATCGAATCAGGATCAATTTTAATTGATGATGAAGTGATTACTGATTTTAAAGCAGAAATTGCGCCGCATTCTGGCATGACCATTAAAGTAGGGAAACACAGAATTTACAAAGTGATGTAAAAAACACTTGAACTTTTAGGGATACCAGCATGAAAACAATGCACAGATTTTTCACATTCATAACACTTATTTCAATTCTTTCCGGATGTTTTGCAACCAAAGAAACACAATATCCACCATTTCAAATTGTTGATAACAACAAACAAGTCTGTCCTCAAGTTTTTGAAATTTTAAAACTTACTGGAATTCAAACTGATGACAGCTTGTCTGATATCGTTGCAAAAACCCAAGCTGCATGGTTGCGAAAAGCTGGCACCGAACGTTGGGAAATGGATGCATTAATTACACAACATGATGCACAACTAAAAAAACTATTTCATGAAATGAATTCCTATCGTGAAATAAAACCACAACAAACACATTATACCTATCTTTTAATTTTAGGTGCTTTATTGAGCACCATGCAACAACGTTTCGAGTATGCAATTGAACTGTACAAATCTGGAATTCGTTTTGATAATATTGTACTTCTTGCAGGAGATCGTCCTTGTTTTGTGGATCACGGTGAAAATACTGCAACATTTTTAAATTACAGCAAACAACAAAGTTTAGATCAATTTCCGCAAACAGAAGCTGATATGTTAAAATTTATTTATACCTATGCTGATATGCCTGAAACAATGCGTCAAATTCCAGTACAAGTTATTCATGTACCAATGCAAACATCAGCGTCAGGAACATTAATTCGCCCAACCACACCTGATACTTTAACTTGGTGGCTGCAAACAAATCCAACACCAGACAGCTGCTTAGCTATTTCAAACCAACCCTATGTTGCATATCAACACAGCGTCATAACTTCAGTATTACCTGATACTTTTCACGTTAAAACCGTTGGATCTTCATGCTCAGACGACAAAGAACTTGCAATCATGCTTGATAACCTGGCGCGCATTTTATATCAAGAACAACAACGGCTTGCAAAAAAATCATAAAAAAAGAGAGGAAGTTTTTTACAACTTCCTCTCGTACTTTTTCAAAAGAATTTTAATTCTTTATTTCAAAGTTTAATTAACCACCGATGTAATGTAACACTGTTATATTTGGGGTGTCAGATGAAAGACCAAGCTTAGTTAATACTTGCTGACAAGCAGCTGCAGAACCTGCAGGGTCATATGCAACAGCAGCATTCATCTGTGCATCTGATACTTCAGAAATTGGAGGAACATTATCATTAGCATTGCTACTGCTACTAGCATTATTACCAGCCTTGACTTGTTCACGAAAAGCAGCTTTTCGCTGTGCCGCAGAAGCCTCTACTAATAAAGATACTGTTGTCAGCAAAGAAATCATCATTAATTGTTTTTTCATTTTAATTCCTTAATTTTTAATCAATTAATTAAAATGCAATTTCAAATTTACCCCAGACCAACCACTGATTTAACGCACGGTTGCTTGTTGTAAATTCATATGATCCACCGATTGACAATTGTGGTTTGTAATCACTTTCAAATGCATAACCCAATACCAAATATGGAGTATTTGTAATTACACCAGGCGTTGCAACTGAATTATAATCAATTTCATCTGAAGAAATTGCAAAATCATCATAGTTTGTCGCAACTAAATTATTACCAGCAATTGTAACCAATGATGTAGGTGTTGTAACAGGAGTTACACGAGATAAGTTATCTACAACATTATATGCCGCTGTTTGTGCATCATTATAAATCGTTCTGTTATTGTTTAATGCAATACCAGAAACATATGATGAATCAGCAAATGCTGGAGCTTGTGTCCATTCGCATGCTAATTGTACACAATCTGTTTGACGTGCAAACACGTTCCAACCAAGTTCAGCTCTGAAATGTTCACCTTGGAAGTAAACTGCTTGGTTCAAGCGACCTTGGAATTGAGGTTTGATATAAAAATCAGTTGTAAATACGTTAATACCAGGAGTATATTGACGATCTGCTAAACCAGGACCTGTAGGAGCTGTAATTGTATTTGCAAGTACTAATGCAGCTGTGTATGCATCTTCATTTTCCCAAACCATCATATAACGTGACCATTCATTGCCAAGCAAATCGAATGAACGTTTTTGTGTGTTACGGAATAAGTAACGAGCACAAGCATCAAGACGATACCATGCTGAGTAATCTGCTTCTTCTGAAAGCATAACTTCTGTACATGAACCTGTCATGATACCAGCATGTTGACCGTTACCAACAACTGCCGGAGCAATGTACGTAGCGCCGCCTTTGTTACCTGTAGGAATAACAACACCAACGTACCAGTTTGTTGAAGCACAATCACCACACATCCATTGATATCCAAGTGAAAGCTCGATATCAGCTAAACGTGTAATTTTTGAACAACCACACACTTTACCATAATTCCATGCATCTTGAGCAAAAGCTTCTTCAACATTTGCTGGAGGAGTTGCATCAGTTGCACGATTACTATTTGTTACACCAGCAGCATCAGTTGCATTAGGGAATCCTGATCCAATGTATGCTGTAGCCAATGAAGGAACTGGAGTAACACTTGATGTCGCTGTAGGGCTATAAGCTGTTTGGTTTAAAGCGTTTGTTGTTGCAAATGTAACTGTTACAGAAGCTGCAGCACCACCACCAGTTAAAGTACCAGTAGGATTTGCTGCACCAAACAATGCTGGATTTGTTGTTGCATTCATTTCTTGAGCTTCTGTTTCAACATTTTCATTCAATGAAAATTTTGAACGAACATTTTGAACAGCTGTTGAAATTAAACCAAACCAACCGTTTTTGTCATCAGAGAAATGATAACGAAGTGCCAAACCTGCGCCAACGTGTGAATATTTCAATGTTGGGCAAATTGTGCTTTTGAATGCTGGAGAAGTTACTAATCCAGATCCACCATTATCACCACTTGCTGAAGAACCAAGAGGTTCAAATAATGCTGCAAATGTGATACCAAAGTTCCAAGGCAAAATTTTGCTCGTATCTTTGTTTGTATCAAATTTATAAGTTGCAGCGTCACCATACATTAATGGTGTAGTATCAGCTGTACCAGCTGCTACATATGCAACACCATTACCAATTTGATCACCAGCTGTTGGAGTTGTACCTGCTTGAACAACAGATTCAGCAACAACTTGTGCAAATGTATGTAAGTTTGTACCTGAAGTTACACTACCATCAAAAGTCAATGACTGATGACCATAAGGTAAGTAGTAAGCTGCAGCTGCGTTACATTTAGTAGATTGACCACCAAATACTTCAACTTGGAAAGCACCGTGTTTGTCTTCTCTTTCAAGATTGTACAAAACGTTTGAGTTAAATGCTGACACTAACTCAGGAGATGCTGCTTGGAAGTGTGGAGTTACTTGTAAGAAAGTATGACCATGTTCAGGTGTACACAATGTGCTGCAATCTGTATTGCATGATGTTGCACATGATGTGTTACAAGATGAACCGCATGAAGTTGAAAAAACAGCGCCTGTTGAAAATAACAAGGCTACTGAGAGTAAGAAAATTTGCTTTTTCATAGTCTCCTCAATGGATTTTTTTAATTTGAATACATTACGATACTTTTCTTTTTTCGGCCGAGTTTATGTACACTCCTCCTTTCATCACCTTTTAAAATTTTTTATTTCAAACCTATAATTTTTTTCTCCTCTTTGGGTAAGCTCATTTGAAGTTCTAGCAATTTTTTTTAGGGTAAGTCAACTTTTTCGTCGATAATTTCTTTGATTTTTTTTTTAGGGTATACTGAATAGATCAAAGTTTTGTTTTTGTAAAAGGAAAAAATATGTTTCCAAAAGTTAAAGGTGTTGCCGATAATTTTTTTGATATGCCATATTGGTCTGGCGTCATAAAAAAAATTGAAGCACATGTACAATGTTATAATTTTTCACAAATTAATATTCCCATTTTAGAGCATATTTCGCTTTTTGAGCGTGGCTTAGGTTATGAAACAGATGTCGTGAGTAAACAAATGTTTATCATGCAATCAAAAAACACTGATCATGATCAAAAAGACGATGCCATCTGCCTTCGCCCCGAAGCAACGGCAGGAACCATGCGCGCATTTTTAGAAAATCAATCACATATAACTTTACCTGCACGCGTCTATTATTATGGCCCTATGTTTCGCTATGAACGGCCACAAAAAGGTCGTTTGCGTGAATTTCATCAATTCAATTTAGAAATGATTGGTGGCACATCAATTTTGCATGACGCTTTCAATATTAAAATGCTACAAACACTTTTTGCCCAAATTTTGCAGATGCAAAATTTTGTTTTAAAAATAAATTTTTTAGGACAACCAGATGATCGCAAAAAATTTACTGCAGCATTTGTTACTTTTCTGCAACCAAAAATTCAATCTTTATGTGACGTTTGCAAAGTTCGTTTAACTACGAACCCTTTACGAATTTTAGATTGCAAATCAAATACCTGCCAATCTCTTTTTGCGCAAGCTCCTCAGCTTTCTGACTTTTTTTCAGAAGAAACAAAGCAAGAATGGAAAATGCTTCAGGAAACATTACAAGAACTTTCAGTCAATTTTGAAATTGATCAAAATTTAGTTCGTGGCCTTGATTATTACAACAAAACAGTTTTTGAATTTGTATCGGTAAATCTTGGAGCACAAAATACATTTTGCGGTGGTGGTCGTTATGATGGACTTGCACAGCAACTCGGCAGCAAAACAGAAATTCCAGCATTCGGATGTGCTATCGGACTTGAACGATTAATTATGATTTTACAATCACAAAATCAAAATTTAGCATTACAACCAGCACCTTTAATTTGCATTATTTCATTGTCAGAAACTCAAAATAAACTTGCACTCCACATGGCAGATTATCTGACACATCACAAAAAATCTGTAGAAATTTTGATTGATGATGCAAAAATTAAAAATAAAATGAAAAAAGCTCATGATTTAAAAGCTACCTGGGCACTTTTGCTGGGTGATGACGAACAAAAAAATAATACGGTCACCATAAAAAATATGATGACTGGAGCACAAGAAACTGTATCTGCAAAAGATCTTCTTTCAAAAATTTAACAAGATACGCACAAATATTGAGCTAGGGCATGTCGAAATAAAAAATAAAAATAGGTTGCAAAAATGACAGCATCAAAGCGATCTAAAAAACCACCATGCCCTGGTAAAATATGTCCAGAATCTTTAATGTTTGCCTGACGTTTTAAAAATGATTCAAAAATATCGCCCACAAATGCCAAACAGCAGGTAATAAGCACCAAAGTTATCATAAATGGTAACGGTAAGCATATTTTATCTGCAGAAATTGCAAACCAAAATGTTACGAATGCTCCTATAATGCCACCAATAAATCCTTCAACAGTTTTTCCAGGACTAATTTTTGGAATAATTTTATGAGAACCTAAAAGCGTTCCTACCATGTACGCAGTACCATCAAATGCAAACACAATCACAAACATATAATAAATTAAATTACGAAAACACCCATAATTGTTCATGTAAATTAAAAGACCAAAAGGCAGAATTGGATACCATGGCATGATAAACCAGAACCAAAAATCTTGAACTTTAAATAAATTTTTCCATTCACACATCAAAATTGTGCATAAAATTGAAAATAACAACATTGAAAATGCAACTGGCGGTAAATAAAAAAAAATGCACCAAAAAACTGCGCCAATAATACTTGCGGTAATAAAACGTTTTACAAATTCAGTTATCATACAGATCCTTTTTAAATTTAGATTTTTATCGTCTTTTAACGCCAAAAGCATTTGGGATATAGGTCAATTCTGGTTTTTGATGATCTTGTACATGCAGCAATGCAACATCAAATCGTAATGTTGTATTTTGAGCATATTTTAAATTTTGAGCAATAAAAAACTGAGCAACTTTAATAATTTTTTGTTGTTTTGGATAAGTAACTAAATTATGAAGTGATATTTTTGAATTTTTTCGAGCTTTAACTTCAACAAAAACAATGACTTCATCTTTTTGCGCAATAATATCAATTTCACCAAAAAATTTTTTATAATTTTGTTCAAGAATTATGAACTTTTGATCTTGTAAATATTTTGAAACGAACTCTTCTGATTGTTGTCCAAATTTTTGTGTCATAAAATTATTATGCTAAGAAAAATAATGATCCTCGAGCTTTTCGAACGGGAGTTATTTGATCTTTTTTATCTTTGAGAGCATTTTCAAGATTCAATTGAATAATAAATGGTCGTGTCTTTGGATTTTCAACTACTTGTATCATTTCATTGCAATAGACTAAATATTTATCAAGGTCATGAATATCTTTAAATTCTTTTTCTATGTATTCAATACGCTTACGAGCACTATTAAATTTTTTCAATTTTAAGTAAGTTTCAAGAACATAAATTTCATGGTCGAATAATCGTTGACGACATGAATTATAAATATTTTGAGTCTCTGTTTTAAATTTTTCATCTTTAACTTTTTGCAAAAAAAGCAATGCTGCAGAAGCTGCACGCTGAGTCAACGTTTGATCACGATCAAAATCAAGGCTTAATAAAAAGTTACACAAAACTCCTTTGTATACAACATACTCAGATTCTGCGCAACCAGGATACAGCATACTAAATTCTTCATACGCCATTAATGATCGTTCATAATCTTTAATGTTAAATAGATAGTCGGCAAAATCCAACTTATAAATTTTAATTTTTTCTTGAGATTTTGATTGACTAATCAAATGAAAAAAGACTTTAAAAACTAAATCTTTATCCTGAACTTGATCATGCTTTCCATACTCTAAAGTTTTTTCAAGTTGCTCTTCATCCATATCCTTAACCAAAAGATGTGGAAACGGATATGCAGGCTTTGCAGGAGCTTTTGAGCTTCGAGTTAATGCATTGTATTTGCCAAAAATTAAAGGCGTCCCAAAAAGTGCTAAAATGACGCATACTTTGATGAATTTGATGGTCATGTTGATAACCTTTTGTCTTAAAAAATCAATTGAATGTTCATGATTCAATCTAACAAATGTAGCCAATCTTTTCAAGCATCCACAAGTCAGGCAATTCCGTTTTTTTACTCGATGACTTCAGCTGCAGACGTTTTATATTTATTTGAAATTTTATCTAAAATACCATTTACAAATTTATAGGCATCTTTTTCTGAAAAACACTTTGCAAGCTCAATTGCTTCATTGATAATAATGTTATGAGCTGTTTTAGTGTACAAAATTTCCCAGATTGCATAACGCAACACTAAAAGCGTACACTTACCAATACGCTCAAAACGCCAATTTTCTAAAAAAGGTACCAAGGTTTGATCAAGCTCATGACGACGAGCAGCAATATCAGTTACGGTATTGACAATGTCACCATCTAAAGGAATGTCGGTATCATACGTATTGTTGAGTTTTTCTGCTACTTCGCTTGCGGTTGTATCGTAATCTAAAGCATCAACTGCATACAAAATATGGAATAAAAGTGATCGGAATTTACGCCGAGATTGAATAATTTGATCAAGCGTTTCGCACGCAATTTCAGGCTGTGGAATTTCAAGGTCCAATGAATTTATTGTGTCATTTTGCTTATCATTTTCCATTATTTATTTACTCGTTCAATGTATTCATTGGTTCGCGTGTCAACTTTTAAAGTGTCACCTTCAGCCACAAACAATGGAGCTTGAATGACAATCCCTGTTTCCATAGTGCATGGCTTGTTAACACCACCTTGTGCACTGTTGCCACGAACACCTGGTGGACACGATGTAACTTTAAGTTGCATAAACATAGGAGGAGTTACTGCAAGAGGTTTTTCTTGAAAATAAACAATGTTGTAAGTTTCTTGTTCTTTTAAATAATCCAAAGCTTCTTCAATTTGATCTTTGTTAAATGAATATTGTTCATACGAATCAAGATCCATAAAATTGTACAACCCATCCTGTTCATACAAATATTGCATGTCTTTGTATTCAAGGTTTGGGTCTTCAAATTTTTCACCAGATCGGAATGTTTCTTCGTGCACAAGCCCTGTGATCATGTTTTTCATTTTAGTTCGAATGTATGCGCCGCCTTTGCCTGGCTTGACAGATACATAATCTAAAATCATGTACGGTGCATTATTAAACAGAATTTTTTTACCTTTTTTAAAATCTGTTGTTGCGATCACGAGAATTGACTCCTTCAAGACAAAAAAGAAATTTAATCGATACTTCTTTTTAGTATAAGGCAAGCCCAAAAAAAGTAAATTCTTCGATTCAAAAAAGAATTTTGAACCAAAGAACTTACTTTTAATTTTTAAAATTCAATAAAATATTAGTCAACGTCAAGAAATAGAGGAACTAAAGAAACAGGCTCATCACCATTTCCAGAACGCTGATCGCTTGGTAAAAAACCAACCTGCAACCTTGTTCTGTCTACACTTCGATCGTTGTTCAGCAATGCTGCTAATTGACGATGCGCCTCTAATAAAATTTGAACAAACTCAACAGATTCTTCTTCTTGCAAGCTTGTGCGATTAAGAATCTCTTCTAATGAAACCCCCGTGAACTCGAAAGATTCTGATTCGTTCAGAATTACAGAATCAGGACTTTTAGATCTACCGACTTCTCTCATTTTTTTCAAAAAATGATCTATTAAGTGCGATTTAACAGCTTCATGCTGAGCTGCAGAATTCATCATACAGGTCTGAGCAAACAATAAAAACATGAATAATTTGATATTGAATTTCATAAAATATCCCTTAAAAAAATAGTTTTTTCAAAAACCCTAATTAATATGCATTAAATTATCAAATTTTCATATTTTCAGCAAAAAATTTAAATCTCAAAAGAACATTTTTAAATTTTTAAAATTCGACAAATTCATAATTTGCTTGATTGCAAAAAAGTTGTACGGTAAAAAGAATCGTACCATTTTTATACCAAAAAAGGTTTTTTATGAATGACTGGATATATTTAATTTTTGCTGGAATTTGCGAAATTGCATGGGCTGTTGGTTTAAAATACACTGAAAATTTTTCAAAACTTATACCATCCATTGCTGTTATAAGCGCAATGTGCTTAAGCATTGTATTCTTAAATTTATCCTTAAAAACAATTCCTTTAAGCGTTTCGTATACTGTATGGACCGGAATAGGGGTTATTGGAACCGTAATTTTTGGAATTATTCTTTTTAACGAATCTATGAATATGATTCGTTTCATATCATTATCTATGATTTTTTTAGGCATTATTGGCTGCAAACTTTCTATGTAAGAATTTGCACAAAATATGCTATTTGCTACATTATAATTGTTCAGCGTCATACATGATTTAGGGATTTTAAGGGGTTCTTTTTGATGAAAATTAAAACATTTGCAGCTTTATTATTAATTATTTCAAATTTTTTCGTACATGCACATGAAAATGAAGACTCTGAAGAAGATCAAATAAAACGTCTTTTTAACGCAGATAACAATCCTTTTTGCAAACATTACAATCCAGAAACTGATATCTTTTATGATTCTATCTGTAATTACCCAGCAGAGATAGCATATCTATATTTTAAAGGCAAAAGAGAAAGTGATCTTATTCCAGAAATAACATTTGAAACCAAAGAAGCATTAAATGAATGGGCCGCACGACAAGAAAAATCATATATGATTGCTTACAAGCCAGGATGTTTTCCGTGTGCAAATCTGCTTGCAGCAATTGAATCAAAAATTCAAAATTTGCATGATCAGGGCAAAACAATCTTTATGGTCAACGTACGCAAAAATAAAGACGCTTTCAGCGAAGAAAAAGATTGCTGGTACTATGAAGGCACTCCTGAAGCATGGCTCATTAGTAATGGTCAAATTGTTAAAAAATTGGCAAATTGCACAGCCCAAGATTATTTTAAAGAATTTATCCAAGAACCTTCGACTGCAAAATAGGGTCTAGCTTTTGTTAAAACAAAACTAATCTGATACCCTTTTTAAGGATTATTATGCCTTTTTTAGGGGTTTTTATGATACAATTTAAAAAATTATTGCTCTCATTTTTGTGCCTTTTTTTCACATTTGCTGCTGCTGCAAGTCAAGATGCTTGTACGTTGTATGTTCACGGTTTTACCGGAAATCCTGATGGCGCACAAGAGCAAAAAATCGCTTTTCCAAATTCGCACAATTATCAAGCTCCAGCTTTACTTGATACGCAAAAAGAGACTGGGTTTGGAAAAAATAGAATTATTGCAGAAGTCGCAAAACTTTGGAAAAAAAATATTAATATCACTAAGGCTTTCATGGGTCAAGGACCTGATGCGAAAGTGCTTGCAGACTGTGCACAAAAAAATATTGCAGATCAATCATTTATTTTATTTGGTATTTGTCGTGGTGGTTGTGCTGCAATTAACTACGTCGCAAAATATAATCCAACAAACTTAAAGGCGTTAATTATTGAATCTACCCCGGCAAGTATGCCTGCATTACTGCATGCAAAAATGGCACAAGCTGGAATACCAGCAAAATTTGATAAAGATGCATTTCATGCATTATTTTCTGCATACCCAGCAGATGCAATTCCTCCAGTCCAAGCGCTTAAAAACATTAAAAATAAAGCGTTGCCTGTTTTGATTTTGCATTCAAAAGATGATGTTAATGTCCCTTTTGAACATGCACTGATGTTATATTTTTCCTTTAAAGAGCATGGTTTTGAAAATGTATTTTTAGTTCCGCTTCATGGAAAACATGCATACTCACTGCAAGAAGATTCAATAAACTATTTAACCGCCGTTCATAGTTTTTATAAACATTTTGATTTAGCGCATGATGCAACCTATTCAACAAAAATCATAAATTCGTATGTTTACGATGTGCAAAAAGCACAAAAAAAAATTAATACTTACGAAAAAGATCTTGCAAAAAAACTTCAAAAAACGCACAAAAAAATGGCAATGAGCACAGGACTTATGGGTGCATCAATGTATGCATGGAATTATTTGATTAAAAACAAACCCGATAAAGCAAATTAAATGGAGGCTTTATGAATTTTGAAATTAAAACTTTAACTATTTTATTTGTTCTATCAGAATTAACAACAAGCAATCTTTCTGCAAAATGGTTTCAATTTAACAATGATGTTAATGTTGAACAAGCTATACAACAAATACAGAATCAAAAAAAATTTGAAACAAGCTGCGATGAGCAAAAAAATTTACTTGCTCATACAATGCCATGTCAAGATCCAAAAGTTTGTAAAATTTTTGACGATACCATAAAAAATATGGGGATAAAAGAAAAGATTGAATTGCGAGTTATATTACCAGAACATCCAGAGTATAACCTTAGTGATGGCTATTATGGAACTGTTCATGCTTTAAACAGTTCTGCGATATGTTTAAGAAATTCAGTAAGCAAAAATGAACATTATTTAAAATTTGTTGTTCGCCATGAGTTAGAACATCACAAACAACAACATAAATATTTTGAAAGTTATCATGGAAAAAATAAAAAAATTATGGAAACTTTGGCAGATCTTGAAGGATTAAAAACTTGTAGATTAAATGATGAAGCTTGGCTTAAAATTATAACTGCAAGAAAAGGCTCTTTCAATCCTGATTTGAATACGCTAGATTCTCAACCAATGACGGATGATAAAGGTTATTTAACCGGCTCTGGCATTTGTCAAATATATAAACAAATTCAAGAGCTGCATCATTTTCATCAACAAAACAATTCTTTTATGCATCAATTCAATCAAAAATGGAATTATGGCTTTGGATATTTCAAGCATGATGCAAAATTACTTACATCATCTGTTGTTGCAGGATTATTGTATGGTGGATACAAATTGATTCAAAAATGGCAGAATTAATCAAATAAGTCTGAGTAAAAAATATTTAACTTGACCTCGTTCGCGCAAAGCTTTTTTTAATAAATTTAAAACCATTTTTTTGTTGTTTTAAAATATGAGCCCGATTTGTGGATTCACATTCTATAGTTTTTTCTTTTTCATACTCTATAAGTTCTGGAAAATTATCCAAAATTATTGCGCGAGGCTCTAAAATTATCTGATCTAACCATTCGCACGTAAAAACATTTTTAGAAGCAATATACTCCACATGCTCCTTGATTTGAATTTTTTCTAATTCGCAATCAAATTGATTTTTTATTATATCACGCATGAACGATTCTAACGCACGAACATCTGATGTTAATGCTATGGCTTGCACAGCATATTTTACAAAATCTTCACGTTTCTGGTAATGGTCATGCCGCCACTGATTGTACTTTCTACACAAATCAGTTAAAAATTGAGCATCCTTGTGATGCAATTGCAAAATTTGAATCATCTCAACTTCTTCTGCGTTAAAATCATTTTTATCTTTTAATCGACTGCGAATAAATCCATTCCAACCTGATAAATTTTTAAGTATGGCCTGTTGAGATCGTTGTCCTGGCTTACATTCATATTGAGTACCGGAATAAAAAAGGTTAAGTGCGTAGACATGTTCTAGTTCTTTATAAACTTCATATAAATTTTGCAAATGCTGATTCGTTTTTTCTGATTCAGCACAAAAAACTTCAAAAGTATTAAAAGCGATGCACATAAAAATATATTTTTTTATCATTTTTTGATAACCGATCTTTCAGCTATAATTTTTTCTATTGAAGTAAGAATTTTTGATAATTCATGCATCGCTTGTTCTATGTTTTCAATTTTTTTTAATGTTCCTTGAAATTTGATTGAAAGCAAAGCTATATCATACATAATTCTGATTTGCTCTCGGCTTTTTTTTTCTTCGGTTCTTGTTGTTAGTATTTTTCGATACGCCGCATCTTGAACTTGCCATAAAATACCTGAATTTTTACTTTGCCATGTAATATTTCGAGGCTGTGTTGTATCGCTAGAATATAAAAAACATGAACTCAAAATTATACTCAAGGTAAAAATTTTTATTTTCATATTTTTATTTTTGTTAGATTAAGATTTAAATTTAATTTTTATAAAAATGGAAATATTGTTATGCAAGATAGTATCGAAAAAATTTTGAAAAAAGAAGAAGAGCGACAAAAATTAGGCATTAATTTAATTGCTTCAGAAAATTATGCACCAAGCGATGTGCGCGCATTGGTAGGCAGCATACTGATGAACAAATATGTTGAAGGGTACCCAGGAGTGCGATATTACAGTGGCTGTGAATTTATTGATGAAATTGAAACAGAAGCAGTACAACGCTTTAAAAAATTATTTGGCGCAGAGCATGCTAATGTGCAACCGCATGCAGGGTCACAAGCAAATTTTGCAGTTTACTTTGCACTACTCAACCCAGGCGACACCATTTTGAGCATGAAACTTTCTGATGGTGGACATTTAACGCATGGACATGCGGCAAGCATGTCAGGAAAATTGTACAACATTGTGTCGTACAGCGTTGATCCAAAAACTGAATTGATTAATTATGATCAGGTGCAAAAACTAGCACAAGAGCATCAACCAAAGCTGATCATTGCGGGAGCATCATCATATCCTCGCGTGATTGATTTTGAACGCTTTGGAAACATAGCAAAAAGCGTCAATGCCTATTTTATGGCCGATGTTGCACATACTGCAGGACTGATTGCTGCAGGAGTTCATCCGTCACCAATTCCTTATGCAGACGTGGTAACTTTTACCACACAAAAAACATTTCGTGGGCCAAAAGGTGGTGTCATTTTATGCACCAAAGATTTAGCATCAAAAATTGATAAGGCAGTTATGCCGGGCACTCAAGGTGGAGCATTCATGCATGAAATTGCAGCAAAAGCTGTCGCATGTGCACATGCACAAACAGCAGAATTTAAACTGTACCAACAAAATGTGATTGCAAATGCCAAGACAATGGCAACATTTTTTGTTCAGCTTGGCTACAAAGTAATTTCAGGCGGTACCGATACGCACATGCTTCTGCTTGATATGCGACCATTAAACTTAAATGGCAAACAAGCTGAACAATTGCTTGAATCCATCGATATTTTTGTCAATCGAAATGCAATTCCTGGTGACACCCTGTCTCCTTTACTTGGTGGTGGCATTCGAATTGGCACTGCTGCAATTACCACACGTGGCGCAACAGCACAAGATTGTCAAACCATTGCAAAAATTATTGATGACATGTTACAGAAAAAAAGTGATATTCAAGTTCTAAAAAAAAAGGTACATGAAATTTTAAAACAATGGAGTTAATTCGTTATGAAACGTTTTTTTAAATTAAGTTGCTTATTTTTTACATTTTTTGCATGTGATGCAAAACAGTACATGATCAAAAATGGAATACACACAAAATACAGCACGAGAAAACAAAAAATAAAATTATTTCAATCAGTTGGATGTCAATATTTAAATTTCATGGAGATTAATACTCCTGATTTTGATGCAATCAATCCAACAGCAACAGATCATTTTTTATTTTGGCAATCTAAAATTCAAGAATATTCAAAAAAATATTACGTTCAGGTTACAAATTATGCTTTAGCGCCCATGTACTTACAGTGGATTTCAAAAGATATTGGTTATGGTGTTTTTGCTGCTGCAAGCATTGCCAAAGATGATTTTATTGGTGTATATGCCGGACAACTTCGACCAATGCGAGGACCGCTGGATATGCCGCCTGAAGATGTTGATTATGCTTGGTTTTATCCAATTAATAACACTTTTGATCAACGACTTTTAGTTGATGGAAAATTTAAAGGCAATGAACTGCGATTTATTAATCATGATCAAAATCCGAACACCAAATGCATTGATGTTTTAGTCAATGGTGTATTTTACATGTGCTACATCGCAACACAAAATATTGCAAAATATGAGCAATTAACCATCAGCTATGGCGACGGTTATTGGCAATCTCGCAATATAAATCCAGAAAAAATTAAATAGTCATATGTTGTTTGATTTTTTCTGTTAATTTGTCAAGTTTTGATTTATTTAAAGCATTTAAAGGATCTTGATCATACTGTTGAAACTTTTGCTCGTAATTATTTAACAGTGATTGAACTTCTTTAACTTTTTTACTTAGTAATTGATCTTTCCATTTTTGCACTTTGTTATGAAAAACAACAATATTGCTGTGTTCTTTGTAAAATGATTGCCAGTTGTTCATGAGATATGCAATGTTTTTATCAAATTCTTGAAGCAACATTTCAAGCTCTTTATTTTTTTGGTCTTTAAGGTATTGTGTATAAATTTCATGATATTGATTAAATAATTCATAGAATAAATCAGATTGGTCTGCAGAAATTGTTTTTTTCCATGCTAAAAATTTATTGTGAATTTTTTCAAAAGATTCATGATGTTGCATGTTTTTTGATGGAGTTGATTTACTGTAAGTAAGATTGATTGAAAAACAGAATGCTGTGATTAAAATTATAAAATGTTTCATTACTGATTCCTTATTTTGCTAAAACATTTTTAATGTGAATTCCTGCTGCATTGATCGACTCTGTAGGATTGTTAATATCAAGTTTATCAAATGGTGCAAAGTGTGTGCTGCCTGGCGCTGCATTCCACTCGCAGTAAAATTCAGGATCATTCGTATGACCCCAGAAATAAACTCCTTGTACCGGAATTCCTTGTTCACGTGCAATTTTACAAACTTTAAGCGTCATGTTGATAAAATCTTTTTTTGCTTGTGGGTCTACAGTGTTGCATCCAGTTTCAACGATGTAAATATCTTTGGTTGGGAATGCTTTGTGTGCTTCCTGAATTGTTTCAAGTGTTGATGCTTCATCAATAACTCCAGAACAATTATCTGCTTCTGGTATGCCTAAATTAAAATACACAGGCGGATAAACGCTTAATGCGATACCATCAAAATCATCAAGGTGTGGTGTAACTAAATTTACAAATCTTTGATTATATATCATGTTTGCAATCTGCGCGATACCACGTTCAAGTGTGTTGCGAGGATCATATGGATTTGAATGTTTCGGTTTCATCAATTTCCATTGATGCGAAAGTAAAACATTTAATTTTGGCGAATCTTTTTGCATCGTGTCGCGAACAGATTTCATTTTTTGTGCTGCCAAAATTTGAGCGTCAGTAAGATTTTTTAAAAATTGTGCTTGTTTAATGTTACATTCAAATGGTGGAAGTTCTTGGCGTTCTGGCCGGAAACCAAAGGCTATTGGTTGACTAATTGGGCAAACGTGCGTGATTTGTGGAGAATTTTTAAGAATTGATTCGCAATAGTTACCAAACCATTCAATATCTGCAGGATCTTCAAAAAGATTTGGTTTTACTAAAGGATTTGAATAATGATGCATAAATAGCATTGGGTTGCCAAGTTCTTGTAAAAAGCTTGCTTGGTTTTTTAATTTTTTTTGGTCAATTTCCATTGAGTTTGGTTTTAAAATATCTGTAGCTTCCAAAGAAAGACGATAATTTGGCAAGCGCTTTTTATTGATAATACCTTTTTGATCATGAACTCCCAAATATTGCAATTGTTCTAAGAGCGCATTTTCATGATTTTGTGTAAAAATTGGATCTTTGCGTTTAGTTTCCTGAATAATTTCAGCTTCGCAGCAAGGGCATTTTGTTAAAGTTAACTGATCAGCGCTTTTATTTTCAGCCAAATTTGTAAAAAGCATTTCAGTTTCAATCGAATTTTTATCCCTTCCTATGGTTATTGGATCAATAAAATCTCCATTTTTACAAATATAGGTTGGCAATGAATTGAGTGTGAACCAATAACGATTTTTATTTTTTAACCAGTTGGCTGCTTTTGTGGTAGATAAATTTTTGATAAGTTCTTGTAATTTTTTTCTAATAAATGTTGGATGAACCGTATTTGCAAGATGCTTTGTTTGCGACATTGAAGTTCCAATGCTCAGCACAAAAGGATTGTTTGGATCTTTATTGAGTTCTTGATAAGTTGCTTTACCGTCAGGGTAAGAACAAAAAAGATTAGAACATAAAAATAGACTTAAAATAATATTTTTTTTAAAAAGATTATATGGTTGGTTTTTCACGAAACTCCTTTTCTATAGCTTCATTTAAAATTTATTTATTGAACTGATTCTTCGATCAAGTCGAGGACAACTGGCGTTGCTTTTTTTTATCAAACCGCACTTGCTTTTTGCTCGCCAATTTTTCTTTTTTAAGTTTATTTTTAAGGCTTTTATGTTGTTGCTTGATACGCTTTGGAGAATTTAAAAATTCTTGAGCTATTTGAGAAGAAATAGTTAATTTGCTACCGGGTTGATCACTCCATGTTGTAGGAATTTCTGCAATGTTTTTTTCAAACAATTTACAAAGGTATAAAAGTTCTAAATCAAATGACCATCCAATCTCTGACATTAACGGAGCTACTTTTTCAACAGTGTCATGATTAAAAATTTTTGCGCCACATTGAGTATCTTTGTATTTTAAACCAAACATAGCACGAAGCATCCAATTATAAATTTTACCACCAATTTTTCTACCCCATGGTCGCTTTGGATGAATTACTGCACCTTTTACATATCGACTTGCAATAGCACCATCATGATGTTTGCAGGCTTTGATCAAATCATAAAAATATTGCGGCTGTGTTGCCATGTCAGCATCCACAAAACCAATTAAATCAAATTCAGGCTTGTGTTTTAATGCCCATAAAAAACCTTGCTTGATAGCAAAACCTTTACCGCCCGGCTTTAAATCAATAATTTTTATATTTTTATGTTTTTTTGCCACAGCTTTGGCAACAGCAACGGTATTATCTTTGCAATTATTGGCAACGACTAAAAAGGTTGTTTTTTCAGATTTGTCTTTAAAATATTTTGCATATTCTTCAAGGGTGTGCTCAATGCGTGTTGCTTCGTTGTATGCTGGAATGACGATGCAAATTTCTTGATGTGCTTGCAGTATTGAAACAAGCAAGAACAGTACAGCATAAAAACCAAATTTGACCTGAGTAAAAAATTTCTTAAACATAATCTTATTTTTCTATTTTTAAATGACATGATGGTTGATTGTCTTATCAAAGTTTATCAGAAGAGCTTTTTTTTCCAACAAACGAAAATTATCAAATGATGTTTTGCATTTTTATGGTACATTTTGAATCAACTTTATGAAAAATGTTTAAATTAAGGGTTGTTGAGATGAAAAATAAAAGCTTTATGGTTTTTAATTTGTTATTAATTTTTCATCTGAACGCTGCATCCGTTCGCAGACTGGTTTGTTGTAATATGAAAGCAATTTCAACAGCTTTTATGGCACAGCGATCCTATGTTCCAGCTTCTATTGTTGAAAATAATTCTGAATTAAAAAATGTCATTTATTGTTTGCCATGTGAATTGAACAGTTGTAAAGATAAAGGCTTTACCTGTAAAGTTATAAATTCTGATCCAAAATTATGGAAA
>CAYOQO010000010.1:26377-46146 GCA_964406135.1 uncultured Pseudomonadota bacterium | reverse complement strand
TTTATTTTGGTCAACCATCAATATTATTGTTTTTGGTTACATTATGATTGAACGTGGAGTTTCTGCAGATTATGGACCATTCATTGTCGTAACACTTGCATGCGTTCAAGGAATTTTTACTCCATTTCACAATATCATCATATTAATTTCAAACATGAATGATTCAAGTAGCAATTTACACTATGAACTAACCCTGCCAATTCCACAATCATGGATTTTTTTAAAATATGCCATAACAAATGCATATCAAGGATTTATAACAACTCTTTTGATTCTTCCTTTTGGAAAAGTATTACTTTGGAATTCTTTTTCATTTCAATATTTTTCATTTTGTAAATTTTATTTTTTAACCATACTAACCTGTTTATTTTCAGGATTTTTTGCTTTATTTTTAGCAAGCAAAATGCATGATCTATTTAAAATTGCAAATATGTGGCAACGAATTCTTTTTCCATTATGGTTTTTAGCCGGTTTTCAATTTTCATGGAAAGATTTATATCAAACATCTCCAGCACTTGCGTATCTTAATTTGCTGAATCCTTTAACGTATGCTGTTGAAGGTGCACGAGCAGCAGGGCTCAATCCTGCACTTTCACTGCCCTACTGGAATTGTATTGCAGCATTAACAGGATTTACTATTTTGTTTGGGTACCTGGGAATTAAAAATTTAAAACAACGTATGGATTGTTTATAAATAAAAAAAGCCTCGATTAATCTCGAGGCTTTTTTGTTCTATTTTGCTGACTATGCTTATGCTTTGAAATTGCAACATTTGCAACATTGTTAAAAGCATCAACTTTTGTTTGATTAAATGTTGAAACATTTCTAGATTTCATATCACGATCATCACGATCATGAACAGAACGATGACAAGAAAATTTTTCCGAGCCTTGCAGATTTACAACAAATCCTATCAATAACGCTACCAGGTTTATTTTTTTCATAAAATTTTGCTCCTCAACATTTTTAATTTTTATATCCAACTATTTTGATCTTGTAAAAGGTTTATAATCTTTATTTCTTGGCACATGTCCACTTCTATTTTCTTCACGATCTTCTTTTTTATTGTGAGGTTTGACGCGAGCGTTATCATAATCACGACCATGCTCAAAGATATTTGCATCTTGATGTCGATTTTTTCCTGCTTGCACACAAAAGTTACCACACATCATCACAGCGAAAAAAAAGAATGAAATTTTATTCATAAAAATCCTTATAAAAGTTATAAAAAAATTAAAATGCCCATCAAGTATAACAATATTTTTACGCTCACAAAACAGATTTTGCAAAAAAAATTAAAATTATTGCTTTTAGGTTTTTAAACAAAATACACTTACAAAAAAGGAGAGTGTAATGATGCGTCGTTATTGGGTTTGCAACGCGGCTCAAGAACATGTGCACATTGTACGAGATAAAGGCTACACACAAATTAACATGGGACCGCGCGAACCACTTGAAAAAATGAATGTTGGTGATTGGATTTTATACTATTCATCAACCTATTATTTTGAAGACCCTCGTCCCAATTGCCAAAAATTTACCGGTATTGCTTGTGTTAACAGTACAAGAATTTATCCCCAAAGTAACAAGCACCCTGATCACTGGAGACGTAATGTTGATTTTTATCAATGCATGCCCCATCATCCAGAACATTTTGTGAGCAAAGTAAGTTTTTTACCACCAGAAAAAAATTGGAAAAAAATATTACAACAGCCAGTATTTGAAATTTTACGCAATGATTTTATTTTTATTGCACAAACTATTGTATTACCCGATCATACCAAGATTTTGCTGTACGAATAACAACTCAAATTACATAATTCACGCCCCACAAAAAGCCCCAGCACAAAAGCGTTGCAGCCATGATACTCCAACCATATCTATGTGCAATATATTTTTCATACCAAGTATCAAGCATTTCACCCACATAATGCGCTGCAAAAAGTCCACTTAAAAGTACGGTAAAAAAACATATTTTTTTATATAAATCCATAAATTCAGATGAAAATATATGCAAACTTTGAATCATATTTTGCTGTGTTGCAAAAAATTTTGAAATCATAAAATTATCCAAAATAAATTGATACAATGCAGCCAACAACGTTGCAGCAAAAAATCCCATAACAAAACTTTTACCAAGTGCTTGAGCCAAGTTTGCACGAATCTGCACAACATCATGCTTGTGCAGGAGCAAGAAAAAAAGATACGAAATTGCAAAACTCATGCTCAACCATAAAAATGCAACCTTTAAAACAACTAACGGATTAAAAAAAACCATTTGAACGATAATAAACCACCAATGAAATATTTTAAAAAAAGCAGTACCCAAAATCATGACTTTTACCTTTTTTGCTTTTTTGACGTAAAAATTTATCAACGTATACTTAAAAAATAAGGTTATCCAATTCTTCTGTTTACTCAAAGGTTCTATCATGTTTTTAAAGAAAAATTACTTTATTGCTTTTATTTTTATGATGAACAATTGCTTTTTAATCTCAGATGAAGAAGAAATTGAAATCACCGAGCAAACTCGTGGTTTTTATGCAAATTTATCGAACGAAGAAAAAATGCATTTACTCATTGGATCACTCGATCAAGGACTTTTATTCATGTTTTCCAATTATCAAACAAATAAAAACGTTGCACAACTTGCCGCAACAGTAAATCTTGGCATTGAACGATATAAAGCTATGATGTATGACATTGATAATCAAATGCATGTTAATACTATGTACCTTCATTTTTTAGAATACAGTCATTATCTTTGCAAATATGGTCAAACTGCAGAATTTTTAGCAAGTCTTTCTGCTCAGGATAGAATAGATATTTTTACAACGTGTTATCAACAATGGGCAATTACCTACAACGCACAACTTAATGCCAATCTCTCTTTTTTACTCGACGATTTAAATGAACATTTTTCAAAATAACAAAAAGTGTACCCTATCATGAAACTCAGCAAATTTTTAGCCAATGCCGGACACTGCTCGCGGCGTAAAGCAACAGAACTGATCAAAACTGGTAAAGTTAAAGTCAAAGGCCTGGTAATTACCGAACCTTTTTATGAACTTACACCTGATGACACGGTTAAAGTCAACAACAAATTAATCTCCGAACAAAAAAAATTATATTTTTTATTCAACAAACCAAAAGATGTAATTTGCACCTTATCTGATACCAAAGATCGTCAAACTGTTGCTCATTTTTTTTCAAATATCAAAGAGCGATTGTACCCTATCGGACGCCTTGATCGTAACACAACTGGTGTACTTTTAATGACCAATGATGGTGAATTGACTCAAAAATTGTCCCATCCAAAATTCAAAATTGCAAAAACATATCAAGTCAGCTTGCATAAAGATGTCAGCGAAGAAGCTTTAGAACGTTTAAAAACTGGCATTAAACTTGAAGATGGTTTAATGAAAGTTGATAATGTTATTTACGCATCACCAAAATCAAAGCATGTCTTGATTGTCACAATCCACAGTGGAAAAAAACATATCATTAAACGATTATTTAAAGAACTTCGTTATTTTGTAGAAAAACTTGATCGTGTTAATTTTGCAGGATTAACCAAAAAAGGGTTACCGCTTGGTCACTATCGCACATTAACAGACAAAGAGATTGCAACCCTTCAAAAAATGTAAGGATTCGCATGAAGCAATTTTTTAAATTTTTCATTGTTTTTTTATTCTTTTTTAGTACAAATCTCAGTCAAACATCAGATAAAAACCTCAATGAAAAAGAACAACAATTACAGGATACATTTAAAAAATTTGCTTATTGCAATTATTATTTTCAAATAAAAGATTACCTAAACGTAATTTTGAAATTACTAAAAGATCCAATGATTAATATCAATAAAATTACCTTTGGAGAAGCTCAACAAACTTGTTTAATGAAACCATTTTCATTTATTGCAAAAGATTTAGAACCTGAAGAACAAATTGCTATAACCAAAGCTCTAATTAAAGCCGGTATCAACATTAATGCTCAAGATAAATTTGGCAATACCGCTTTAATGTACATGGCTTTGCGTCCAAACATTGCACAATGCTTGCTTGATGCAGGCGCTGATTCCACCATAAAAAACAATAGTCGGAAAACAGTTTTTGATTACTATCCGCATTTAAAAATTTTAAATCAACATAAAAATAACGCGCACAAAGAACGTGATACAGCTCTTTGCAACATGAAATTGATCAATCCTGCTCAACCAAATCAACCTTACCGATGTAACGCTATGATCCTTGAAAGAACTTTACAACTTTTAGGCACGCCAAACTATCCTGCAGAATAATTTTATTTCTCTTCATGTCGCACATCAAAAATAATTTCATCGCGCAAGAAAAATATTCCGTACATGTTACAAACCAAAAGCAAACAACCAACCAGTGACATCACTGCAGCACATTGACTTTGTGTCCCTAAAAATGAAAATGTTAAAAATGAAATAGATGCAAAAATCATGTATATTGTTGCGCCATATTTTGGTGATAAAATAGTTGCAGCGCGACGACCTGCTGCAAAAAATGCAATCATGGTTGTGTAACCGAGCAAGAAAATAAAGAGTGGCCAAATCAGATTAACATATGGAAAATACTCTGAAAGTGTTTGAGAAATCATAAAAACCGGATTCATATCTTGATACCAAAAACCAGAAATTAAAACCAAAAGCATACTCATGGTGCAGACAATAAAAGAATCAAGAAAAATATCGATAACGCCAAGTGCTGCTTGTTTTGCAGGAACAGATTCTTGCGTTTCTGCATGCATAGTTGAAGCATAACCCACACCAATGTCACCCGTGTAGCATGCACGACGTACACCATGCGACATCGCAAACATCATCGTGCTCCCCACAAAAGCTCCCATTGCTGCATGCGGTGTAAATGCATGCACAAAAATTGAATGAAAAATTCCAGGAATCATATGCAAATTTTGGAAAATAACATAAAATCCCATACCCAAATAAGCTGCAAGAAAAACTGGGATTACCAATGAACAAATTTTTCCTACAATTTTAACACCACCACGGCCAGCACCAATCACTAACAGTAACAATGCTGGTATTACCATGAACGGATTTAAATTCCAACCATCAGAGATACTGTAGGTAACAACTCTAAAAATATAAATTTCAACTCCATAAAGACACATTAAAAATGATGCAAAAATTGACCAAAACCAACCACCAGGAACATGCTTTAAAAAGATCATAGGTCCGCCCGTGTAACTATTTTCATTATTTTGCACACGAAATTTCACACCCAAATAAATTTCGGCATATTTTACCAACATTCCTAAAAGCGCTGCCGTCCACATCCAAAATACAGCACCTGGGCCACCAATTTGAATTGACATGCATACACTTACTAAATTACCTACGCCAATTGCACCACCAACTGATGCAAAAAATGCATGAATCGGCGCGACACCACGTGCGGTTGTGTCATCTTTTTGTTTGGTAAATCCATAAAAGATTTTAAGGATATGTCGAAATTGACGAATTTGAAAAAAACCAGACTTAATTGAAAGATATAAACCGATGATTAACAGCGCTGGAACACCTGCGTACATCCAAAACAATTCATCAATTTGATCCATGTAATAAAAAATTTGTTCAATCATTTTTTAACCTAAGTTTTTTCTCATTCCACTTTTGACATGGATTCCCGCCTGCGCGGGAATGAGGGAGGGGTATATTTTTAACTTCTTTAAATTATTTGTTGCTCTGTTTGCGTTCTTTTCTTCCTCATCCTCACGAAGGTGGGGATCCATGTCTTCTATTCTTTTTAACATACATTCCCAAGCAAGAAGGAAGAAATTTTTTTTAAATTTGTGACACAAAAATATTTTTTTTCTTTTGTATCTTACAACATAAGAGTATAATCACAAACCATTGTTTTGCCAAAGAAAAGGCCAACTCTGTTTGATCAGATGCACGATCTTTTGCAAAATTCATTTCCCAAATCATCGTCACAAAATTTTTCCAATTTTCAAAAGTTTGCTCAGGCATTTTCAGATTTACAAAACATTGCTGTAAATCTGATCCTTGCATTTCAAGACCATATTGATGCATGACTTGTTCAAATGTTTTATAAACACCATGAATATCTTTTTTCTTACAAAATCCTGCAAACTGCATACGAATTTTGAATGTTTCAAAGAAAAATAAATCTTTGGTAAAACGTCGTGTTGTAAAAATAATAATTAATAACACAATCAAAACAATGAGCAATTGAATCAACCACGTCAGCATTTTTGAAGTAACGGAATTTGATTGCAACGCAAAATCAAGCCATGAAGTAAGTTGCTCATGCACTGTTTTTTTTACTTTTTGATTTTGAACTACAACTTTAGTTTCTTTTTTTTCTTGATCAACTTTTTGCTGCGCTATTTTTTGCACCGTGCCATTGATCACCAATTCTTGCGATTTTGTCATCAATGTTTTATAACTTTTTGACTTTAAATCAAAATATACAAATTTTTGTTCTGGAATAAAAAATTGATCTGCATACTCTGCTTGCACAATCCACTCAAATTCTTTTTTAAATGTGCCATCTTTTTCACGAGAGCAAGAACTATTTCCTTCATAATAATGTAAACCTTGTGGCATTTGCAAAAGCGGCGCTTTCACAATTTCTAAATTTCCATCGCCAATCACTGTCATTTTTGCAACAAGACCTTCACCAACGGAACCTTTATCTGCAGATAATTTGAATTCTGCACTATCAAATTGACCAATAGCTGTCACATTTTGAAATTCTAATGATTCTGGCAATGGTGCCACATCAATTGATCGTGGTTGTGAATGTACAACATTTCCACCACCCAAAATCATAGAAAACATGGATGAAAATTGTGCTTGTCGTTGCGGTACAAATGAAGCTTGAAATGACGGAATCACCAGCGTACCAACTTTTTCAGGATAAAGTTCCATCACAAAATCATGACTTTGATATTTTTGATTTCCAATTTTAAATTCACCTTTTTCTGCATCTTGAGCAACAAAACCACGATGAATATCTTGCATAGAATTTTCTGTTATACGAAGATCTTGAAATGATTCTTGAAACCCAAAACGCAACCATACTTTCATTTTTTGTCCAACATAAACCGATCGATCATCTAATTCAAGTTGTAAAACATAGGCTTGCACTGCTGTTTGTTGCGAAATTTGAACTGCATCACCTACCATAATTTTAAAAACTTCTGAAACATGAACTTTACCTTGTTTATCAGTCAAACACAATGCAGGATAATTGAATTTTCCTTTTTTTTGAGGTGTTACCACATACGTGTAAATTTTTGACTGAGTAACTTGTCCATTAATTGATGTCATCGATTGACTTGTCCCATAAAATGTTGCTGCAAAATCATCCCACGCATCAAAACCATCTGGCTGAACATCACTATCAATATTTTGCGCTGTCACTTGAATTAAAAAAGGAACTCCTACTTCAACTTGACTCACTTTATTTTGTTGCAAATCGGTAACTTGCAGCATTAATTTTGAAGATGAATATGCCAACGTTGTTACCAACAAAACAATGAAAAAAGTAACAATGTTACCAGTTTTTTTGACCATGTTTTTGCGCTCCTTGTTTTGTGACATTCATTTGTAATAATTTTTTTTGAATATTTTTTTCATAATCATCCAATTTATCTAAAAGCATTGCACTTCGCTTATCCAAGCGATGATCATCACTTGGCTTACCCATCATTTCTTGAGCGTAAGCATCTTGTAATTCTGGTTTTTGCAACTCAGCTTCTTCTTTACCATTTTGACCAAACTTTGTAGACTGTTTTTGTTCTTGCTTTGACTTTTGAGAGGATTTTTCATGTTCCATTTCTTGCTGTTTTTGTTCTTTCCCGGTTTGTTTATCTTCGGGCTTTTGCTTTTTGGATTTTTGCAAGCTATCTTCTTGTTTTTGATCGCCCTCTTCTTTTTCTTGGCTATCTTTTTCTGTATCCCCTTGTTGATCCTGGGACTTATTTTTTCCCTGTTTTTTTTGCTTCCCTTTTGGTTCTTTTTTTGAATCTGTTGATTGATCATTCGATGATTGATCCTGATCTGACCCATCACTAGAATTTTGATTCAATGAATCTTGATTCGACGAATTCTGATCTTGCTGATCTTTTTGATCTTTGTTTTTATCTTTTTGTTGTTGTTGATCCTGTTTCTTCTGTTCTTTTTTCATTTGCTCACAAGCTTTTAAATTCTTTTTTGCAGAAACATTTTCAGGATTTATTTTTAAAACTTTTTTATAATCTGCAATCGCATCATCATATTTTTTTAAAGCAGCAAAATTATTGCCACGATTAAATAATGCTTGTTCTTGCAGCTTGCTATCAGGCTTTGCAGACTCAATTGCTCGATTAAAATAATTTTGCGCATCATCATATTTTTTTTGTTTATGAAGAACACAACCTAAATTATAATTATTTTGCGCATCATACGGACTGCTTGCCAATAATTTTGTATAAATAGATGCTGCTTGAGCAAAATCACCCAATTGATAAGCATCATGTGCTCTTTTTTCAGCTAAAGAATTAAAAATGCTTGAAGACTTTGATTCCCGCTCAAAGTCGGGAATGACATACGTAGATTGAAAACTTATCAAACAAAAAATAATTAAAAATAATTTTTTCATAACAACCATTCCAAAACAAAGCACATTAAACTCATGATAAGTGCGTATGGATACTGTTCTTGAAACCGTGAAACATGTGCATCATCTAAAGCATCTTTTTCAAATTTTTGCACGAATGCAATAAATTCTGCAATATCTTGAGAACTTTCAGACATTGCATGAATATATTTTCCACCAGTTTGCTCTGATAAATTTTTCAAAATTCCATCATTGAGTTTTGACATGATAATTTTTCCCGAACTGTCCTTTTCAAATCCTGTTTGTTTTCCTTGATAATCAAAAATTGGAATGGGAGCTCCATGTTTAGTTCCAATTCCAAAGGTACAAATTGAAAGCCCTGCTTGTGTTGCTTTTTCTTTTACACCAGCCAAATTAGTTGAAAAATCTTCACCGTCAGTAAACAAACATAAAAGCTTAGTTCGCTTTGTTGGCATATTTTCAAACACTGCTAACGCTTGCGCAATTGCACCATCAAGTGTGGTTGTACCTGAAGAAATAGTTTCGACATCCAGTTGATCTAAAAACATAAAAAAAGCACTGTAATCTTTAGTTAAAGGACATTGCACCACCGTATCACCTGAAAATAAAAGAAGTCCGATGCGCTCACACGACAAATTTGAAATTATTTTTTTTATTTTTTGTTTTGCAAACTCTAAACGATTGGGCTTAACATCTTGCCCAAGCATACTGCGCGAAATGTCGATAGCAATGAGCAAATCACGACCTTCTTGTTGCACTTTTTCTTCTTTTTTATCCCATTGCGGTTGAAGCAATGCAATACCAACAAAAAAACAACCAATAAAAAATAAAATGCTTTTGATACTTTTTCGAAGTAAAGAACCATGCAAAATTAATTTGTTACGCCATTTTGCTGCTGTTAATTTTTTAAGTGCACGCTGTGATTTAAAAAAACGAATAACCAAACAAATTGCCACGATGCTTACAAAAATAAAAACTTTAAAAAAATTTTGTAGCCCTGCAAAATGCACAAAATCAAAATACTCAATCATGTATGAACACTCCAGAGCTTTGTTGCATTAAATTTTTACTAAATTTCATATTCTTTATCCCTCAACTTTGCTCTTCTTTTCCCTCATCCCCGTGCAGACGGGGATCCATGTCTTTAATTTTAAATACCTGAAATGGATTCCCGCCTTCGCGGGAATGACAGATCACACCACAAACCAAATCCATGTTGCCATCAACAGCTCACATAAAATCAACCCAACAATAATCCATAAAAATGGCATAAAATAATCATGATATTTTGCATACAACTCAGTTTGATAGGTCTGTTTTTCAAGCGTATCAATAATTTGATAAATTTTTTGCAAATCTTTTGGCTTTTGTGCTTCAAAAAATTTTCCACCTGTTTCTTTTGCAATGCGCTCAAGCAAATCTTTGTTAAGTGGTGATGAAATTTGCTGCAATCCAAAAATTGGATCCTGAACATAACCACCCTTCATGCCACCAATTCCAATGGTATAAACTTTAACACCCAAATCTTTTGCTACTTGAATTGCATCTTTTGGATTTAAATCACCCGTTGATGGCGCTCCATCAGTAAGCAGCAGAACAATTTTACTTTTTGCTTTTGAATTTTGCAGTCGACGCACTGCGGTAATTAAACCTTGTGAAAGCATGGTATCTTTTTGCATGTCTTCACTTGGCTGTCCAAGTTCAAGATCTGAAATAATTTCACGAAGAACTGTTTTATCAAGCGTTAACGGACATCGAACTAAAGCATAACGACCAAACAACACTAAACCAATGGCATCATTCGTCCGTTGTTCAATAAAATGTAATGCTTCTTGTTTTGCAACGTGCAATCGAGATCGTTTATCATCCAAATCATCCATACAGCACATACTGCCTGACATATCAAGTGCCAGCACAATATCAATACCTTCAACATTAATTTTTGATTTTGAATCAACGTATTGTGGCTTGCCCAAAAGAAACACAAGCAAAGAAAATATTACAATTCGAATCCAAAAGAAAAATTTTGTAGGCAATGTTGATGATGTTAATTTTTGATCTTTAAGAAATTGCGTTAATGGATAAACGTAAACCGTTGGTTGATACCAAAAATATCGCATCACAAGCGCTAAAATTACAAAAGAGGCGCTATACAATAACCACCACGGTTGTGCAAATTGAAACATCATCGCCATGAAAAAACCTTCATACTTGACTTCCTCATCCCCGCAAAGGCGGGGATCTATGTCTTTTGTTTTCAATAATTCTAAACCAAAAAAAGAGTATTTCAAAGTTTTAGATGGATCAGTGCAAATTTGACTTATAGTCCAAAATCCTTTATGTATACAAATAATTGTGCCATCCTTCAAAACTTTTTCTTTAAAATTTAAATATCTATGAAAAAACTTCTCATTGTTGAGTCACCTGGAAAAATTAAAACTATTCTTAAATTTCTAGGCTCTGATTTTAAAATCATGTCAACCATTGGTCATATTAAAGATCTTCCAACAAAAACGTTGGGGATCAAAATGACTGATAAATCAATCGACTTAGAATATGTAACACTTAAAGACAAAGACAAAGTTATTTCCGATATTGTCAAAGCTGCAAAAAATTCTGATGAAATTTATTTGGCTCCAGATCCTGATCGCGAGGGAGAAATCATTGCATGGCACGCAGAGCAAGAAATTAACAAAGTAGCATCTGAAGATAAAATTCATCGCATCGCATTTAACGAAATTACCAAATCAGCAATTTTGGATGCAATCAAACGTCCTGCAAAAGTTGATATGCCTAAAGTGTATGCACAACAAGCACGTCGCGTGCTTGATCGATGGGTTGGTTATGAAGTGTCTCCAATTTTATGGAAAAAACTTTCCAAAGGTTTGTCTGCAGGTCGTGTACAATCAGTTGCACTCAAATTAGTTTGCACACGCGAACTTGAAATTCGAGCATTCAAAACTGAAGAATACTGGTCCATTGAAGGACTTTTTGCACACAGCAAACAAACATTTACCGCAGCACTCACACACATTAAAAATAAAGCTTGCGAACTCACCAATGAAACAGATACCAACAAAATCGTTGATGCATTAAAAAATAAAAATTACATCATCGACAGCATTGTTGACAAAGAACGAGTTAAAAATCCAGTTCCTCCATTCATCACAAGCAGTTTGCAACAAGCAGCAGTCAATAAGCTTGGTTTTTCAGTTAAAAAAACTATGACACTTGCACAAAGCATGTATGAAGGTGTGACGCTTGATGATACCAACACTCCAACAGCACTTATCACCTACATGAGAACTGACTCAACACGATTATCACAAACTGCAATTGACGGTGCTCGCGAATTTATTTTATCAGAATGGGGCAAAAATTATTTACCAGCAAAGCCAAATGTATACGGTAAAAAGGAAGGCGCTCAAGATGCACACGAAGCAATCAGACCAATTAACATGGCACTCAAACCTGATGACATTCGTTCATTTGTATCTGCTGAAATTTATAAATTATACGGTTTAATTTGGTCTCGCGCTGTTGCATCACAAATGAAACCTGCAATCTACGCACAACGCCAAGTGATAATCAAAGCGGACGAGTACACATTCAAAGTTACTGGTTCAACGCTGACGTTTGATGGATTTTTAAAAGCATATCAACTTGAAGAAGAAGATGATGAAAAAACCGTTAAACTTCCAAGTGACTTAAAAGAAAAAGATTCTGTTACTTTAGAAAAATTAACACCAAAGCAACATTTTACACAACCACCTTCAAGATTTTCTGAAGCAACCTTGGTTAAAGAACTTGAAAAACAAGGCATCGGTCGCCCAAGTACCTATGCAACTATTTTGACTACGATTCAAGCTCGAAATTATGTTGAGTTGCAAAAAAAACGTTTTGTGCCTACAGATCTTGGTATGAAATTGACCGAGATGCTCAATCAATATTTTCCAAAAATCATGGATCCTAAATTTACCGCGCACATGGAAGAAGATTTAGATAAAATTGCACAAGGTGAAGTACAACGTGATTCAGTTTTGTTTGAATTTTGGAACTCATTTGCAAAAGATTTAGAAGTTTTTAAAGGTTTAACGCCTGGCACTGGCAAAAAAGTGGTTGAAGAAACAACGTTGCAATGTCCAACTTGCAAAGAAAAAAATCTTGTGGTGCGTCTGGGCAAAAATGGAAGCTTTCTTGGATGTCCTGGTTTTCCAAAATGCACATTCACAAGTAAATTTACGCGCGCTGATGATGGCAGCATCACACTAATTGCCGCAGAAGAAACACCACTCTTGGATGAAAAATGCGAAAAGTGTGACAAACAGTTGCGCAAAATGAAGGGCAAATTTGGTGAATTTATTTCATGTTCAGGTTACCCTGAATGCAAATTCATCAAACAGAATGTTACAAACTTCCCGTGCCCACAATGTGAAGGAAGCATTGCACAGCGTTCATGGAAAGGTGGCAAATTTTGGGGCTGCCAAAACTATCCAAAATGCAAATTTGCAATTTTTTCAGACATCGAACAATCTGCATGTAAGAAATGTGAAAAATTACCATACATTTTGAAAAAAACAGATCGTACGGGCAAAACAACATTGACCTGTCCAAATGATGAATGTAAACAAGTCATAACTGAATAAAAGGAACTTTTTATGAAAAAATTATTTTTAAGCTTACTCACAATTTGCTCTTTTAATTTTTATGCTGCAGAACTTTGGAAAAAACAAATTTATGCTTTTAATCCTGAACAATCATCAGAATACGCACTTGCCTGCGATATCAGCACAACTACATCAAAAATTGGACTTTTTGATATCAGCGGTGACAAACCAAAACTAGTAATTGAATACGAAACTGCAACCAAAGAAATTCCATCACTTGCAAAACATTTACAAGCAATTGTACAAGATTTAAATCAGTATGAAATTGAAGTTCCAATGATTAGCATCTCTTCCCCTGGAGCTGTTCTTCATGCAGAAAAAATGATTTTGCATCCTCATCTTCCTTGGGGCAAAGAAGGCAAAAAAGGAATTGATGGTCATGAAATTTTAAATGAAACAAAAATTAACGACATTGTACTTTTAAATGATTTTGAAGCTGGAGCTACAGGAGTTTTGGCTCTTGATGATTTAGAAGTTGCCACACTTCAACAAGGTTCACCTCAAGATCAAAAAACAAAAGTTGTCGTTGGCGCAGGAAACGGCTTGGGCGTTGGAATTTTGGTATGGGACAATGCACTTGGTATGTATAAACCACTAGCACTCAACTACAGCTTTACAGAATTTGGTGCACACACAGAGCTTGAACTGAAATATTACAACTTTTTAGAAAAAAATATTGGCATTAACGCCATGGGTAAAGTTCTTGGTAGCACCGGCGGAATTTTAGAAATGTATAAATTTTTAGATCAACAATTAAAATACAAAACTGATAAATTTGTAGAATACAAAAATTATTTAGACATTTTTAAAAACCGACATAGCTCACCTCGCTGCAAAAGCGCTGTTGAATTTTTTATGAAACTTTACATTCGATTGATTCGCAATGTTGCGTATGCACAAAATGCTACCGGCGGCGTTTACATCACCAATGCAATTGCAGAAAATAACCCAGAACTTTTTGAAAATCCTGATTTTTTAAAAGAATTAGTTGATTTTAACCCTTCGGTTTCAAACGACCATACAAAATATTTAAAAGGCTATTTGGCAAAAATTCCATTTTATTTGATCAAAAACAGAAGTGCTCACAGCCAACTGTATGGCGCTGCATTGTACGCTCAAAAACAAATGCAAGCAAAATGAAGCTATAGGAAAGCCAAAAAACTATACTTTCTTAATTTTTACGCTATTCTGTTTTTGTAAAATGGGTTTGGGTTAAAAATAATAATTATTTGCCCTAATCACCCCCTCATTCCAGCGCAGGCTGGAATCTATCTTAAAAAAATAAGATCTGGATCCCCGAATAAATCGAGGATGAGGAAACAAAAAATTGAAAAATAAAAAAATATTAAAATTCATATGAAAGGCAACTGTATATGATTACTGGTGTTGTTCAATTTTTCTATCCTGAAATTAAACGTGAAGAAGTTAAAAAATACTGTCTTCTCGGTCTTGCATTCTTTTTCACTATCGGAGCATATTGGCTCCTGCGTCTTTTAAAAGATGCTGTTTTATTCAAACTCGCATTTCCAACAGCTTTAGGTTACAGCGCAGATGAAGGTCGTCTTTGGTATCCTTTTGCAAAAACAGTTTCACCTTGGGTTGTACTCGGCGTTGTTGTTATCTACACAAAACTAGTTGATATGTTTGAAAAACATAAACTATTTTACATTATCGCATCATTTTACACGCTTGCATTTGCAGTTATTGCAACCATTTTCTTCTGCCAAGCAAGTTATGGTTCAGAATTTGTTGGCGCACCTATTTTAAAATATGCAGGTCTTGCAAACTATCTTTTAACAGAAAGCCTTGGCTCAGTACTTGTTGCATTATTTTGGTCATTCACGGTCAGCTCTTCAACATCTGATCAAGCAAAAAGAACATTCCCTTTAATCGTTGCACTCGGACAAATCGGTTCAATTGGTGGTTCATCACTTCTTTTAATGAAATTTAGCCAAACATGGCCGTTATTCTTTGTTGCAGTTGCATTCATGGCTGGTTTAATTTTGACAATTCATTATTTAATGGCATCGATTCCTGCTGATCAAATGAAATCAGACAAAGAAGAGAAAAAAGCAAAACCAGATATGCTTGGTGGTATCAAATTACTTCTTACTGAAAAATATTTGATGGGTGTTTTAGTTGTTTCAACTTTTTATGAAATTGCAGGAACAATCGTTGATTATCAAATGAAATCACAAGCAACATTAATTTTTGATGATGCTGCATTTAATTGGTTTCTTGGAATTTTTGGTGTTGCTGTAAATGGTCTTGCATTCTTAATGGCACTTTTAGGTACCAGCAAAATTATGAAAGTTTATGGAATTCGAATTTGCTTACTTTTATATCCTGTCAGTTTTGCTATTTCACTTGTAAGCTTATACCTGTACTATCAATCAGGTATTGCAACTCCATTAAATCTATTTTGGGCAACATTTAGCGTAATGTTAATTGTTAAAGCTGCTTCATACGCAGTCAACAATCCAGCAAAAGAAATGATGTACATTCCAACAAGCAAAGATGCAAAATTTAAAGCTAAGGGTATCACCGATATGCTTGGCGGCAGAACTGCAAAAATGTCTGGTGCACAAATTGGCGGTGCTTTAAACATCAAAGGAAATCCTGCAGCATCAATTCACAATTTAATGCTTTATGGATCACTGATTGGTCTTGGTGTGATTGGTATTTGGATCATTGCAGCGTTGTATGTTGGTCGCAAAAATCAACAGCTTGTTAAAAACAACGAAATCATTGGATAAGCATTCAATATTTGCAATCAAAACTTGATACAAAAATAAAAACTCCGGCATACTCGCTATGTCGGAGTTTTCTCTTGGAACTAAATTTAAATTAAGGGGATCATTTTTATGTTAACGACATTCATTCGATATTTTTATCCAGACATCCATAAAGATGAAGTAAAAAAAGTCAGTTTACTTGCTTGTGCATTTTTATTCACCATTGGCACCTACTGGCTCATGCGACTCCTTAAAGATTTAGTTTTATACAAACTTGCATTCCCAACATCACTGGGCTGGTCAGAAGATACAGGTCGACTCTGGATTCCAACCGTCAAAACTTTATCCCCTATTTTTGTACTTGCACTTGTTTTGCTCTACAGCAAATTGGTCGACATTTTTGAAAAGCATAAATTAATGTACGTGATTGCAACATTTTACATGATCGTATTTTCTGCCATCACCATCATTTTATTTTTAAAACATCAACAAGGTGATGCATTTTTAGGTTCAACCGTCATTGCAACCAGTGGCATTTTAGGATATTTATTTACTGAAAGTTTTGGCTCACTCATGGTTGCTGTATTTTGGTCTTTCACCATCAGTGCTTCAACTTCAGATCAAGCTAAAAGAATATTTCCTTTCATTGTGGCGGCAGGACAATTTGGCGCGATTGGCGGATCATCGTTAATGCTTATTAAAACAAATGTCATCTGGCCATTTTATGCAACTGTTGTCGTATGCCTTGGATGCTTTATTGCCACAATCCATTACTTGATCAAAACAACACCTGCAAGTGAATTGACCAACGCTGCAATTCATGAAAAACCAACAACGCACAATGCGCTCAGCGGTATTAAACTTTTGATCACACAGCCATATTTAATTGGCGTGTTGATTGTTTCAACATTTTATGAAATTGCAGGAACTATTGTTGAATATCAAATGAATTCACAAGCATCTTTAATTTTTGATGATGCATCATTTAAATGGTTTAAAGGTGTGTATGGCGTTTGCATTAATACCCTTGCATTTTTAATTGCATTGTTGGGAACCAGTTACATCATCAAACGTTTTGGAACTCGCATCTGTTTGATGATTTATCCTATAGCTTTTGCACTCGCACTCGTATGCATGTACGTTTACTACCAAGTTATGTTTCCAACTCCATACATGCTGTTGTGGGCAACATTTGGTGTCATGCTTTTGGTTAAATCAATGTCCTATGCAGTGAACAATCCGGTCAAAGAAATGATGTACATTCCAACAAGCAAAGATGCAAAATTTAAAACAAAAAGTTTTATTGATATGTTTGGATCACGCTCTGCAAAAATGTCAGGAGCGCAAATTGGCGGCTGGCTCAATGTACCAGGCAATCCTATGATGTCAGTTCATCATTTACTACTGTACGGAACACTCATAAGCTTAGGAATCATTGGTGTTTGGATGGCTGCTGCAATATTTGTGGGTAAATTAAATCAAAAATTGGTTGAGCATAAAGAAATTATTGAATAATTGTATACCCTGGCAATTCTTTTTTAAAAACATTCCAATCTTGAATCCAATTAGATTTATCTAACGATTTTGGCAGAATCGTATATGGCCAAAGTCTCCAAAATGATAATTCAAATCCCCAAGAAATTCCGCCCAAACATTGAACTGTTTTTTGATTATGATCAAGTGCGACAGCATAAGAATGCGCACGCCAAAAAGATAATGGCTTATTAAAATAACCATAATTCCAAATTGGTATGTCATAAAAATGCTCACCATGCGTATATATTGGAAATAATTCATCACAAGCATCAATAAATTCTTGTAATTTTATATCTTTACAATCAGTTCTAACTATTTGCAACCAACACACTCGCCTTACATCATAATTAACTTGAAAATGAACCCCAGGAAAATGCTTGCGTGAAGAATGTTTTACATATGACACATCAAATTCATTTTTCATAGAAATCAAACGATTTTTAATCAAACACGGGTCAGCGTCAATCACATTCACAATATGTTCAACAGACCAAAGATTAAAAGAAAAAAATAATAACAAAATATATATTTTATTTCTCATTTTTGTTTTTATTTATAATATTTTTTCACTTACAAATTCAAATCTCGATACAATTTTTCCTTCATACTCAACTGATTCTATAAACATTTCATATGGTCTTACAAAAAAATCTTTATCACCATACAGTCCTTGATACACCACAACAACTTCAGATGTTTCTGTATGTTTTGCAAGACCAATGACGTAATATAAATTACCTTTGTAATGACGATATAGACCAATTTTGATATGCAATTCTACAGACATATATACTTTTTTATTTCAAATTTTCAGGATTATTACGTACAGGTGTTGAACGTGGACAAGAAAAAATAGTATCATTCAAAAATATTAAATCTTTGGATGGAATGCAAGTTGTTTCAACAATTACTTCACCATTATAAATTTGAGCACCAATCCCTTTATATTCAACCCACTCTCCGTTAATTTTAACCTTTTGTTTTCTTGCATCATTTTTTTCAAGATAAAAAGGACGAGCTGTTTCTGGGTCCAATTGAACTTCCAAATTTGGATTTTGCAAAACCATGGCCTCAGCTTCTTTTAAATATTTTAAATAATCTGCCAATAAAACACGTGATTTACGATATAATGCATCAGCTTTAGGATTTTGCTGCCATGCTTGAGCCCGATGTTCCATATTATAAACATACGTACTGTTCGGATCAACTTCGATTGCAACATTTGCAGTTTCTTTAATTCCAGGCTCTTCTGGTTTAAAGTAAATGACACTCATCTGATCTGCAAATCCTTTACTTTTTCTACTCTGCAAAACCATATCCCTTTGTTCTTGCTGCAGCTGCCTACACTTAGATACAGGCCAAGTTGGATAAAAACTCTGGCACAAAGAAATAAAAGATTCAGAATTATAACAAGCGCCAAATCCAGAACAAAGCCCAAATTTTTTAATATTTTCTAAATGTTTGAAACTGCTTGTTACATGATAAATTCTAACAGTTTCAACTGCTTGCACGGTTACAAAGCAAAATAAAATACTCAATAAATGTTTCATGAAAACCCCTAAACATTACTATTACTGTTACTTAATTTTTGAACCTAAAATAATTTCTTTTTCTGGCTGCAAAACAAACGCTTCTTGATCTGAAAATGCAGAAAGCATCATGCCTTGCGACTCAACAATTTTTTAAAAACAACCTCTTTTTGCTAACTCTTTTTGTTGCATCTGAACAACAACTAGCTTTGATGGCAAGAGCACAGAACCTGCATTAAATTTTTTATATGCCCGAAATGCTTGATCACAAGCAGACTCTAAACAGCGAGTCTCTACAAAAAAACGAAGGCGCAAACAACCTTCTAAACACTCAATAATGCAATCTTCTTTCTCAGTTTCATCTAATATCATTGCAGCTTTTGGAATATAAATTGAAGAAAAACGTTCTCCATTTTTATCTTCAATTCTTAAAATCATTCGACCATGCTTCCACAAATCCACTCCTTCAGGATTTATTGCATACAAAGATATTTTTTTTATGTCGTAATTTAAGTGAGAAGAATTTAAAAGACAATATTCTCTCAAAATAGAAGGATTATCAAAACCGTAAAAATCGCGACGTTCAAATCTTGGTTTTGCTGCATCACCTCCACAGCAAAATATAAATTGCAACAGCAAACTTAACAACATTGCTTTTTTCATAAA
>CAYOQO010000010.1:0-26277 GCA_964406135.1 uncultured Pseudomonadota bacterium | reverse complement strand
CACAGCAAAATATAAATTGCAACAGCAAACTTAACAACATTGCTTTTTTCATAAAAATTCAATTTTTTTACTTAATTTTTGAACCTAAAATAATTTCTTTTTCTGGTTGCAAAATAAAAGCTTCTTGATCTGAAAATGCAGAAAGCATCATGCCTTGTGACTCCATGCCCATGATCATGCGCGGTTTAAAATTAACCACGAACACACCAAGCTTGCCAAGCAACCCTTCAGGTTGATAAAATTTTCTCATTCCGGCAAAAATTTGTCGTTGACCAAAGTCACCAAAATCAACCTGCATTTTCAAAAGTTTGTCTGATTTTTCAACAATTTCGCAGGCAATAATTTTTCCAACACGCATGTCTACTTTTACAAAGTCATCAATTGAGATGAAGGAAGAATTATTAGTAACTGGATCCTCGATCGGAGTCGAGGATGACGAAATGGTAGATGTTAATTTTTGATCGTTTTTGTTTTCCATAGGTTTCTCATATTTTGCAAATAAAGTTTCAATTTTTTTAATGTTAATTTCATCAGTCCATGCAAGTTGTTCAAATAAATGTTCGTTCATTTTTGAAATGTCAAAATCTAAACTTGCAAGTAACTGCTCCATTTTATTCGGCATCACGGGCCAAAGCAATACTCCAATCAGCCGTATGCTATACACCGTTGCAGCAATAATTTCCTGGAATAGAGCAGAATTGGTCTTTACAACCTTCCAAGGTTCATGATTATGAAAATAAGCATTGGTCAGTGCTATAAATTCCCAAATTCTTTGCACAGCTCGATGAAAAAATCCTTGCTCTATAAGTTGTAAAACTTCTGTTTTCATTCTTTCAGATTCAACAAGCAGTTCATGGCTCTGTTTTGACCATTCGTCAGGCGACTGAATTTTTGTGTAGTTAAATTTTTCTGCCAAAGTTGAACAACGATTCAGCAAATTTCCTAAGTCATCTGCAAGTTCAGAATTGATGCACTGCTCAATGTCTTGCAAACTAAATTGTGAGTCTTGCGTAATTGCCATTTTTGCGGTCAAATAATAACGAATTTGATCAACACCATAATGATCTGCCAAATTTTTTGGATCAATTGCATTACCTAAAGATTTTGACATCTTTTGTTCACCAACCTTAATCCAACCATGCACCAAAAGTTTTTTTGGCATTTGCAATCCTGATGCCATTAAAAATGCCGGCCAATAAATTGCATGAAAACGCACAATGTCTTTTCCTAAAATTTGCAAATCTGCAGGCCACCATTGATGCAATTTTTGTTCATCAGAACCATAACCAATTGCCGTAATATAATTGTTGAGTGCATCTGCCCACACATAGGTAACATGTTTGCTGTCACCTGGAAATGGAATACCCCAGGTCACCGTGGTACGTGAAATACTTAAATCTTTTAGTCCATCTTTAATAAATGAAATAACTTCGTTAGCGCGTTCTTTAGGAGTAATGAAATCTGAGTTATTTTGTAAAAATTCAAGTAATCGATCTTGATACGCTGATAATTTAAAATAATAACATTCTTCAGAAATTTCATTACATGGACGAAGACATGTTGGGCAAGTAATTTCTTTGCCATCAACAACTTGATCTTTTTCAGTTACAAAAGTTTCGCACGGTGTACAATACCAACCAGTATACAAACCTTTATAAATGTCACCTTGCTCCATTAATTTTAAAATCCAAGCTTGAACTGCTAAAACGTGATACGTATCAGTCGTACGAATAAATTTTGTGTATTCAATGTTGTACAATTTCCACATATTTTCATAGGCAGGAATAAATTGATCAACAAATTCTTTTGGATTTTTGCCAGCTTTTTTTGCAGTTTCTGCAATTTTTTGACCATGTTCATCAGTACCAGTCAGAAAAAAAACTTTTTGGCCCATAAGTTTATGATACCGAGCAGCAACATCTGCCAGAAGTGTTGAATACAATGAACCTAAATGAGGTGCTGCATTCACGTAATAAATAGGCGTCGTAACATAAAATTTATTGTTTGACATGACATTTTCCTATGCAGCTTTAAAGCGAATCCAAAAATCATTAATTTCTTTTTGTGACAATCCAAGATCGAATGAAATCAATTTGTTAAATTCAGTGCTTCCTGGGTATAAATTTAAAACACCAATATATTTCTGATCCAAATCATGAAAAACTTCTTGAGTTGTTGGCAAAATACAATATTTTTCAGAATGCCCAAGTAAAACATCATATGAAAATAAAAAATCTAAAAATTGATAGATTAAATCATCTTTTTTTGTTGCAGCATTAATCACGACACTATCAATACGAAGCATTGAACCTGCAGGAAGTAATGCAAATTTTACAAAATTAGTTTTGAGCATTTGTCTGCAAATAATTTCGCGATCTGATGCAGCTACATCAAATGTTTCTGTTCCTAAAAAATATCCTTGTTGTGAATCACTGTATGCTCCAACCCATGATTTTTGAGCACGAAGCATTTGTCGAATTTTTTTTAAATCTGCAGCAGTTAACGCATGTAAATTCAAGCCCAAATATTGCGCAGTTAAAAATATTGCTTCACGAGGTTCATCAGTCATGCCAACCTCATGACCAATGATTGCATCTTTATCAAATAACAAGCGAACATCAACTTGATCCATGGATACCATTTTTTCATTAAATCCAATACCAAAAATATCCCAATACAACGGCACTGAATATAAATTTTCAGGATCAGCATCAGTGTTTAAAAATTGTTGATAAATTTTTTTAATAAAATGACAACGAGATTGATCCAATTTTTTCACAAGGCCTGCATCAATCATACGTTTAATCACATAATTTGACGGCAACATCAAATCACAATCAAGCGATGGCATAACTTCAAGCTTCGTTAAAAGCTCTTCAACACTTTCATAATAATTTAAATAGACTTTAATTCCTGTTTTTTGTTCAAAATCTTGAAGCACAGATTCATCAATACGATTTGCCCAGGTATAAATTCGCAAAGATTTTGCATCTTGCTCTTTGTTTTTAAATACATACGGCAACATTAAAAAACCATAAATAATGGCGATACAGCTCAGCAAAACAAGAAAGCGAATGATATATTTAACCAACATTAATCCTTAAACAAATTTTTCTGAAACATCATCATGATCAAAAGCAAAAAACAACTAATGAGCAACAAAAGTGTTGATAATGCATTCACAATCGGTGAAATTCCTGAACGAATCATAGAAAAAATATACAATGATAATGTTTGAACTGAAGATCCAGAACAAAAAAATGATATTAAAAAATCATCAAAAGAAATAATTACCGCAAGCAAAAATGCAACTAAAATAGCAGGATACAAAAAAGGAACAATAACATGAAAAAAAGTATAACGCATAGATGCACCAAGATCCAATGAAGCTTCAATCAAAGTTTTATCAAGTTCATCATATCGACTTTTAATAATTGGCATTGCAAATCCAAGCCCAAGCAAAGTATGTCCCGCAATCAACGTTGTCAACCCTAATGGAATCATTAAATATGAAAACAACGTCAACATTCCAACAGCAAGCACAATATCAGGAATTAAAGCATTACTGTAAAAAATTGAGGTAATATCACGCGTGTAATGACGCATACCATGTACAAACATAATTGACATGGTCACACTCAACAACGATGAACAACTTGCAACAATGACAGAATTTTGAAAAGCTCGCCAAATTTCAATTGAAGCAAAAAGATCTTGATACCAATGCAGTGAAAACCCCTGCCATACATCTGGAAATCCACCTTGATTAAAAGAATACAGAACTAAAACAATGATAGGTGTATATAAAAATAGATAAATTGCCATTACAAAAAAAGTTAACATTGATTTTGTCATATTCATCGCGCTATACCCTTTGCAATCGAGCAACAATTTTATCGAGCAATGATTGATATGCAATAATAGTGCCAATAAACAAAACTGAACTTAAACAGGTAAATGCAGCTCCCACATGCCAATCTTTTCCAATAAAAAAATATTCAGAAATCATGGTACCCACAAAATAATTTTTTTGTCCTGCAATCAAAGATGGAATTGCATATTCCCCAAATGAAGTAACATAGACTAAAAAAAATCCAGTTCTAATTCCTTGCATAGTTAATGGAAGTACAACTCTACAAAATGTTTGAAAGTAAGAAGCTCCAAGATCAAGTGATGCCTCAAGCAAACGAATATTAATTTTTTCAAGTGTTGAATACAATGGCATAATCATAAAAGGCAAATAGACATGAAACATAACCAAATACATAGCAAATTGACTGTTAAGCAAATTGCCAACATCAAGACCCACAAAATATAAAAATTTATTTAAAATTCCATTTTTTTCTAAAATAAAAAACCATGCATACACTTGCACCAGTAAGTTAGTTAAAAATGGCAAAACTATTAAAAATATTAAAAATGATTTAATGCGCGATGGCGCACAAAGCGCGACATAATACGCAACCGGATATCCAATAAACAAACAACAGGTGGCAGTTACACTCGCTAACAAAAATGATCGAAACATAACAAAAAAATGAGATGCTTTTGCCACTTGTAAAAAATATTGCAAAGTTGCATTTTGAAATAAACTTGAACAAAGACTCAATTGAATTACAAACAAAAGTGATAAAAAACAAAAACAAATTTGCCATGCAAGCGCTGGAGCCATAAAAAAGAACGATTTTTCACGTTTAAAAATATTTTTTAAATATTGCACAACAGCACCCCTCCGGCTGATTATTTGTTTTTCAACAACACCACATTTTCTTTTTGCCAATATACATACACATGATCATCGTAATCAATCACTTCGCGCACAAAATGCTCTTCATTTTGTTCAAATACTTGAAGCATGTAACCATTTTGCAACCGAACATTATATTGCGTAAAACGGCCTTGATACACAATTGACTGAACAACACCTGACAAATTATTAGAAAATCCTGTGAGCATGCTTTTACTAATCAAAATTTTTTCAGGTCGAATTCCAATGCATGCATCTTCACCAATTTGAATCTGAGTTTCGTCAGGCACTTTAATCGCAATGCAAATCATTTTATCCACATCCAAATACCAATCATCTGAATGTTTAATTAAAACACCCTGAATAATATTGGTAGTTCCAACAAAATTTGCAACGAAAACAGATTTTGGATGCTCATAAATTTCTTTTGGAGTTCCAACTTGATCAATTTGACCATTTTGATTCATAATTGCCATCTGATCTGCAACCGTTAAAGCTTCAGTTTGATCATGCGTAATGTAGACAAATGTGGTACCTAAATGATCCTGAAGTTCAATTAATTCAAGTAACACTTTTTCACGAAGACGCAAATCAAGTGCGGCCAATGGTTCGTCAAACAACAAAACTTCTGGCTCATTAATTACCGCACGAGCAATAGCAACACGTTGCTGCTGCCCACCAGAAAGCTGACTAATTTGTTTGTACAAATGAGCTTCAAGATGAAACATTTTAATAACTTTTTCAACTTTTTGCTGAATTGTTTCACTGCTCATGCCACGCACACGAAGGCTATATGCAATGTTGTCATACACATTTAAGTGAGGAAATAATGCATAACTTTGAAATACTGTGTTCACGCCGCGCTTATTCACGGGAACATACGTAATGTCTTGATCTCCCAAAAAAACTGATCCTGAATCTGGAATTTCAAGCCCTGCAATCATACGAAGAATTGTTGTTTTACCACAACCACTCGGTCCAATAAGCGCAAAGAATTTTCCTGCAGGAATTTTTAAATTTAAATTATCAAGAATTACGTCAGATCCGTAGGATTTTGTAATTCCTTGTAGCACAATACCCTTCATTTTTTTTGCACCATTCGTGCCCATAAAACTGGAACCACCACATCAGAAAGTGTGCATGGAATTACCACGGCTACAAGCATTAACATAAAAAACATACCAAAATAAGCATAAAAATTTGGCAATCCATGACCAATTGCATAAAAAATAGATGCCATTGCTGAAATAAAAGTATGAAAAAAATGAAGTGATACAGAATGAGCATCAGCATGCTCTTCTTTACCACGAGAAATAATCAAACCGTTCATCACACCAACCACCAAAAATGGTAAAATATTTGAAAGCTCAGAGCTAAAGCAAATATGCAAATCCATTTCAACGCCCAACAAAGTTCCCGCAGCATAAGGCAATAAAATATCTGAAAGCGTGCAAAAAACTGCCGATGATAAAATTCCAATCACAATCCCTGCAGCAACATTTTTACTGTAACGATAAAAGGTAACCATCGCACCACTTGCAGCAAATAAAATGTGCGTAAAATGGAAACAATGAAACAAAATATCCATACCAGAATTTAAGCCACACGCACCATCATGAGCATGATCATGTGCATGATGCCCCAAAGCATGAGCATCAGATCCAACAAAAAAAACTGAAACCATCGATAAAAACATCAAAGCACAAGCAACAGAAAGTGTTCCGTACGGTAAATGATGCATTAATTCATGTGAAAAAATATCCCAAATTGATTTGCGCGAAACTCGATGTGCATCCAGACAACTATTATTAACTTCAAGTGACATATCGTAAATCCCCAAAAACTATTACAGAATCATTGTTTTATAGTATAACAACACTGAAAGTTTTTACTATAAAATTTAACATCCAAAAACACTGTACTTTATTTTTAAAAAAAAGAAAAAAAATAATAATTTTGACTAAAAATTAGTTATTTATATCCTAAAAATAATCAATCGTTATCAAAATTAGGGATTTTGGAAATTTTTATGATCAAGTTATTACAATTTACATTACTTATTTTTTGCTTCACATCTGTCAACATTTCAGGTGCTTCATTTAACCCCCCACAGCCACCAATTGCCCCTAGTTTACCTTGGCATCGACAAAATTCAAATACATATCTTCAAGCTTTCAATGATCACAATGACGATTTCAATTATTTTGCAGAAGAAGACAAATTATACTATGAGCAAATCGAGCAATATCAGAGAGATCTAGAAACATATCATGCTCAAATGCTTCAATATTCAATGATGATTGAACGCGAAAGAATTGCAAGAGCTCAAATTACTTCTAAAATTGCTTTAAAGCGCCAAAAATCAAGCGAATGTTTATTCCCAGAACAATAAAGCAGACTATTGACTAACAACAACAATTTACCTAATATTATTTTTAATATGTTTTACAATTTTTACAGAAAGGATTTGCCATGAAATCGCAAATCGCGATTTTTTCAATCTGTCTTGTTTCTTCTCAACCAACATCTTCTCGTTGGCGTCACTTCTAATCTTTTCAACAATCCGTTGAATTAATTTTCCCAATGTTCATTTGTCCTAATTCTCGTTTTTACGAGGACGATTACATTATTTTTTAACGAATTTTTTGTTCATGTGCTTTTTAAAATTATTGCACGAACAAATAATGTCATATTTTTATAAGGAATTTTTATCATGCATAAAAATATTATTTTATTTTCAATGTTTTCTATTTTTGCAGTTCAATTTAATATTCAAGCTTCTCAATCTGCAGAAACTCGCGCTGATTTAATTGCTCGATTAAATTTACCAGAACATTGTCGATTAAACTCAGAAGGCACTCATGTTGAAACAGCAGGACACTCTCATTCATACGCCTTTCCATGCTTTGATAAAAATTGCGGACGTCAACCAGGAGCAACAAAGCAAACGGTAGCAGAATATTTATCTCGGCGACCAAATGCCGTATCTTCTACATTCACTCAACTGGTTCATCAAACAAAAGAAAACTAATTTTAATTTTTTTGTGTTTTTGTTGATATTTAAGATCAAAAGAGGTGTTGAAAAACACCTCTTTTTTAAAACGCTTGACCAAGGGTTAAATACCAAACACATCGAGATTCAAAATCAGGATACTGAATTTTCCATTTATACCCAACATCAAAACGCGCAGGCCCAATCGGTGTATCATAACGAAATCCGAAACCTGATCCCGCAAAAAAACTATCTTTCCAAGATCGCAGCTCATCGTAAATACTGTGTTTAAATAATGCACCAACGTCATTAAAAATCACCATGCCAAAATCTTTATATAATTTTAATCGAACTTCAGCATTTAAATTAAACAAACTTCGGCCACCTTGCGGAGCATAACGCCAAATATTGTCAGCGCATGGTGGAAGTCCTGCATGTTGATCATAAATCGGCTTAGTCAAAACTCCGTATGGCGGAGTGTAATCTCGCTGATAACCACGAAGCGTTTGTGCGCCACCCAAATAAAATCGCTCAATCGGATTAATTTGATCAAAATTCCGATTAAAAACATGACCTAAGCGTGCACGAATGGCAAAAGTAACTTTATCTCCACACGGTACATACTGCGAATGTTCGAACAAAATTTTAAAAAAACTTGTCTTTGAATCTACATCAAACATTGCCTTGCATGAAAAAAATGACATATGACCACGATGAGGATTTAATAAATTATCCATACTTTGCCAAACAATATTCGGCTCAACAAACAAATATCCAATTTTTTTATCCAATAGTTTTCGATTGTAATCAATAATTAAATTTAAATCTGGCTGCTCACATTCAAACAAACCCATAGCTTCAAAACCAACAGAACCACTCAGCACAAATTGACCTAATTTTTTATTGTTACGCGTGTGCGTTAAATTGCACAAAAATCCTTGCTGTGTTGCCTTGTACAAACAATCTTGACTTCCAATATACACCGGCTGTTGATACGCATTGTCATACAACTTAAACTGACATCCAATTTTTTTTCCAAACAACCAGGGAAACAAATATTGAGCAGAAACATTTCGATAAAATCTGGTCATATCAGCTTCCAATAAACATTGATCTGCTTTTTGAAATGGATTATTTAAACAAACCGTAGCACCAGCTTGATAGGTAAACCCACGACGAAGCTGTAAATTTCTTCCTACTTGCTGCAAACCAAATCGAGTTTTAATTTCATAGCGATCATCTTCAATCAATTTTACCATCACAGGTTTATATAAATTTTTATCATTGTACGTACCTGGATAAATTTGAACTGAATCAAAAATTGGTAAATTTTTAAAATTTTGAAGCGTTGTTTCAAGATTTTTTTTATTCCATTCCTGACCTTGCTGCTGCGCGCACTCTTGCATTAAAAGTTTATGTGGAATGGTACTATTTCCCAAAATAATAGTTTTACCAACCTTGATACACAGCTCACACACATCAACATGCCATGCAACATCAACAACACCATCATGTTCTTGCAATTGACAGTGCGCATCAATTTTTTGATATCCTTGAGCACGTAAAAAACGAATAATCATCTGCTTTTGATCTTGCAGCCAGGAAACATCAAATCCTTGTCCCTTATTTTTTTCATAGCTTGTTTGCAATTGTTGTTGCAACTCTGGTTGATCAACAATTTCCACAGTTCCCAAAATTTTTTGAACACCTGTATCCAATGTTAAAATTAATTCATGAGTTCCTAACTTTACACCATCAACAAACTGTTCTTTTAAAATTTTTACATTCCAAAAACCAGCCTGTTTATAAATTTTTAAAATTTGATCAATCATTTTTTTAAACAAATCTTGATCAAAAAAACGAGCACGCACAAAACCATGACAAGCATGCTTTAAAAGAACTTCCTGCGAAATTGAACCATGGTTTTTAAATGTTATTTTTGAAATTAAAGCTCGTTTGCCTTCTTGAATAAAACAATACATACGATCTTTTTCTTCACGAACTGATACATGCACATCCCAAAAACCTTTGCTTTTGTACAATTGCTGCACTTCATCAACAATCAAAGAACTTGGAAAATGCCACGTTGATTTACCATACAACAACAAATGATCTACGATTTGTTCTGGTTTAAAAAATACAGCACCCCAAAAAATAAACTCTTTTTTACGTTCTAAAGAAATATGAACCGCAACATCAACATCCTTACGTTCAGATATCACGGTTTGATCAACGGTAACATCAAAACCAATGCAACCATGATGCGATAAAACCCAATTTATTTTTTGCACAAGATTTTCAAGTAATTGAGAGCTGTAGCATTTCCCTTGAACTTTGCAAACACATTGCAGCGCTATTTTTTGCTGTAATTTATCAATTTCTGAGGCACTTACACTGCCAATATGATCAAACAAAATTTTAATAGTTTTAATTTTAAATTTTGATCCTTTTTGGATCTGGCATTTGACTACCACAGCTTGCGTTTGCGGATCAATTATAACCGTATCCACAATTTGCGCTTGAAAATATCCAGCATTCTTTAAAAAACAAACCATTTGTTCAATACCATGCGCATGCTTTTGTTGATCAAAAGGATCTCCAATATCAATCAAGTAGCTATTTTTAAGTCGATCTTTATCGCGAGAAAATCCTGAAACTGCCATACGATGTAAAATTTGTTGCTTGGTCAATTGAAAAACAAGGCTAATTTTTTGAGATTTTTGAATAACCTCAAGATTAATTGAGCTAAATTTTAAAGATTGCCGTAAATAAAATAAAGCATTTTCAAGCTCTTGAATGGTAACCGTTGTTTGAGTTTTCAGGCCAGTAAGATACTCAAGCTCATCTTGGTCATAACTACCATTGACCAAATACTGCACATCCTGCACAAAAAATTGATCTGGCAAATTTTCACTTAATTTTTGATCAAGTTGTTCATCATGTGCCGAAATTAAACATTTTTTTGCATGTTCAAATCCAACAAGTGGCATACAAAAACTTAAAAAATAAAAAAGCGCTAAAAAATGAATCACAAACAGCATTCCAGATGATTTTTTTGACTAGAAAACCCTAACGTTTTTAGTATACCAAATTTAAAGCTCTTGCACAGCCAATCCATTTTTGTGCTACAATCATCCCAATTAAAAACAATCAAGGAGTTTTTATGGTCAAAAAAACACTATTTTTTATGATTTTAACATCGTCCTTTTTAAATTTTTCAAGTCATCATGAAAGAAAAATTCAAGAAGCTCAACATTATCGTGAAGAAGTAAAATTTTTCAGCTCAACTGCTCCAAACATCCAACCGAACAATATTCTTTTTGGTCCTACTGCCAGATCACGACTCATTCTCACATGCCATCCAAATATTGATCAAAAGCTTGATACCGAAGCAATGGAGCTTATTCAAAATCATTTAGGGCATTTGTATGTTATATATGCCGGCAAACAACAAAATTTAGGTCACTTTCCAGCTCATCGACTTGATCTTGACGAAGTAACCTTAAGCATTTACGAACGCCCATTAAAAATGGTTTTTGAAATCCCTTGCCAAGCAACCATCACTGCACCATCTCTATAAATATGGCACTCAACATTATTTTTCATTTCTGATATGCTGCTTTTATAAAACATTGCAATTTTGAAACTATTTTTAACTCTGTGAAAAAATATGAACAAGGTACGCACCAGATTCGCCCCATCCCCAACCGGCATTATGCACATTGGAAATGTTCGAGCAGCACTTTTAAATTTTTTATTTGCTCGCCAAAATAACGGGACATTTTTACTTCGTATCGAAGATACGGATCAGCAAAGAAACATTGAACATGGCACAAGCACGATCATCAAACATCTCAACTGGCTCAATTTAAAATTTAGTGAAGGCCCTGAAGTTGGTGGCGACTTTGGTCCTTATTTTCAATCAAAACGCGCATCCATTTATCAAGAAAATCTCAATAAGCTGGCTGAAAAAAAATTAGTGTATCGTTGCTTTTGCACTCCAGAAGAACTTGAAATTCGAAGAAATCGTCAAATTGCAATGAAACGACCACCACGCTATGAATCGACCTGTGCAAAATTATCAGAATCTGAAATTGAACAAAAATTAACTGCAAAAACTCCTCATATCTGGCGCATGAAAGTTGATAGTTCAAAAAAAGTTTTTTTCAAAGATATGGCTCGAGGTATTTTAGAATTTGACTTGCAACATTTTTCAGATTTTCCACTGACTCGAGAAGATGGTAGCTTTACCTTCATTTTTGCAAATTGCGTTGATGACATTGTGATGCAAATTTCTCATGTGTTTCGCGGTGAAGAACATTTATCAAACACCGTCAGCCAATCAGTTTTGTATGAAGCTTTAGATTGCAAACTTCCTATTTTTTGGCATCTGCCAATTTTGTGCAATCAAGAAGGAAAAAAACTTTCAAAGCGAGACAAAGGATTTTCACTCGATGATGTACAAGAACAAGGATTTTTACCAGAAACTGTCTGCAACTATTTAGGAATTTTGGGTACTTCTTTTGAAAAAGAGATCATGACGCTTGATGAAATGGCACAAAATTATAAATTTGATCATTTACATGGAATTAGCCAAATTCGTTACGATGTTGAAAAATTAATTTGGATGAATCACAAATGGATTGCTGCATACGACACGGTCAAATTAACTGATCTGTGCAAACCATTCCTTACAAAAAAATATGATCTGTCAAAAATTTCAGATCAAACTTTACAAACTTTGATCAAATCAATTCAAAACGATATGCACACACTTGTTGAATCAGCAACATTACTTGATTTTTACTTCAATCAACCAATCATCAACATTGCTGCCCATGCTGACGCAGTGAGCCCTCAAGATTTTGAAAAAATTAAAGATTTGCTGAAAAACGAAGCAACTTCGGATTGGAACAGTTTTTTAAATGCCATGAAATCAAAAATTAAAGCTGCAGGAATTGCTGACAAATCATTGTACGCAACACTTCGAATTCTTTTGACCGGCTCACCAAAAGGTATGCAACTGCATGATCTGTTTGCATGCTTGGGTGAAAAAGAGTTTTTTGCGCGATTGAAAAAATAAAAATTGAAACTAAGAATTATTCTCAGCCATCATACGATTGGGTAATTTTTCAAGGGTCAAAAAAACTTTGTGTTGCATCAGTCGATTGGCAACTGACAAAAATTCTGCCTCAAAATCCGGTGCAACAAAAAATTCAAAAATACTTTGCTCTTTGTCTACGGTACGATCAAAAGCAACATGATCCATGTATCGAATTGTTGCCGTTACCATCCAACAAAGCTCTTTTTGAACACGAGCTTGATAATAAAGTGAATATTGCATAGGAAAGACTCAATTAAAAATAGATTAAAACTTGTTTGTAAAAAAAAAGCATGTTATAACCTTACCATATCATTTTAATTTTGTAGAATTTTAGACCCGTAAGGATGAGCTCATATGATCTTGAATCTACGTCGCCTATGTGCCATCATCACCATCAACAGTGCTTTCATGTTCACTCCAATGCTTGCAGAACTGACAACACTACAACATTTTGATCCTGCTCCAAACTTTTCTGCAAATGACAGCATGATGCCATTGAATAGTCAATTTTTAGATCTACAACAAGCACAAATGAAAAATGAAGTACCGAACAAAACAAAACGATTTGGTTTAAACGTGAGCGGATTTATTCAAGGTGCAAATCGCGCAATTGGATACAATGGAACCACAACTTATGGAACTGTGGTCGGAGTTCCGGAAAATGGATTTGAACTTGGCGATTTTCGTGGAACATTGTATGCCATGGGTCTGTTTTTAGGTGCTAATCCAAAAAATGGAAATTCAATTTGGGGTACTGGCGAAGCTGGCGCTGATGCAGCTGAAATTGGAAATTCACAAACAATTTCAACAACTTTAATCAATGCAGTTGATTGGCCAGATTGTCTTACCGATGCAGCAAAAAATCTTTCAGGAACACTTGTGAACGGCTCAATTACTAACCCTCCAGCAAACTCTGCTCTTGTCTTTAATGCAGGCTCTGCTACAGCAAACATTCCAAGTATTTTTCAAGAAGCTGCCTTAGCTGCTGACACAAAATATTTTGGTGCTTTTTCAACGCCGATTGAATACAAAAAACAAGGCTTACGTTTAGAATTTAACGTACAATGTAATGATAACATTGGACTGACGATTCAAACTGGATTTGTCAACATTCAACAATATTACACCAACACCATTGCAACACAAACAACCTCTTCAACCAGCTGTTCTCCGATTGGCCAAACCTCTCCTGGACCTTACAGCATTTCCAATGTTGCAACGATTTGCCAAACTGGAGCTTCTGGATCTTCTGCTCCAATTTCTGCCCTGTACACCAATTTAAATCAAACAGGAACTGGATTTTCAGCTGCGCCCAATGCTACGGCTCAAAATTTATTCAACAAATATATTTCAAACAATTTAGACAATCTGTTGTCATCAGAATGCGGCATCAATCAAACAGCATGTTCATTTGATGAATCAAGTGTTGAAGACGTTCGCGTGATGCTTACGCTACAACGCGCGTATGACCCAAATCGTTTTAATGCAGATGATGAAGATGACGTCTGGCCTGACATGATTTTAACACCATACGCCTGGGTTGGTGGAACATTTCCCGTAGCAAAAGAGATCGATTACTCAAATTTACTCAGCCTTCCGTTTGGTAACAATGGCCATGCTTCTGCTGGTGGCGGCGTTGGTATGACTTTTGATTTTGCAGAATCGGTTGAAATTGGTATTGAAGGTGGCCTTACAGCATTTTTTGCAAAAAATGAACATCGTCCTTTTCCAACAAGCCCGTTACAGCGCGTGGTCTATCCATTTTGGACCGATGTACGCACACAACCAGGATTTAACTGGAATCTAAAAGTACTTTTAAATGCTTATCAATTTTTAAAACATGTTAATTTTTGGTTCACGTATGAACTCGTACAACATCGAAAAGATTGCTTTAAGATCTGTGACAGCGAAAAAGCTCAATATTTTTACCCTGATGCACTTTCTTGCAAATCTGACTGGCGTGGCCAATTCTTTAATGCTGCAATCGTTTTTGATCTACAACCTGGAATTCAAGCAAGCTTTGTATGGCAACAACCAATCAACCCTCGTAATGCATACTATCCAGTCAGCATTATGGGATCATTAAATTTCATGTTCTAAGAGCCCTAGACATTTGGTCAAATCCTGCGTATTCTAAGAATATGTGTGAAATCTATAAATTTAATCTATAAATTTTTCGTAAGGCGGCTGTAAGCTATGTCCAAAAAAGCAAATATCAAAGTTCAAGTTACTTCCAATATCGATCGTGCACTACGTCAACTTAAGAAAAAAATTGAACGTGAAGGCATTGTCCGCGATATGAAACGCGTTGTATACTTTGAATCACCAACACAAAAAAAACGTAAACGTTTGATTCGTGCTATCAAACAAAATTTAATGCTTTTGGCAAGCCGCGGTGAATTGCTTATCAAACGATAATGAATAATTCCTCCAACCTATCTCACATTAAACGCTCTCAAAAAGAATCACTGCTGCTCAGAGAGATTTCAAAAATGCTTTTGCAATTATCTTTAGACGATAAAGAATTGCAAGGATTATTTGTAAATCGAGTTGAGCTTTCAAAAAACAAAGGTGTTTGTATCATTTATTTTTATGATCCAAATGGTCCTGAATTTTTTGAACAGAAAAAAAGACGTTTAATTTTGTACAAACCATCACTTCGTAAAGGCATTGCTTCCACACTTGATGGCCGCTATACACCAGAGCTCAAATTTACATTTGATGAGCAGTTTGAAAAACAACAACGGATTGAAAACATCTTAGAAACAGTCAAAAAAGATTTTGATAAATCTGAATAAAAATTGTCATGATGATTGGCGCAACTTTCATTTTGACAATCTTTTTTTTCATATGGTCTATTGCATTGCGTCATATTGCTGCATTTTTAGTCAAAGAGTTCACACACAAGTCTGCAAAAATGCGATTTATTTCCCCTTTTGATATTGTAGCCACCATGTGGTGGCTTTTTGCTGCATATCAAATAACAATTTTTTTACCTGCTTATTTTTTATTTTTAAGTGCCTTATGGATCAGCGTGCATACTGATTTATCGCAGATGCTGATCTCTCGCTTTGTATCTTTGTACTTAATTTCTGTTGGCTTTATCTTGTCCTTTTATCATTTTTTACCCATCATTTTTTTTGAAAGTTTTTTAGCTGCAGTTTTAAGCTATGGATTTTTTTGGATTGCCAACAAAATTTTTTATTGGTTTAAAAAACATGATGGTCTTGGCCAAGGAGACTTAGAGCTCATCGCCATGATTGGATCTTTTATAGGACTGGTTGGTTGTTGGTTTACCATCTTGTTTGCATCAACTATGGGCACATTGTGTGGTGGCTGCTATCTGCTTTTCACTCACAAAAAAACAAAAATTTTACCATTCGGCCCATTTTTAGCCGCTGGAGCAAGCACGTATCTGCTTTTTCAAAATTTAATTGTTAATTTGCTTTTAAATTAAATTCTTTCAACAATTCCATTACTACACACGCCGCCTTCACCATGAAACAACTGAATTGTTGGATAAACACCTTTACCCATAGTTTGACGAATGCGTAACTCTAAAACCAATTTTGAAAAAATGCCTTTAGCAAAACTTAACCATACAACCTGCTTATCTTTATAACTTTTTGAAATATCTTTGTTATTTTTAGCTACTACACGCGATAAATTTACTAAATATCCTGAAATTTCAACTTCGTGAGGGATCAAAGAAATATCTCTACCAAGCCAATGGTTTAACCAATAATCTGCTGATTTAAATTTTTTTGCTCTTTTCCTTTGAACCCATAGATCATAAACTTCTTGAATTTTTTGAGGATTAAAATGATATGAAGTATCAACAAACCATATTTTTTGATGAGTTAAAGGATCTTGATAATAAACTGGACGAAGTACAACGCTTGGCTTGCCCAATTCCAACAAAAATTCATGCGTAAATTTGCTATGAGCATGAATAATGACTTCTAAATTTGATAATGAACAATGAGAAGTATCACTATGCTTAAAAACTACAAACCCAAAGTCAGAATCATTCAAGATTGATTGGATAACTGGCGCTGCTTTCAGATGAACCATAAAAAAACTAATAACTGCAGCAAATTGAATACATCTTTGCAACCTCATACATTTCCCCCTTTAATTATCATTGATTTATTTTTATTGTAAAAAAAACATCACCAAATAATCAATGGTTATATGAGCCGTAAAGCCATTTTTAGGTTAAAAGACTTTCAAGTTTTTCAACACTAAATGCACCAGATCGCAAAATTTGAATGTCTCCGGTTGAACAATCAAGAATGGTTGAAGGACTTTTTGAATAACATTGTTGCTCACGATCACTGCAAATTGCACCAACTTGCGTAAGAATTGTAGGATCAATTTGATCAATACAATTAGCAACAGGCTGTCCTGAAATATTAGAACTTGTTGAAAATAAACCATCGAAATGATGCATAAGATCTAATAATCCATCATGATCAGGAACACGAAGCGCAATGGTTCCTTGAGGACTTACCATCCATGAAGGCAAATCTTTTCGAGCTTTAAATATCAATGTTACCGGTCCAGGCCAACAAGTTTCAATCAAACATTTTAATTTTTCATTCAATTCTTGATCAATAAATTTTGGCAAGCAGCTTGAAGATCCAATAACAATTAAATAGGGCTGATCATTACGAACTTTAATGTGATTCATTTTTTCAAATGATATTTGAGTAATATTTCCCCATAAACCAAGAACAGTATCCCCTGATGCAAGCACAATTTCATCGCGATCTAAAGTTTCTTTTAATTTTGAAGTTGTTTCAGGATCATTCCAATAGATCATAACCTGTTTCCTTAAGCCATTTTTACATTGACCTTTAACTCTGTGCAGGTATAGTTTATAACAATGATAAAAATTTGTGTAGCAATCAAATTATTAAAGTTTTTTTATGATTTTAATTTCATTTTTTACTATCATCATTGGAATTTTGTATGGCTTGTTTCTTTTTGAAACAAAACAAAGTAATTTTTTAAAACATAAACCAATACTTGATCTTTTTTGTACTTTATTGCGTTATGCAATTCTCATTTTTATCATTTTTAAAATAGTCAGAAATATGCCAGACAACTCTATACTTCTGTTGATATTATTTGTATCATCATACCTGAGTACCGTTGCATTACTTGTTTATAGACAATAAAATAAAGAGAATTTTATGCATAATCCGACCGTTGCACATCATACGTGGCAGCCACTAGCGCCTTGGGGATTTAATGCAAAATTTTGGACATTGCAAATGGATACGTTAATCAGCACTTGGGTTATTTTAGGTATCATTATATCAGCAAGTTTTTTTATCTCACGATGCCTTAAAAATGAAAAAAGTTTTATTCGATACATTGTGATTCAGTATGTTAAAATTTTTCAAGATCTTTTACAGCAATCAATTCAAGCATGTCCTGAAAATCATCTGTCCATGATCGCATCATTTTTTTCTTTCATTGTACTTTGTAACACTATTCAAATTATTCCATGGCTTGAAGAACCAACCAAAGATTTAAATACCACTTTAGCATTTGGACTCATTTCATTTTTGTATGTTCACCGTAATGCAATTCAAGCAAAAGGCTTTAAACATTACATTGCACACTACTTTGAACCATTTTTTCTCATGTTTCCACTGCACGTTATCGGAACTTTATCATCAATTATTTCAATTTCATTTCGACTTTTTGGAAATATTTTTGGTGGATTTATCATCAGTTCATTGTATACCAACATGATGTCAGGATCAGCATTACTTCAAACACTTGGTTTGATATCAGGAGCCAACATGATCATGCTTTTAATTTTTGGAATTTTTGAAGGATTCATTCAAGCTTTTGTATTTACCATGCTCACCTTGACCTACTTATCAATGCAAATCATGCCTGAAGAAGAAAACGAAACAAATTTAAGCACAGCCCCATAAAAAGATAAATGCCATGATAGACAGTACCTACATATTACTTTCTCTTTTGCCAGTCATTTTAAGTGCCTTGGGCACAGGTATTGGACAAGGACTCATCGGTAAGCAAGCATTACAAAGTATGCTCAAGCAACCAACAGCTTCAAATAACATTTCAAAACTTTGCATCATTGGCACTGCGGTCACTGAAACTGCTGCAATTTTAGGCATTTTAATGTCTTTAATGCTGTTAGGTGACAGTGCAAGCATGCAAAATGCTTGGTCGACGTACGCAGTGATCGGCATTGCATGTGCTGTTGGAATCTCTGGTTTTTGTGCAGGAATTGCATCATCATTTCCCGTCATTGCTTCATGCCAAAGTTTAGCTCGTCAACCATTCTTACAAGGTAAAATTTTAAATTTAATGCTAATTACTCAAACTTTAATTATGACTCCAAACATTTTCGGACTCTTGATTGCACTTTTGATTAAAGGAAAAATTGCAGAAACTGAAAGTTTTACGCAAGCTTTACAACTTTTAGCAAGTGGACTGAGCATTGGTCTTGGATGCATTGGACCATCAATTGGTCTAAGTTTATTTGCTTTTGCTGCATGTCAAGCTGTTGGCATCAATAAAAAAGCTTATGGAAAAATTTTAACATTCACGTTTATCTGTGAAGCAATTATTGAAACTCCTGTTATTTTTTCACTTTTAATTTCGCTCATTATTTTAACCACAACAGTTCATCCTGAATCACTCATGCAAGGTTGGAAATTTTTAGCTGCAGCACTCTGCATTGGTCTTTCAACCATTTCACCGGGAATCAACTCAGGTCGCACTGCTGCAATGGCAAACACTCAAATTGCGTACAATTTAGAAACGTATCCTAATTTATCAAAGCTTACAATGCTTGCACTTGCAATGATCGATTCATTTACGATTTATGGACTTTTAGTTTCCATTATTTTGATTTTGCATTAATCTTTCCCTCATCCTCGCGCAGGCGGGGATCCATGCCTTCCTGTTTAAAAAAAATTATTATTGCTCACAGTAGAAATCTTTAGTGCTTAGCATAAACAACAAAATATAGAACTATTTGTCCCTAAATCAAAACAAAAAAAATTGAAAAAAGAAGACATGGATCCCCGCCTGCGCGAGGATGAGGAGTAAGGGGTTATGAAATTGTTAAATATCAAAAACAAAATCTCTTGCTCAGATAAAGCCAAAGTCGTAAAATAAAGTAAATTAAAAAAACAGAAAGATCTTAAACCATGAATACCCTGCTTAATTCCATTGGAAACACCCCAATGGTCAAAATTTTTTCAGAATTTCCAACAAATATTTTTGCAAAACTTGAATATTTAAATCCAGGTGGCAGCATCAAAGATCGTTCTGCAAAATACATGGTTGAATGGGCAGAACAACAAGGACTTTTAAAACCTGGTATGACACTCATTGATGCATCATCGGGAAATCATGGAATTGCGCTTGCAATGATTGGATCAATCAAAGGCTATAAAGTTATTATTTGTTCTATGGACAAACACAGCAAAGAAAAAATTAATTCCATGAAAGCATATGGCGCAACAGTTTACACATTCCCAGGAACAACTGCGCTTGAAGATCCAAACAGTTATCATTCTCAAGCAGTCAAACTTGCCAAAGAAATTCCAAATTCACATATGCCGAATCAATATTGTAATCCACTCAATGCAACAGCTCACTATCATGATATTGGTCCTGAAATTTGGAAACAAACCAACGGAAAAATTACACACTTGATTGCTGCTGCAGGAACTGGCGGAACTGTCAGTGGTGCTGGAAAGTTTTTAAAAGAAATGAATCCAAACATTCAAGTGATTGGTGTTGATGCAAAAAATTCATATCGTTCAACCAAAGGAAACCCAAAACCCTACAAACTTGAAGGCATGGGCGTTGATTCAGATTCTATTGTTTTGGACAATAACGTAATTGATCATTTTATTGAAGTGGATGATGAACAAGGTATCGACATGATGAAAACATTAGCCCATCAACATGGATTTTTAGTTGGACCAAGCAGTGGTGCTGTTGGATATGCAGCGCACAGCTATGCACAAAATTTAAAACCAACAGATCTTGCAGTTATTATTTTTGGTGACTCTGGTCGAGCATATTTATCCAAAAATTATTACGAATAATTTACACTGACACAATTTGATAGGTTACCGAAACAACAATCGTATTATCATTTGCAGCATTACCAGAAATTTCTGTTGCCACAGAATTGTAAATTACCACGGCAGAATTAGTCGCAAGTGTTGCTCCAGTATCTGCAAACCCAGTATTTGCTGTTGCGCCAGAAAATGCTACACGATCAGTTGTTGCAACAATTGAAGTATTTGCTAAAGCTGTTGTCAAAATAGCAGTTCCACCAGTTCCAATATAACCTAAGCGAAGTGTTTGAGATGCTCCTGCAGTAAAAGCACTGGTTCCACCATATTTTAATTTTACAAAACAACTTAAAATATTAACAACTTTATTTACTCCTGGAGCTGCAACAATAGTAATTGGAGTAGCGCGCAAAGCTTTAACTTGAGCTGATGTTAAAGTAACCGTTGTAGTTTGCACCACAGTTTGAAATGTTGGTAATGCTCCAGCACCATTTGATGTCAACACTTGTCCAGCTGTTCCCACAGATGCAACTGATTGCAATGCTGCAGTATTGGTAGTTCCGCCACAAAGTACTGCATAAGCTGTTGTTGCTGCAAGACCACTACCACCATTTGCCACACTTACTGGTGTTGAAAGTGCATACTGATGTGTTGTTGCATTTGCAGTCACAGACAATCCAGTTCCTGCAGTCGGTGTTACAAATGCAGGATCTGCACCTGTTGATCCCACTAAAACTTGTCCATCGGTTCCAACTGCAAGCGATGTTAAACTGCCCGATGCATTTCCAACTTGCACACCATGATTGGTGGTTCCTGAAAGTGCAATCGATGCAGTGCCACCAAGACTTAACGGTGATCCTGTTACTGAAATATTATTTCCATTACTCAATGTCACTGAACTGTTTGCCAGTGCAGCGTTTGGTACTTGACCAAAACTAGGATCTGCTCCGGTATTTCCCAAAAGTACCGTATTGGTTGCTCCAACTGCAGTTGCTGCAATTGTTGATGTTGCTTGACCAAGCAAAACTCCATGATTTGTTAAAGTTCCAACACCAGTTCCACCGTTTGCCACACTCACTGGTGTTGACAATGCATACTGCAATGTTGTTGCATTACTTGTTAGTGACAACCCAGTTCCTGCTGTCGGTGTTACAAATGACGGGTCTGCAGCAGTTGATCCAACTAAAATTTGTCCATTTGTTCCAACACCCAATGATGTTAAACTGCCCGACGCATTTCCAACTTGCACACCATGATTAGTAGTTCCTGAAAGTGCAACAGTTGCAGTGCCACCAAGACTGAGTGGTGATCCTGTTACTGTAATATTATTTCCATTACTTAAAGTTACTGAACTGTTTGCAAGTGCAGCATTTGGTACTTGACCAAAACTTGGATCCGCTCCGGTATTTCCCAAAAGTACTGTATTGGTTGCTCCAACTGCAGTTGCTGCAATTGTTGATGTTGCTTGACCAAGCAAAACTCCATGATTTGTTAAAGTTCCAACACCAGTTCCACCGTTTGCCACACTCACTGGTGTTAACAATGCATACTGCAATGTTGTTGCATTACTTGTTAGTGATAACCCTGTTCCTGCTGTCGGTGTTACAAATGCAGGATCTGCACCCGTTGATCCCACTAAAATTTGTCCGTTCGTTCCAACACCAAGTGATGTTAAACTGCCTGATGCATTTCCAACTTGAACTCCATGATTGGTAGTTCCTGAAAGTGCAATCGATGCAGTGCCACCAAGACTTAACGGTGATCCTGTTACTGAAATATTATTTCCATTGCTTAAAGTGACTGAACTATTTGCAAGTGCAGCGTTTTGTACTTGACCAAAGCTTGGACTTGCTCCGGTGTTTCCCAAAAGCACGGTGTTAGTTCCGCCAACTGCAAGTGGTGTTATCGCACTTGTTCCTGCACCAATCAATAGTCCATTTGATGTTAAACTTGTAGCACCAGTGCCACCATTTGCAACAGTTAGTGTTCCAGATAATGACTCAGTTGCTCCAGATCCTATAAACAATAACCCTGTTAAACCTCCAGAAACATTAATATTTGATCCACTTAAAGTTCCACCAACATCACCAGTAATTGTTTGTATTCCACTGCTATCAGATATTGGTTGAAAACTTGGAAGTGCCGATGTACCATTTGATGTTAAAACATAACCAGCATTTGATAATCCTGCAGAAGCAACTTGCAAAGAACCAGTTGGCGTTGTGCCCGAACATATTGGAGCATATGCAGTTGTCATCGTTGAAACTCCAGTACCACCACCTTGAACAACCGCTATTGCATAATTTGGATTTGATAAAGAACCTTGAGAAACTAAAGGTATACCTATCGTATTGTGTGGAGCAAGAAGCGTAAATGGATTACTTCCATTCGTTATCAATAAATTTCCAGTAGTTTGTGAAATTAATCCTGTACCACCCTCATACACTTGAACTGGCGAACCATAAATATATGCAAAATTACTCAAACACAAAATATATAAATATATTTTCACAGACAATCATCCTTTTTTATAAAGAAACTATTTGGTAAATAATCACCAATTGTATAACATTATCGTTTGCTGCATTACCACCAATTTCAACAACAGAATCATTAAAAAGAATCAAAGGTTGATTTACAATTTCAGATTCCTGTGTAAATGCTTGTCCAGCATTAAACAAACTACCGATTTTATTTACCGTTGAAGTTAACACATCATTGGTAACAATCGACATAATTGATTCACCGCCAATAGCCTTATAACTTAAACGAAGAGATTGCCCAGAATTTGCCACAAATGGATTATTTCCACCATAAACAAATCTGAGAAATCCTCTAAAAACTTCAATTGCCTTACCTGTGCCAGGAGCAGGTATTAAAACAATTGGCTGCGATCTTAGATGTTTAATTTGATCACTCGTTAAATTAATAAATAATTTTTTAGAGTTTGGATCAACCCAAACAGGTAATGCTTCAGAACCAGAAGAAATAAGCATTTGCCCTGCAACTCCTGCACTCAATGAGGTCACAGAATTTGTTGAAGTCGTTCCACTCACTAATAATTTGTTGGCAGATAAAGATGTTGTTCCAATACCTCCATACGAAACTGGAACAGGAATAGGAATTACATTCACTTTTCCAGATGTGTACATAGGTCGTTCTTCATGAGAGGAAGTATAAGAAATTTTACGTAGCTCAAGATTTATATCTTGATCAGAACAATCTAATATTGAATCTTGTATTTCATCAATTACATCATCATGTGAAAAAATAATTGTTTTGGAAAAAAGCAAAGCAACAATTAAAATAATTTTTGATAATTTTGAAATCATTCTTTTCTTTTTTTCTTTTAAATTACCATAATTTTTTTTTAAAAACATAATGACCATTGCAAACCTAAATTCCATAATTTTAAATATTTATTTCCATTATTATTCCATTCAAAACCACCAACTACAGAAACCGAAGGAGTATAATAATGTTGCTGCCATGTATAACCAAATTGACCAAATATTTTTACCGATAAAGCCATCAATGCTTCAGCTCCTGCAATATCAAGTGCATCACTTAATTTTGCAGGAATTCGATTTGCAGATAATCGTGCATCTTTAATACCTTCAGGAAGTGTTGTAGGTGCTGTAACTGTAGGAACAGAACCTACCAAAGTTACAGGATTTTTTGATAAACTTATGGTTGCAAAAGGTTCACAATAGTAAGTTGAAAGTTCACTTGCTTGTCCATCAATATCATAGCCACTCACCTGTCTTCCAAGCACAGCATAATCATTTAAATTTTGAAGCCTTAAATCAACTGCAGAAACAAAATCTATACTTAAATGTTCAGCAGATCTGCCCCAAAATTCAATACCTATAGCAAAATTCCAATCATAATAATCAACATTTAACATACCAGCAATAGATCCTTCAACGGCAATATTTGAAATGACTGGTAATGTTGTAATATTAACTGCAGGCTCAATTGCATAGGGCATTAAATTATTTGAAGAATCTGCAGAATAACTTTGAATTAAAAGATATTTTGAACCTGGTCCATTTTGTTTCAAATCAAATGATCTATAATTTGGATTTCTTCCAGGAATTAAATGTAAAACTTCACCCTGCCACCAAAAATCAATAGAATTTTTTAAAGAATTGCTTTTCCAAAGATTATAAAATCCAACAAATTCTGCTCCAGCACCCCAAGCTCCAGCTCTACCAAAAATAGGCTCCAATATATAATTAGCTGTTGGCACATTTCCTGTTGGACAAGTAATTTTTCCAGCTATTCCAAAATTTCCATGATCAGGAATTACAAAATTATAACCAAAAGAAACTGAAAGGTCTGACAACACTATCACCGTTTGTTTGGTTGGGGCAATACGTCCTTTACGAAGACGAATTGGATTTGAACGATTTCCATCAAGTTGATCATTACCACTAAAACTTCCACCAAAAAAAGCATCTAAAATGGTAGCAGGTCTTCGTAATGGCGCAGGATATTGTGGAAATTGATAGGTAATCATAGAAGATCCAGGATTTGCTGTAGTTTGTGTAAAACTTATTTCATCATTCGATACAATAGATCCAATTTGAGTTAAATTTGGATACATAATCATGGCACCCAAAGGAAAATGCATTTTAAAAAATAAACCTGATTCTTCTTTATTCTGCAAAAAATAGATAAGCATATCAGTTCCAATTTGCTGCATTTTAGGATTTAATTGAATAGAACCTGCAATTCCATCTGAATCCGTAATAACATTACCCATTCCTAACTGATAAGCATCAAAATCTGCAGCTCCAGTATTATTTCCAACAGTCATAACATTAGTTTCGGACCAAAAAGGTAACGATCCTAAATTTTTGCATGATCCAAAATTTTGCATGTACTCAGTAAAAAAAGAAATCAAACAATGTTGATTTTTATTTTGATCTTCATCCTGAAACAAAAATTTTTCTTGAACTAAATCATGCATGGAATAAGAAGAAAAAGCACGAGGCAACCAAGTATTTTTACTGATAGAACAATCTTGCGCATTAATTTGAAGAATTAAATTACTTGCAAGTACAAAAAGAATACATTTATTTTTTGTAAAAACTTCATAATTAAATTGCAAAAACTTTCCTTTTTTTAAGTAAAAAACAAAATTATATAAATATTTTATATTGTCAAAATTTGATACGTGATCATTAAAAAGATAACATAAGATTTTTTTATAACTCTAAATTCGAATCCAAAATTTCTTTTTTCACAACAATTTTCATACTTGGACCTGCAATCACAATGCCCGCCTTAGCTAACTTTGTAACCAATGCAAAACGAATATTGCTTGCAATATCCCACTGACGCA
>CAYOQO010000009.1:19898-46961 GCA_964406135.1 uncultured Pseudomonadota bacterium | reverse complement strand
TAAAGATAAAGGCTTTACCTGTAAAGTTATAAATTCTGATCCAAAATTATGGAAAGTTTTTTCTGCATGGGTTTCTTGGCGGACTATGGAACAAGAACGCAAAAATAAAAAGTTTCGTGAGTTATTTAACCTAAAAAGTGAATTATGCAACCCAAAGCGAGAAAAATATGTAGGTTTATATGCACCCGTGTACGCAGAGCATGATGTTGAAAAAGTGATTGATTATCTGCATGTTTGTAATTTTTCAGATATTGGTTCTGGACTACAAGAAGCTGATTGTTTTGATCTAGTTTCCATGGGTTATCAATTTCAAGAATTATATGAAATTTTATGTAATTCAAAACATAAAACGCCAGCTGATATCAAGACAATACGTACCAGCGCAGATAATTATTTTAGAAAACATTTGTTACCTCATCAAGTTTTGCATGCAAATTTTGTTCCAAAAAATGATACCGGTGAAGCTTGTCCTGCAGTAATTTGTCCCGAGCTTTTAGATCCTTTAAAATATTTTGAAAAATATAAAGAGGAATTTTTGAGATAACGTATTTTTATGGTACTTTAAAACTAGTTAAAGTCATGCAAAATAAGGATTTTTATGGATAAATTGTATGCTCCATGGCGTGATCGATACGTACATCAAGCAATCAAGGGTGAAACACAAGGATCATGTGTATTTTGTAATCTTTTTAATTCTGACGAAACTGATCAAGATCGTTTTGTACTTTTCAAAGATGCAAACATTGCCGTAGTGCTCAACATTTATCCATACAATGGTGGCCATTTGCTCGTAATTCCCAAAGAACATGTTGCAACATTTGATAAAATATCTGACAAAAATCTAGGCCATGGCATGATCGTTACTGCACAAAGTATGAAAATAGTTCAAGATGTGCTTGGTTGTGAAGGTATCAATTTTGGTGCTAACGTTGGTAAAGCTGCTGGTGCCGGTATTCCACAACATGTGCACATGCACATTGTTCCTCGCTTTCCCGGAGATACTGGATTTTTTACAACTATTGGAAATTCAAAACAGATCTCAGTTGATTTACAAAATATTTATAAAAAATTAAAACCTGCTTTTGATAAAGCGTTTCTCGGATAAAAATTATGAAATCATCAAATTTAAAGTCACTTGATTTACGTAAAAAGTTTTTCGATTTTTTTGTAAAACATGGTCATGAAAAAGTTGCAAGTTCGTCACTCATTCCTGCGCAAGATCCAACAATTTTGTTTACCAATGCGGGGATGAACCAATTCAAAGATGTTTTTTTAGGAACAGAAAAAAGAAGTTACAAGCGTGCAGTTTCTATTCAAAAGTGTGTTCGCGCTGGTGGAAAACATAATGATTTAGAAAATGTTGGATTTACACAACGCCATTTAACTTTTTTTGAAATGATGGGAAATTTTTCTTTTGGTGATTATTTTAAAAAAGATGCAATTAAATTTGCATGGGATTTTTTAACCAAAGAAATTGGCCTTGATTCAGAAAAACTTTTTGTTTCCGTGCACTTAACTGATCAAGAATCATACGACATCTGGCATAAAGATATGGGAATTCCAAAAGAAAAAATATTTAAACTTGGTGAAAGTAATTTTTGGCAAATGGGCGATGTTGGTCCGTGCGGTCCTTGCACAGAAATTTTTGTTGATCGAGGTCCAAGCTATGGTTGCGGAAACAAAGAATGTGATCTTGCATGCGGCTGTGATCGATTTATGGAAGTTTGGAACAATGTTTTTATGCAATTTAATCGACAAGCTGACGGACAAGATATTCCACTCAAACAAACAGGTGTGGATACTGGAATGGGTCTTGAGCGTTTGACGCTGATTGTTCAAAATAAAGATTCAGTTTTTACAACAGATTTATTTGATGCAGTTTTTGCAAAAATTGAACAGCTGACCGGTCATAAATATGCATCAAGCAATGCCGATATTCAAGCAGCTTTCAACGTGATTGGTGATCATGTTCGATCATCTACTTTTTTAATTGCAGATGGTTGTGCTCCTTCAAATGATGGTCGTGGTTATGTGCTTCGAAAAATTATTCGTCGTGCAGCATTGTTTGCGCAAAAATTGACAGCGCTCGCTGTCATCCCAGACTCCGATCTGGGATCCAGACCTAAAAAAAATCTTAACATCTTCCCACAAGTGTCATTAGCACTTATCGAAGATATGAAATCAGTGTATCCAGAACTTGAACTGCACAAAGAACGAATTGCATCAGTACTTCAATCAGAAATTGAACGATTCGCAGACAATTTGATCCGTGGTAAGCGAATTTTGCAAGATTACATTGCGCAAGCAGGCAAAGAAAAAACAGTTGATGGTGAGCACGCATTTATGCTGTATGACACCTATGGATTTCCACTTGAAGTTACCAAATTAATTGCGCTTGAGCATAAATTTTCAGTTGATGAATCTGGTTTTGAAAAAAGAATGGAAGAACAACGTGCTCGTTCTGGTAAAAAAATGAAAGAAGCGGCACCGATTGCTGGAAGCGCTCTTGATGGAATCAGTTCAACCTTTACGGGCTATGAAAGCTTGCAAGAAACATCAAATATACAAGTACTTTTGGTTGATGATGCAAAAATAACATCGGTTGATACCGGCACAACATGTTGGTTTGCTCCAGAAAAAACACCGTTTTATGTTGCATGCGGTGGTCAGGTAAATGATCAAGGAACAGTTGAGTTTGCAGGTCAACAAACACAAATTTTAGATTTGAAAAAAAATGGTGATGCAATTTTAATCAAAATTGTAGCACCTGCGCCATTAAAAGTTGGCGAGAGTGTTGTGATGCGCGTCGATCAATTTTCTCGCTTACAAACTATGAAAAATCACACTGCAACACATTTACTTCAGGCTGCACTCCAGCAAATTTTTGGTAAAAGCGTTAAGCAGGCAGGATCAATTGTAACTCCTGACTATTTACGTTTTGATTATACCTATCACAAACCTTTAACGCCTGAAGAAATTAAAGCGATTGAAAATTTGATAAATCAAAGAATTTGGGACAATATCCCTGTCGTGATTAAAAATACAACATTTAAACAAGCTGTTTCTGATGGAGTAATAGCTTTTTTTGGTGACAAATATAATCCAGAAAATGTTCGTGCAATTATTGTTGGTGATTTTTCTGCAGAGCTTTGCGGTGGAACGCATGTGCGTGCAACCGGTGACATTGGAATGTTTAAAATTACTGAAGAAATTTCACTTGCGGCAGGTCAACGTCGTATGGTTGCAATCACAGGATTTAAAGCAGTACAACAGTTTCAGCAAGATTTTTCAATTGTAAAAAAAATGTGCCAAGATTTTAAAATTAAATCTGAAACTGTGCTTGAAAATGTTGATAGCTTACACAACAAAATTAAAGATTTACAAAAAGAATTGAAATCAGCAAAACAGATGTTGCTCAAATCTCAAACACCAGAACTGTTGGCGCGCATTGAAAAAATTGGAGCAGTTTCATTTGCTCATCTTTCGTTTGCAGCACAAGATTATGCTCTTGAAGATATTCGAGAATTTATGCAAACTATTCAAAAACAAAATCCTGGATTGTACTTAGCACTTCAAGTTGATCAATCAAAAATTAATTTTATGGTGTCGCTTGATAAAGGGTTAGCAGATAAAATTGCACTATCAGAGTTAAAAACATTTTTACAACAAAATTATGGTTTAACTGGTGGTGGATCAAATGTCATGATTCAGGGTAGTGGTGCAGCGATAGATAGTAAACAAATTTATCAAGGAATAAAAACATGGCTTCAGTCAAAAAATTTATAATTTCTGGATTATTTTTAACCGTGTCTTTAACCGAATGCATGGAAAAACAACAACGCTGGATACGTAAAAGCCAAAGACCAAAAACACTGAGTACAGAATATGAAATTCAAAACTCCAGCTGTCAGCAAACTGTTTGGTTAACACCAGAAGAAATGAATAATTATGCAAAATCTGTACCAACAAATTCCGACGTTCGTAGAAAAAATGGTATTGTTTCACCAGCACCTAAACAATAAAAGTTGATACTATTTTTATCAAGCATTATCAACAAGGCGTTCATGCTCTTTTAACCATGAGCTTGCTGCTGGATGTTGCGGATTTTTATTATAAAAATCATACCAAAATCTTGTATGTTCAGAGTTAAGATTTGGTGTTGCACAACAACCACATGCGCGCATGCAACATAAACATTGTCCTGTTGATGAAAAACAAGAATTGCCAGACAATGATAATTGATGAGTAATTATTGGTAAATGAACATCAAAATTAGATGCCAGCATTGCCTTATAACGAGAATCATTATGATAACGATGAGCATATGCTATTAAAGAATTCAAGTACCCTTGAAAGTGCTCTGGAAGTTTTCTAGACTTCACATGATTTAATGTCAGTGCAATTGACTGAGCGACTTCTTGTGGATCACGATTTTGTAAAAGACAATTAACAACAGTTAAAGGATTTTTACGGTGTGTTGATCCATCAAAAGCGGCTTGATTATGCTCACTCAAAATCCTTAAAGCGCGATATTTTATTTCAAAGTCAACTTTATTTTTACCAGATTTCAAATTAGCAGGTTTTGATGATGCAATTGCCATAGCTGGAGTCATGCCATCACTTCGTGAAGTAATAACAACAGCTGGCGTTCTTACTGCAAAAAGGTTTAAAAGATGTAAATAAAGCTCATATTGTTCCTGATCAATATTTGATATCTGAAAACATAAGTTTAAAAATGCTGTAGATCCCAAACATTTTTCATATCCTGGCCATACATGTTTAAGCGGCTGATCTGCTGTTTCATCGTGATCTGCTAAAATTTGTAACAATGGTAATTTTCTACTATTTGCGCAAAAATGAGCCAATGTTTGATCGCTTGCGTAAGGTTGTGCAACACGCTCATGAGTTGCTACAAAGGCTCTATGCTCATGTAAAAAATGTTTCAAATTGTTCATAGCTATTTCATCAGGGATATCTTTTTTTAAAACATGCGTAGAAAGATAATCATAAGGAGCATTTATTCTTGATGGATCTTGAGAGTTATAAATCGTACCACTCAACATAGCCAAAAAATACAAAACATATATAAAATTTTTTTGTTTTTTCATAATTCCCCTAAAGTTTGAATATTATGAAGTCAAATTAAAACTTATTTTTGAAAGAAGATATTTAATGTCATCATCAGCAAATCGTAAACCAAATCCATAAAATGCTGTTGCATTTTCACTGACAAAGTCATCATAACCAAAAGTCATATAAATGTTGTTGAAGAGAAATACTCGATTAAGCCATTTTAAATGCGGTCGACGTTTGGTGTTAATATCTAAACGTTGCAAACCATGCATATCAAACATCTCAAGCGATGTGATCCAAGATAAATTATCTTTTTTAAGCGGAATGAAATAATCCGCACCAGCGCCAAATACACCTTCAAACATACCAACACGAAGTGCCAAATTGTTAAATATTTTACCAACTTGAAGGCCGTAAGCATATTGAACACGTTCTTGTTCAATGGTGAGTGGTGCGCTGAGTCGTCTATTTAATGCAGCAACAGAATCTGCAGGATTTGTTGAAATTTCATCAAATGGAATTGTTTCATATTGATTTGATCTTGAATCGCAATAGGTCATATATTTCCATTTTCTGCTCACAAATCCTTTTTCAGAAGTTGCGACTTGACCCATGTAAAAAAAATTGTTGCTCGTATGAATACGAACGTTTAAATAACCTTTGCTTTCAGTAAATTTATATTGATCCACAGGACGTTGCATATTTTCAGAGTGTGCATCAAAAATGATTCCGAATGAATCAAACTTTGTTAAATAATTTTTAAGTCCTGAAACTGCAGTTTTAATATCACGATACATATCATCTTCATTGATAAGTTTTCCTAAAAGCCCACGACCTTCATCCAGTTTTTGAGTAACTGATGTGATACTGTTAAATCCTTCGCGCGCTTCTTCTGCAGCTTTAGTTAAAGAATCAGCAGACGTTGTAACCGTATCTTTGAGTGTTGGTAAATCGTCTCTGAGTGTTTGCGTAAAGCTTGCAATATTGTCTACAATTTGCTTTAAAGTATCTTCTTTATCCACAAATGTATGATCAAGTGATGATGCAAGACGTTCAATTTTTGCAGATGCATTTGAAAGATTTTCAACCATAGATTTAAGCTGATCTGCTTTTTCTTGGCCAGTAAAAGCTTCTTTAATACTGTCAGTTACTTGTTCAACGTGATTTGCAATATTTTTAAATTTGAATAAAAGTTCATCAACAGAAACAGCTTCACGACCAGGACGGGCCAATTGTTGTCCTGATGGAAGCTGCGGCAACATTGGATCACCAGGAATCAATTCAAGATATTTTGTACCAATTAAGCCTTCTTGGCGTACAATAGCATAAGCATTATCATAAAGTGCATATTTTTTGCTGACTAAAATGTTTGCTTGAGCTTTACCAGTATCGGTAAGTGCAATGCTTTCAACCCAACCAACTTTAACACCTGCAATTTTGACTTCAGCTTTTTTTGAAAGACCGGAAACGTCATCAAAAGTTACCGTGTACGGAGAATACCCTGAAGAACTGAGGCGAAGCGCTCCAATTCCAAGAGTCATAAACATAAACACACTGACAGCAAGGATCACAAAGATTCCGACTTTGGTTTCTGTTCTAATTTGCAAATTCTTCTCCGTTTATATTTGATAAGTTTTTAAAATATCAAAACGAATCAAATGATCTTTGGCTCTAGTCTTTACTATAGTAAAGATTGTTGAATTTGTCTCTTTAATGTTTGCCTTGAGTAACAAGGAGAATATATTAGCTTCAAATTCTGTCGTCAATATTGATTTTATTTCTTGAGGTAAATCTTTGTATTCTTTTTGATAAAAATCTTTCAAACTTTTATTCCAATCTGAGTCCCAGTTGGCAGTTTTTGAAACTTGAGAAAAAATTTTCTTTTTTTCTTCATCATTTAAATTTTGTTTTGGCTTTAAATCTAAAATTTTACACCATGAGGGTGAAAATAACCAAGGATTAATAGTTTCTTGTTCTGTCGATACCGTAAAAAGATCAGTTAAAAATATTTTGGATATTCCGCTTTTTGATGATTGGTAAGCGTGATTTTCAGATTGTTCTTCTTCAAAAGTTATAAACAAATCTGACCCAAAAACATCTGCAAACTCTTTGATACTTAAAAGTTCTGTAACATCATTGATATCAAAATCTCTTTTTGCCAAATATTTTTCAAATGCTGGAAATAATGTTGGTTTTTTACTGATAGTTGCAATTTTTTCAAACAGCCACGTACATAATTTTTTACAATCTTGAGGAGTTCCTTCAAACAAAAATTTCTTTTTTTCAAAGTCATACAAACTATTTAAATTTAATTTTCCCTGCTCAGATTGTACACTCACCGAAATTTTTGCATCGAGCCCATCATCTTTACTGCCCAATTGATAGGTATGATTTTTGTTCCAACAATCATACAAGCTCAACAAAATTTTTTGATCATCAGACAATTTTGCTTCTTTTGCTTGCGGCGCAGGAATCGTTGCTTGTTTTTCTTCTTCTTTTTCATCTTTTGGCGTCATCAGTGCTTGAACTAAACTAATTGAACTTAAAGCTAATCGATTAGCTTGTTCTTTGGTAATCAGCACTTGCATCAATTTTTTATACACAACAACTTGAGAAAAATATAAAGAAATTAAAACAGAACATGTTGAAAGAATGGTAAACATTAAAAATAAAATATAGCCACGTTTCAAATGTTTCATGATGCTCCTTGTGCTACAGCAGCCACAGGTTGCTGTGCAGACGCTGATATTGCATTATGAGTTGTTGGGCTTTGACCTTTTGCTTGAGGCTGCTCTGGCGCAGACTCTTTTTGTTTTTCTTTTCGTTTTTGAGCAAAAGATTTTATTGATGGAGCGTGACTTGTCGGAATTGTGCAAAAAAGTTCATAAACTACATCATCTTGACTTCGATTTGTTTGCATTGAAATTTTTAATTTTAAAACATCAGGCAATGTTGGTGTTTTTTCTTCTTGCGTATTACTTTGAGTAGCGCCACCCCATTTTGAAACAAACTTAAATTCATGTGGCTTTTCAAGATCTTTGTTTTCACCGGCTTTTTTTGAGTCAGTTTCAATAAACCCATATTCAATAATACATTTGGTAATTTTATGAGCAATTTGATCAAATTTTCCAGATTTTAATTTTTCCAAACTAAAATCACCAGATATTTCAGACTCTTCTTTGCGCATGAGTTTGAAAGTGTCACCATCAGGTTTGAGCATATAGACAATACGAACAGTTCGAGCAAGTTGATCACCATAAACTTGCAATGCATTTGTACTCACAAAGGTTAAAAAATCAAATTGATCATTATTGCTTTGAGCATACAAAAAATTATTTTGCTTTAAAGATCCATCGCTGCTGGATGATGAAATTTTTTGATCATCTTTGCCTTCTTCTGTTTTTTTTAATTTTTCATAATGTTCTTTCGTAAACCACAACGGTATCAATCCTTGCAAATCTGTAATCAACCGATTGTGTACAATCATGATTTGTGTATCATTTTGCGTAATGCGTTGAACCAATAAAGCGCCCTTACTAATTTGATTGTAAATGGTGAGTGATGCAGTCATCAGCAGAGCAGAAATCATAATGCTGATGATCACTTCAAGTACTGAAAATCCTGATTGCTGCATTTTCATGATGCAACCTTTGCAGATTTTGCTTCTTTATCTTTTTTTTCATCTTCTTTGGGCGCAACAAGGTAGATAAAACTCCACCATTGTTCTGATGTATGATCTTGTTGCGTAGTTGCCTGTACAAGTCCGACTGTTTTTTCGAAATCTTTAAAAAATTTTGAACCGCTCGAAAAGCGTTTTACTTGAATATCTGTTGTCAGCAATAGTTGTTTGTTTTCATGATGCAATTTTACAGACTCTGGAGATTTTTTTTGTTGTAATGCTTGCTGAACTTGTTGTTGAAATTGTAAAAGTTGTTGATCTGTTTCAAACAAATTAATCACGGAAGTATGAGTTTTTAAAAGTTTTTGTAACAAATTTGTTTGAGTTAAAAAAAGTGATGTACCAAAGATTGCAAGCAACGTAAGCGCTACCATAATTTCGATGAATGAAAAACCAGCAGCTCTCGTCATCTTCGGGCTTGACCCGGGGATCCAGTTATTAAAAAATGTTTTAAGGTTTTTCAAATGCATTTTTTAAACTCACTTGACTATAAAATGGATCAATTTGAATTGAAAACTGATTATTTTTATCTTCAGCTTCATCTTGAATATTGATCAAAACTTGCTGACTGGTGCCATCAGGCATGATATAAGTCCAAATATTATGCTTGGTAACTCCTGCTTCCATTTCATCTTTGCCTTGAATAAAAAAATTGCGAATAGAAAAACTGTCAGGATATTTTATTTTACTGTGAAATATTCCTGCTGAAATAGGTTTAAATTTTTGATGCCTGCTTTGTTCACTTGACCCTTCATCAAAAATTTTGACACTGATTTCCTGATGATCCAAGTCCCAAAAAATTTGATGAATTTTTTTTGAAATTACCGCTTGATACATCGTATCAGAAACTAAAACAGAAAATTCAGAAAAAAATAGTTTTTTTGCTCGCCCTTGCTGTGATGATAAAAATTTAGGAATTGCAAAGGACATGAACAATGACAATAAAAGTAAAACAATAAGGATCTCGATAAACGAGATCCCTACCATATTTTTTTTATATTGTGCAAAGTTCATGAAATACAATTATTTTGCGTAAATTCGTTCTTCTTCAGCTTTATCAGGATCACCTTTTGAATACAATTCATATGGTGGTGTTGCACGCGGCGCATTTAATTTATATTCAAAATCTTGACCCCATCCATCTTTTGGAACTTCAGGATTTGCATCAGTTCCAACATACGCATCTTGCCATCCTGAAATACCTTCTGGTTTTTTTACAAGATCTTCAAGTTTTTGCGGATATTGATTCGTATCAATTTTGTATTGTTGAATTGCTGATGCAACAACTTTTAAATTATTTGTTGTAACTGTTTTTTTACCACGACCAAGCACACTCATTAATTTTGGTCCTGCAAGTGCTGCAAAAAGTGCCATGATTGAAATAACAATAATAATTTCGATAAAGCTCATACCAGGTTGTAACGTTTTATTTTTTTGAATCATAAATTTAAGTCCTTTCAATCTAATAATTTTTTTAAACTCCAGACATATCATACATTTCAAGAATTGGTCCCATAACTGCAAACATAATAAATCCAACAACAATTGCCATGATCATGGTCATAATAGTTGGCATATTTTCAGTTAATTTATTCGTTAAATCAGTAAGTTCCACTTCATAATTTCGCGCAACAGTCAGCAACATAAAATCAAGTTTACCACTTTGTTCTCCCGTATTAATTAAATAAATCGCCATGGGTGGAAACAAACCAGTCTCTTTTAAAAAAGGAGTAATTTTACCTTGCTTGATAATTTTGTCTTTAGCTTCTGTTAAAGTTTGAACCAAAATGCTATTATCAATAATATCACACACAATATCCAAAGCTTGTGATAAATTAACACCACTTTCTAAAAGCATGCCCAAAGTATTGCAAAATTGCACAATTGCACTCGTACGTGAGAAAAATTTAATCATCGGTAATTTTAATTTCAATTGATCAATCGTTCGTTTTCCAGAGGGTGTTGAACGCCAATATTCAAAAGTTACAACAATGCCCAAAAGAGTTAAAACAATCGCAAGATAATAATTTGTAATCAAATATGAACCAGTAATTAAAAGTTGCGTTGCAAATGGCAACTCTTTGCCCGTTGATTTCAACATACTTTGCAAATTTGGAATCACGGCAACCATAATCAAAATAACCACTAAAACAATAACACCTATCTGAACCATCGGGTAAAACAAAGCGCCACTGACTTTTTTTGAAATTTCTTCTTGGCGTTCTAAATATTGTGTTAATCGTTCTAAAATTGTTTCAAGTTTTCCAGTTGCTTCACCAGCACGAACAAGCTGAATATAAATTTTGCTAAATGTTTTTGGATATGTTGCAAGGCCATCAGCTAAAGATTTACCTTCTTTGATGCCATCTTTCAAACTGATAATAATTGAACGAAGCTTACCTTCAAACTGTTCTGATAAAAGTTCAAGCGATTGATATAATGGCACACCTGATTTGAGCAAAACTGCAAACTGCTTGGTAAAAAGAATCAAATCTTTCGGTGTTACTGGCTGCTCAAACAACGATTTGATAAATGATCCTGACGATCCTTCAATTTGAAGTTTAATTTCAAAAGGAAATAAACCTTGAGCGGTTAGTTGTGCACGAATTACTTCTGCTGATGAACCATCCATGGATCCGCTTATTTTTTTTCCATCCCTTGATAAGGCTTTGTAAAAATAAAGCGCCATAAAATCCTTGTGATTTTTGTAGATATTTGTTTTTATTCTATGTTAAAAGTATTATGAATAAAACAAATAATTACAAATTTATTAAGCATATCGGGGGAAAGAAAAAATTATGAATTGTAAATTAATACCGAATATACTTATCATTCTGTTTGTTTTGAATTCAAATATTGTTGTAACCCAACCAACAACAAAAGTCAAAAATAAACCAGAAATTATTGAAACAAAAATTTCAATGCCAGATGATAAAGAAAATGATCAAATTCCAACAACATTAACACGCCAAGAAATTGATTTAGTCAATTTCTTTTGCAAGCCTATAGAATTTACACCAGAGGGTATCAGCTATTTTTTTAAATATGTGTACAATCATCCGGAATATGTTCATTATTTACCCTATAATTTTTCACACATGATTCAATTTTTAGAGTACGGAATAAAATCTGGGCAAAATGAACAATTTGCAGGATCCGTCATCAAAATGTTTTTGCAAAAAATTAAAGCTGCTCCCTACATTGAAGCTGAAAGTTTTGCAGAATTTTTACCAAAATTAACATGCAGTATGAAACCATATCTGGAAAAAAAAGAAGCAAATTTTTTACATGAAATGCAAATTGTGATCAAAGAAAAATTAAGCAAAATTTTTGCACAATATTTTTCTTATTTTCAAAAAAATCCAGATGCTTTCATGACGCAACTTTCAGAACAAATTGCAAAGCAAACAACGTTGAGCGTTACGCAACAACATATCGATGTAGAACATTTAAAAAAAGATATTTTAAGATTTATTGAGCTTGCATCAAACAAATTAGTTTGGTCATCAAAGGATGATATTCAAGTATGGTACACGTGCAATCGTTTAGCGCATGAATGTCAAGGCTGCTTGAATCAAAATGTTTTATGCAATCAAGATGCTCTTGATGATATTTGTTGGTCATTTATTCATCGTTTTTGTTACTTTGTCGAGCTTTCACATGATAATTTATCAAAAAACTTTTATGCTCAAGTACTTCATGACTTACAAACAAAACCGTTAGCACTTGTAGCACTTGAAGAGCAAGAAGATTTAATGACCTCTAAAAAATCACACTTAATGTCACACATGCAGCTTTACAAAGATATGTGTCAATCAATTGTGACAGCATAAAATAATTTTTTTAAAATATTAATGAAAACTGCGCGCCAAAAGTTGAAGCAATTGCTGCTCGAGTTCCACCAAAAGCACCTTTCCAAAAAATTTCAAGCTGTGGAATAATGCGCTCAAAATCTCCGCGATTTGGACTATAAATTCCAAACATTGCAATTTGATGTTGTGTAACTTCATCAATTGGTTGTGCAGAGTTAACCACTTCAAAGTTAAATTCATTCGAAAAAGTTTGAAGCGTTTCTTTTTGTCGACGCCAATGTTGATACAAAACTTTTGCACTCAATCGTTTTGAATACGTGAATAGTTGAGCATACAAGTTAAAGTTTTGTAAAATTGCAAATTCTTTAAACGTGTTGGTCACAATCGGGAATAACAAACTTGTTTGTGTTGGAAATGTTTTGACCCGACGTAATTTTTCATTGCTGCAAAAATACCAAAATTGACCACTAAAACCAAGCTCTGCAATATTTCCAAGCGATAAACCAAGACCACCTCCAAAAGGAATGCTGACAGCGCCATCTGCACCAAAAGGAACTGGCATAATTAAATGCTGATTTGCTGCTTTCGCGGTAGGAATTGTAATTCCTAAGCGCACGTTTGCTTGCACATTGCGCAAAACAAGTCTTCGTTGTGGAAAATCTCGTTGCCATTCTGCAATAAATGCTAAATCACCCAAACCTTGCTGTTTCCAATTTCCTACATGCAAATCAAAATAAGTTTGCGCATCTTGCGAAAATAGATCAATAAGCTCTGTTTGAATTTTTTCTTCTGAAAATAATAAATTGCTTCCTGCATAATTCCAACAAACATTGGATAATTGAGCAAAGCATACTGGAAGATACGTGCTTACATAAAATCCTTGCCCAAAAGAATAGGTCAACCCAAATGCAATTTGACCACAAGATAAATTTCCCGTTGGGCGATATAATCCTGCACCCAAGCTACTAACTCCACCACCAGGTCCACCAGCAATACTATCTAAAAGTTGCGTAAATGGAGTTGTAATTGTTTGTACCATAGATCCTGAACTGTCAAATCCTTGATACATAGAAACAATATTTTGAAGTGGCTCATAAATTTGAAGTGCATTCACCTGAAGTGTCACATCTTCGTTAGCAGTCAAGCCTAACCCAGGTAAAGCATACGCTGAAGAATTGGTTGCATAACCTTGAACTTTGTAACTTTTTTCACCAAGCACATTAAATTGCCAATTATTTTCACCAGGTTTTTTAAGTCGAATATTAATATCATAAGGTGCAAACATACCCAATGGAGCTGAAGCATACATCTGCGTGCACGTGATTGTTACAACACTCAGAAACACTTTTTTATTCAAATTCAAAATATTCACGATAAGTCCTTTTTTGTGTTAAACATTTGCATTTGGAGTAAATGAACCATAGCCAATCACACTTCCAGAAGTACTTTCTCTGACAAATCCAGCTAAATTTGGAGCAATAATAAAACCAAGAGGCGAGTATCCAGAAAACATTGGCAAAATTAATTGACTGCTTGAAAATCCTGCACGAATTCCTGTAAAAATTTGCAAAACATACGGAGTTGAAACTGAATCACTTGGTTGATTAAGCCCTGTGTAATAAGAACTTGCAATATTCCATGAACCATCAGAAAAATAATTATTAACATAGTTATCAAATTTAATAAATGATGTCGGAACTCCTTGTTCAAAATTTGGCGCTTGTACAATTAAAAAATCATCAAAAGGAACAATAACACCATTGGTAACATTAAAACGATTAATTCGTGCTTGTTGTGAACCAAACGAATTATTTAAAACTACAAGATTACTCAATGTTTTAAAATTTCTTTGAGGTTCATTTGCAGAAGAATATGCAATTAATTGACTTGCACAAGCAAGACCACTTGGCATAGTTATTTTTTCGAGACCTTGTCCACCAATAGTAAACAATCCTGCGGTAGATCCAATAACACAAAAACCATTATCTATAATCAAATCTAAAAAATATGCAGGATTTTGACTAAGTGCTGATGATGATAAAATCAATTCAGGATTTAACGCAACCGTTGGGGTTGCTGTAAATTTATCAGGATTCAATGCAATGCGATACAATTCTGTGCTCGTTAAAATGTAAATGTAAGTTTGATCCCAAACTAATTTTTTTACAAATTTAAAATCACCAACTGTTTTAAAATTTTGGCCAATGCTTAAACATGCAATATTGTTTAAAGATCCTGCCCATGAATATCCAGGATTATCACAAGTTAAAACTGAAACTCCTGAAGCTCCTCCAACAAATAACCAGTGGAAATTATTATCAACATCATGTGCAAATTCTGCAGCAATGATTGCAGTTTGATCATTAATATTACTTCCTGCAAAAGTTAAAGTTGTTACCGGATTTTGAATTGCTACGTTTCCACTATTATCAATTCCTGTTTGCCCTAAAACAACTTGTCCATAACCTGTTGAAATTAAAACTGATAATTCATTATCAAATCCTGGAGTTGATCCAGGAAAATTGAATAATCCTTGCACACCGCCAGCAGGAACTTGTGATAAAAGTGGCTGCATAAAACTACTTGCAACAAATGTTGTTTGATTCACTGCTCTAAAATTAGTTGTAACATGACTGATGTAATAACCTGACAATGTTTTTCGATCAACAACGCTGTAATTCATTTGAGCATCAGATCCTAACGCGCGACTCCATGGTGTCCATGCAACAATATGTCCATCTTGTGCGTAAATTGGTTGACTTCGAAATGTTCCTGGAGTTTGACCAGTATCATATTCATCACCAATAACAACGTAAGCGCTATCACCCACAGTGTACAATTTTTTAATTGAATTCGGAGCATTTAACGGAAGCGATCCACCAACTAAAAGTTGCGATGCATAAATTCCTGCAGGATTAATTTGAGCTAAGCTTGAAACTTCTGTGGTAAATTGACGGGATTGAAAAGATCCTCCCTTTGAAGCAAACACATTTTGAATTTTTGTAAAATCTGCAATAGTTCCTATGTTATCTCCTGTCATAACAATAGGCAAAGCATAAATAGATTGAGGCCCTGTACCATTGTCTCGAGCAACAATTAAATATTGCAACCCAGTTGTTGTTACCATTCCTGCAACATTGGTAATCCGCACTCTACCATTAGTCGGAGCAGAAACAACCGTACTTGTTCCGGTTGTCAAAATTGAAGCAGGCGCAACTTCTTTAAATAAAAATCCATCAAACGTTGTATTTAAAATTGCAAATGTTAGTGCCGTCCCGCATGATCCTGCAGTAGCACTTGCCGTAGTATCTACACCAATAAATAAATTGCTTAACGTGAAAGCTAATGTAACCGATGAACCCAAAGAGGCTAAATTATTTCCAGAAGCTCCACCTTTTAATGCATCAGTTGATACTGAAATTTGGGTATCGGCAATAGTTTTTAAATAGGGAATCGTAACTTCGCTGGTCGTACGACCTTGAGCGTCAGTAACAGCACTGATAACGTACGAAGATTTGTAAAGTTCTGTAATTTTAGAGACTGTTGATCCAAAAGCTCCTGCTGCATGCGCTGCAAAAATAGTATCCGCTCCATAACCTGCAATCGCATGTGTTTCTTGACCAACTCCAAAATCATGCTCCATTAATTGTGTTACATTTTTTTGATCATCTGTTGGATTTTCATATCGCTGAATATCAAGAGTTGCATACAATTTATTTTTGCTTGGAGCCATAACAAAAATCGGCTTTTGCATAGGAACGTCAAACAAATGAAACGCTTGACCCCAGATTGGATTTGCAGCTCCCGTTGTTGCTGCAGTGGTTCCATCGTACGTAAAAATTGTTGCATTCTCTTCGTTAGCCATAGGAGTTGCTTGAATTACCGCATCAGGCGCAACATACGCTGCATATTCTACTGCAAAAGATAATCCATAAGGTTTTACCGTATCCGATTTACTCGACATAGCAGCATCATTATTTGCAATCCATAACCTTGCAGCTGAATATTCAGCTCCTGCATCAAAAGCAGCAAATCCCACATCAAAACTAAATGTTTCACCTGCTGCTGCACTTGGATCACCTGTAATTAAAATTGCCTGAAGATTTGATACTGCAATGATCGAAAAAGCCGTTATGTAAAATATTTTTTTCATTATCTTCGTCCTTTACTGCACGTTGTTTACGGATAAAAACATGACAAGTTTGCGTTGTTTTTTACCTTGAAAACTTTTCTAATTGTAGCAACTTTGGTATCATTAAATTTGTGTGTAGTACTAAAGAAGCTTATGTATTGGTAGTTTACACAAAATTCAAAAAATTAGATCTTTTTATGCATACAAAAATTTTTTCTGCAACCACAATTGGCGTTCATGCTCATCAAGTTGATGTTGAAGTTGATTTAGCTTTTGGCTTGATAGACTTTTTAATTGTTGGTTTACCCGACACTGCAATCAAAGAAAGTCGTCAACGCGTTATAACAGCTCTTAAAAATTCAGGGCTTAAATCTCCTGACAAAAAGATTACGGTAAATCTTGCGCCAGCACATTTAAAAAAAGAAGGCACCTTGTTTGATTTACCCATTGCTTTAGGAATTTTAAAAGCTGCACGCATGATTCAAATTGAAGACAACTTTTTGCAAGAAACAATTATCATTGGCGAATTATCACTTGATGGAAGCATAAAATCAATCCAAGGCGCACTTGCAATTGCATGCGATGCAAAAAAACTTGGCAAAAAACGTATTATTTTACCACAAAGCAATGCGCAAGAAGCAGCGCTTATTGAAGATGTTGAAGTTATTGGTGTGCAAAACTTAGTAGAATTAATTCATTATTTTAATGGACAAACATTAATTCAACCAACAAAAACCAATGTTTCAGAATGTATTGCTGCGCAAAAAACTGAAATATTAGATTTTGCAGATGTACGTGGCCAAACATGGGCAAAACGAGCACTTCAAATTGCTGCAGCAGGTAGACACAATGTTTTATTTTCTGGACCTCCAGGCTCTGGAAAAACCATGCTTGCAAAAAGAATTTTGACCATTATGCCTGACATGAATTTTGATGAAATTATTGATACCACCAAAATTTATTCAATTAGTGGAAAGCTCGGTTCAAAATCTTTAATTGTGCAACGACCTTTCAGATCTCCACATCATTCAGTTTCACAAGCAGGGCTGATTGGTGGCGGCACATTTCCAAAACCAGGCGAAGTTAGTTTAGCTCATCATGGTATTTTATTTTTAGATGAATTAACTGAATTTAAGCGTGATGCACTTGAAGCATTGCGACAACCACTTGAAAATCGAATGGCAGAAATTGCTCGTGTGCAACAATCAGTACAATATCCAGCTTCGTTTTTACTCGTTGCCGCGCTCAATCCATGCCCTTGTGGCTACCTGGGCGATACAACAAAATCATGCATTTGCTCTGGAAATCAGATCCAAAAATATCAAGCCAAACTTTCAGGACCCCTCTTAGATCGAATTGACATCAAAGTAAGTGTTCAAGCTGTAAGTTATCAAGACGCAACAAACACCAAAACTGTTGACGCAACCAGCTCTCAACTCCTTCGTGAGGGAGTTTATAAAGCTTTAGTCGCACAAAAAAATCGATTTAAAACAACGAATTGGACCAATAGCATGATGACAGCCCAGGAAGTTGAGCTCTACTGCAAATTAACTCCTCAAGCTGAACTGATCATGCAAAAGGCCTTTTCACGGCTCAATTTAAGCATGCGAAGTTACCATAAAATACTAAAATTAGCTCGAACTATTGCCGACATTGCGCAGTCAGAACAAATTGATCAGCCACACATTCAAGAAGCAATTATGTACAAATCTTGAAAATGATTTTTGGGCTACCCGTTAGCGCAAAATACTGATTTATGCTATATTTTTTATAGAGCATACCCTTGATATGGCTTTTATTTATTAACTTTATTGAGAAATATGATTTTTAAAAAATTAAAAATTTTTACCATTTTTTGCTTGATGTTTTCAGCAATACATTCTAAAGATCAGTTTGATTTTGAACAAAAATATCAAAAGAATTTAGAACAATTTGCAAAACTTACAAATTCATCATCTGATGAATTTATGCATCAAGTTCCAGTATTTTTTGCACAATTTCATATTTCATATCAACAAATTATCAAACAACTCCATCAAGATATTCAAACTATTCACAAAGAAATCAAAATTGCACACAAGGCAAAAAAATCAACTGCGAGCATGCAAGCACTGCATGATCAATTAAAAAATTTATATAATTTTATTAAAAAATATCGGTTGCAATACGAAATGATCATATTTCATGAAACACTCAAAAATTATTATCAAAATTTGTTTCAAGCAATAGCTCAAGGCCAAGATGTTGTTCCATTTTTAAAAGATTTTGATATTCAACCTGTTAATTATGAAAATTTGAAATATTTTGCAAAAAGAGTTACCAAAGACTTACGAAAAATTGAAACCTATGAATATCGTTTGCATGCTGATTGGGTTGACATAAAATTACAAAATTATGTTTTAAAAATTGAATTAATTCGGTTACGCAATGCTATATTATTTCATCCATTGTATAAAAAAACAAAATTAAAATTATCTTCATCATATCCTCGTTAAAAATTACTCAAGGATTTTTATGCTTAAAAAATTAATGTTTCTTGCTATGACCAGTGCAACATTGCTGCATCCAGAAGAAAATAATTTTGCAAAAAATTTGGCTATTGTTGCAGGTACTACAGCCGTTGCAGGTACTGCAATTTATTTGTCCACGCGTGAATCAAATGATGTTAAAATTGAACGTGCACAAGATTGGATAACCTACTATTCTGGCAATTTGTATGGTAATTTAGCAGAAATTGCAACGATATCTGACCTACAACAATTTGTAAATCAATCATTAAAATTTAAAAAAGAAATGTCTGTTTTTTGCAAAGGCGTTCATTGTTCATATGCTGAAATTAAAAGCCGTTATTCTTGGTTAAAACCATGGAATTGGACATCAAAAATGAAAGCTACTTACAACCAAATAACAGAATTAAATGGCGTTGCTCGTATGATTGAAATGATGTTTACGTATCAACCATTCATCATGGCATACCATTCAAATTTTGATGAATCTACGATCGTAAAAAAAACACAAGAAGTTTGTCATGGCACATCATCTTACCCTATGATGCACTGTGTTACCATGATTCACAATGATTTACGATTTTTGCAAAAAGCTTACTTTAAAATTTCATGCGATATCGTTTTAATTGATCTTTTGGAAAAAATGTTAAATTTAATCGTAGATTCTACAACCTACATTGAAGAACGAAGAATTAAAGAAGAGATAGCTTTCAAAGAACGCCAAACTCGCGCACAAGAAGCCCAAGTTGCAGCTCAAATGGCACAAGCAAGAGCCCAAGCAGATCAAGCCAAAGCACAACAAGAACGTAATCGCATTGAAACAGAAAAACTAAAACATAAAAAAACATCACAATAATTTTTTTGACGCCCTCGGCAACGATCGAGGACCAATATTATTTTTTTTGGTCTGCAACGTGGTTGATGAGCATATTATAAATTGCTTTTTCAAAAGTTTCTGGTGTTTGCGAAGTATGTTCTTTGCGCAAATCAGGTCCTTCAAGTTTTGCACGAAATGCATCAAAATGAGGTTCTTGTTTAATTTTTAATTCCATGTCTTGAAATTTAAAATGCAAGTTATGCATTTGCTCTATTTCAATTTTTTTAAATTTCAAATCAGGATATTCCTGATTAAACCGTGTCATTGCATGATAAACCGCCTTATGCCAAGGAGCAATATTGACTGCAAAATAAAGCGCTATAGCTCCTGCAGGATTTTGTCGAAATTGCTGCGGCATGATCGATTCACCGCAAGAATGCGTTATAACTGATGTAAAAAGAAAAGAACAGAACAAATAGTTTGTATAATTTTTCATAAAATTCCCCCTTTTTAAAAAAAAATTGAAGCGTATCTTTAATTTTTGAATCTGTGTACAATTTCTATACAAAGTTTAATAAAAATGGCCTTGCAAATGGAATTGTTTGGTAAAATTGTATGTTTGTTCAGGTCAAATTATTGCAGTATGCATCCAAAAAATTTACCTATTCTGTACCCTTCAATTTACAGTCTCAAATTACGGCAGGTTTGTTGGTGCAAGTTCCTCTCAAAAAGCAGATTGTACCTGCAGTTATAACTGAAATTGACTGCTCAAAGCAAAGTTATAAATTTACCGTCAAATCGATTATCGCAATCTATCCTTTTCCCAAAGATGACAGATACGCAGATTTTCTTGCCATCTTAGGTCAATATTATCAAGTTGATTCATCAACATTTTTACACAGAATTCAGCATTTTTTGTCAGAAAAAGAAGAAACCGAACAACCTATCATATCTGATTTGCTCGCAACAGGGCATCAAGACGTTGTTTTAACCGATGAGCAACAACTTGTATACCAATCCCTAGTTCCTGCAATCACAGCGCAAAAACATGAATCATTCGTATTGCATGGCGTTACAGGCTCTGGAAAAACTGAAATTTACAAACGATTGGCACAAGATTGCCTGCGTCAAGGCAAAGCAGTGATTTTAATGCTTCCTGAAGTTTGCCTTGCTTTACGATTTCAAAAAATTTTTGAAATGCATTTTGCATCAGTTCCGGTGATTGGCTTTCACTCTGCAGCACGTGTGAGTCAAAAAAAACTTTTATGGCAATCACTGCTTGAACAAAAACCGATCATCATTATTGGTGTGCATATGCCCATTTTGCTACCGATTGCAAATTTAGGATTAATTTTAGTAGATGAAGAACATGATCCCGGATACCAAGAAAAAAAACATCCAAAGCTTCATTCACGTGACATGGCAATTTTGAAAGCATCTATGTATCAAGTGCCCATAGTTCTTGGTTCTGCAACTCCATCGATACAAACATTATTTAATGTGCAAAAACGTGGATGGAAAAAATTGGAAATGCTGCAGCGCTACGCTGGAAAATTTCCCCATGTGCAGCTCGTGAGCATGAAACAAAAGAAAAAACGAAAAAATTTTTGGATTACCGATGAACTGCATGAAGCAATTGCAGATCGACTCAACAAAAACGAACAAACCATTATTTTTTTAAATCGTCGAGGATATAGTTTTTTTGTACAATGTGTATGTGGATTTATTTTTTCATGTCATCAGTGCTCAGTCAGTTTAACGCTTCATTCTGACGGATCTTTGATCTGCCATTACTGCGCACACAAAGAATTTCTTGCACAAAAATGTCCTGAATGCAGTGTACATGCAGAGGAATTTTTAAAAAAGGGAATCGGAACCCAGCAAGTTGTCTCCATTTTGCAAAAACTTTTTCCAACAGCCCGCATTGAACGTGCAGATTTAGATAGCACAAGCAAAAAACGAAGCTGGGCACAAACAGTACAGCAAATGCAGTGCAAAGAGATTGATATTTTAGTAGGAACGCAATCGATTACCAAAGGGTACCATTTTCCCGGTGTCACCCTTGTCGGAGTTTTGTGGGCAGATTTAAATTTACATTTTCCCATGTATAATGCCTCTGAAACTTGCTTGCAACAACTTATTCAAGTGGCAGGTCGTGCTGGTAGACAATCAGATGACAGTCTAGTGATTGTACAAGCATTTGACGATCATGCAATTTTTCAGTTTTTAAATGAAGTTGATTATCAAAGATTTTACGATTTTGAAATTACAAAACGGATTGAAGTAGGCTATCCACCATTCAAACACATTTGCGAAATTGAACTGAAAGGAAATGACCAAATTCAGGTAGAACATGAAGCAAAAACAGTGAGTGAATTACTGAAAAAATATGATGCTGCACAAAAAATGGAAATTTCAATTTTAGGACCAGTGCCTGCGATGGTGCACAAAATTAAATCCATTTATTCTCAAAAATTATATCTTAAATCAATGTCACGAAATCATTTGATGCAAATTTTTTCTCAAGTGCCGCAAGATCAATTTCAATCATCAATCTATTTTACCATTGATCCCGTACAATAAAACATGTCCCCAGAAAAACGGGAAACTATTCGATTCTATTAAAAAAACCCCTAAAGTCATCCTTCAAGGGTTTTTTAACGTCAAATTTTAAAAATTATTTCTTTTTCATATTGTGATGCATGCTAGGCATTATTTGATGCTGCTCTGGGGTCTCAAATTGACAGTTGTTTCTGAATTTAAAAGATCAAGCAAGCTTTCAATGGTATAAAATGTGCGCGAAGGACCATTTTTTTCAACTTTTTTTACTTTATAAAAATCAAGAACACGTGAAATACTGTATGCTTGCACACCTTGAATTTGATTTATAACCGCTTCTTGAGCTAAAGAGTTATCTAATAAATTAATTCTTGCATTTAAATCATCCAGAACAACATTAACTTGATCTAATTCATCTTGAATTTTTTCTTTAGTTGCAGGATTTGCTTTTGCAAGTTTATTTTTTAATGTTTTTTGCTGTTCTGCAAAAACTGCATAATTTTTAACATTTGCCTTATAAGAATTATAGGCTTCTTGTACGATCACGCCACCCTCTTCATGCCAAAAATTCATAAGCTGTTCAGGAGTATATGATTTTCCATGGTACATAAAGTTGCCATCTTTTTGAATAGTAGCGCCTAAAGCTTCTGCTGTTTTTTGAGCCATCATGTCATTATGTTTAATATTCATTAAGGTATCAAAAACTTTAGGTTGTTTAAGCGGTTTGCCAAGACCAATGTGTGCAGATTTTTCTTGCCATATTTCGACTAATTCCATCCCTGAAACGGTTTGGCCATCATATTTGTAATTTCCATTGGATAATTTTGTAGCTTTTAAATCTTTTGCAGCTATTTGAATTGTTTGTGCTGAAGGTTGTACCAATCTCATCATTTCTGATGTTTGCATTACATTGCTCATCATCAAGCACAGCACGCTGAAAAATAATTGTTTTGAGATTTTCATGAACTGTTCTCCTTTTTTTCGTCAAATTTTGACAAGTGATTGAAATATTTTTGTTGCAAAAATTTGCAGCATGTTTTCAGTTTGGCAGGGGGGGGGGTAAAAGACAATTGATCAATTGAAAATGTTGATTTTTGGTGAAAAGAAAAAGAATTTTTGATGAAAAATTGAAAATAAAACAGAAAAATGTTTGACAAAATTTGATCATTTCAGTTTTATGAAATTATGATTATTCGTGCAAAATGAGAAAAAAATGAAACTTAAATCTTTAAAAACAACAATATTTTATGATGACGATGGCAATAAAATTGGTGTTGAACTAACCTACAAAGATTTTGATCAATTGATGGAGTGCTTAGAAGAATTGCATGACATCGCAACCATTCGAAAATTGAAATTAAGCAAAAAGCCAATGAAATCTATTCCATATGAAGAAGTAAAGAAAAAATATTTTGGCAAAAAATAATATTTTTCAAAATCATAGTTTGCAAATTTCGTCTCGCGCTCAAAAGCAGCTTTCAAAAATTCCATCAAATTATGCTCAGGCTATTTACAAAAATTTAGATAAATTGATAAAAGAAGACGTGATGATGGATATCAAAAAAATGCCAGGTGAAGATTCAACGTATCGATTGCGCGTTGGTGATTACCGAATTATTTTTGAACATCATAAAAAAACGATTATGATTTTAGTGATTGAGGTTGGGCATCGCAAGGATGTTTACAAAGGTTAAAAATATGAAAAAAAATCAAAAAAAGAAAAAATATCCTAAATTGCAGCCACAATTTTCAAAAGATGCGCATGGAAATTTTAAAACTGTGTATTTAAAATATGACCAATTTGAGTCAATTTTTGCGCGCATTGATGATTTAGAAAAAAAATTGAATTTAAAGAAAAAATAATTGTTTTGAAATTTTCATAAACTATTTTCCTTTTTTCGTAAATTTTAAAAAATTAGTCAGCAATCATTTTCATTTCTTCTAAATAATTTAATTGCTTTTTGAATGTTTGATTAATTTCATTTTCAAGATCCATAAGTTGGTTAAGCAACTTTTCATGATATTCTTTATTTTTTGCATTGTTTTTGAACACAGACTTTAATTCATCATCGTATTGTTGAAGTTGAAACGGTCCCTCTTGATTATGTATCTTGTAATTATACAGATCTGAAACCGCCTTTAAATTATCTGCTTGAATTTTTACAATTTTCGCTTTCAACTCATGCACCGTCATAGGTTTTACTTTTTCAATATGACTTTTTTGCCACATTTCTACTAATTCCATCCCAGAAACGGCGCGACCATTAACTTTGTAATTTCCATGAGATAATTTTGTAGCCTTTAAGGCTTTTGCAGCTTTTTGAATTGTTTGCAGTGATGGTTTAACCTCAGCTGCCATCTTTGACCCTTGAAGCATGATATTTATCATCAAACACAGCATGCTCAAAAATATTTGTTTTGAATTCTTCATGAACCAATCTCCTTTTTTGTCAAATCTTACAACGCCTTTTCAAGCTGGCAAAAAAAGAGAAGAAAATACAATTAATCAATTGAAAGTATTGATTTTTGGTCAAAAGAAAAAGAGTTTTTGATGGAAATTTTTACTCTTCAATTTTTTGAACAAAATTGCCCCATGATTTCCAATCAATCATCATACCAGGATTTCGCTCTTCAGAAATATCTCCGGCATAGGCAACGTAGTTTTTTGGTGCTTGAGACTGACCGGTTAATTCTTGAAATTTGATAAGTCCATCAAAATATTCATTGCGCATGGTCATACTTGATTTCATTTCAATTGGGATAAGCAAATGCCCTTGATTAATTAAGCAATCAACTTCGATTCTGCCATTTTTATCACGCCAAAAATAAAGCGGTGGCTTGGTGCCAAGTTGGCCATACTGTTTAAATAAATCTGCCATTAAAAAATTTTCGAACAGATGGCCGTACATGTTGCTGTGCGATAAACTGTTTGCATTTTTAATGTCTAAAAGTGAACAGGCAACACCAGTGTCATAAAAATAAATTTTAGATTGTTTTGTTACTCGCTTGTTAAAGTTGACATGATATGGTTGGAGTAAAAAAATGATATAGCTTGCTTGCAAAACAGAAAGCCAACGATCTGCAGTTTTTGAAGATATGCCACAATTGACTGCTAAATCTGAAACATTGAGCAGTTGTCCAACCCGACCAGCGCACAGTTGCATAAATCTTTTAAATTCAAGCAAGTCACCCACATTGCTCAGTTGTCGCACATCACGTTCAACATAAGAATGAATGTAGGAAGGATAAAATTCATCAGGTGCAAATTTTTGTGTGTAAAGCCTTGGGTATCCACCTTGAACAATCATAAGATCAAGTTCAGAAAGTAATTTGCCTTGTTGTAGTTCAGAAATTGAAAATGGAAGCATAGTCAAAATTCCAATACGTCCCGCTAAAGATTCTGTGATCTGTTCATTCATTAAAAAATTGGAAGATCCTGTCAGAACAAAATATCCAGGGCGCTGATGCGTGTCAGATAAATATTTTATATGAGATAAGATTTCAGGAACATACTGAAATTCATCGATCACGACTCCATGGTCATTGTTATATTTTTTAAAAAATTTTTCAGGATCTTGTATTGCTTCTTGACGGACATGCTCTTGTTCAAAGCTAATGAAAGTGTGTTTTGAAAAGGTGTGTTGCGCAAAGGTTGTTTTACCAGATTGACGTGGCCCCAAAATGGCAATAACCGGAAATTTTGTAAATTTTTTGATATGATCGGCCATAAAACGCTTGATAAACATAGTTCAATTCTCCGATTCGAAGAGGACTTAGAGTGATTTTGTGCTATTTGATACATCGATGTACAAAGTAGCACAGATCGAAGTTCAGATGCAAGATTTTATAGCAATCGTTTTAAACTTTGATGTAATGTTCGCGATAGAATTTAAGCTCAGCAATTGATTCTTGAATGTCATCAAGCGCTCGATGACTATTATTTTTTTTGAATCCGATATCTTTTTTGCCAGTCCAGGCAGAGATCATAATTTTGAATGCCGTTACGTCAACCACACGATAATGCAAATAGTTCACAATGTCAGGCATATCTTTTTTTAAAAAAAGCTTATCAAACCAAATGGTATTGCCACAAAGCGGCGCACTATTTTTAGCACAATGCTCTTGAATAAATTGCAAGGTTTGTTGTTCTGCTTCTTCAACCGTCACAAAAGATTCTTGTACTTTTTTGAATAATCCTGATTTTGTATGCGTTTCAACACACCAATTGTCCATGCGATTTAAAATTTCATCAGGCTGATGAATCACCATGTCTGGTCCTATTGCAATGATATTTAAATCAGTATCGGTAATAATGGACGCAATTTCCAAGATACTATCATGGTGATAGTTAAGACCTGTCATTTCAAGGTCAATCCAAACCAACAAATTATTTTTTTGATTCATAACTGTATCTTTCGCAATGAAAAAATGAGCATTGACCTTAAAAGTATGCGAAAAATTTAAAATTGTCTATTTTGGAGTCT
>CAYOQO010000009.1:15066-19798 GCA_964406135.1 uncultured Pseudomonadota bacterium | reverse complement strand
TGAGCATTGACCTTAAAAGTATGCGAAAAATTTAAAATTGTCTATTTTGGAGTCTCTAAAGACTTTCTGCGTTCAGTCTTATTCATTAATTTTGCATAAAAATCAGCTATGGAATTAGAAGAATCTGGTTTATTTGGAGTGTTTGGACTTTGAGCTGGATTATTGAGTGGAGTCATTCTTCGTTTTAGTGCATCATAGTGAGAAAAGCGATTAATAGGTGTTCGATCTGTTCGTCCACGCTCATCTTCAAGATCAAAAATTGACTGTTCCAAAATGGGATCTATCAAAAATTCGGCAAAGGAACCATTAAATTCCCATGGTGAATTATTGTCAGACATTCCGTATACTACACTTTGAGAAAAAAATGAACAGAAAAAAAATAGAAAAAACGTTTTTGAATTTATCATAAAATTTGCCTTTAAAAACCCCTAACATATTAACTTTTTCAGTATAAACCAAAATTAATTTTTTACCAAATTTTACCTTACAAGCCATAATTTTTTTGAAAATTAAAAATGAAATATGTTACACTAAAGTGTCATAAAATAATTTATCATTTTTGTAGGGGACATTGTGATTAAAGTTGGTGTACTTTTAGGTGGTAAATCAATTGAACGAGAAGTTTCATTTAATTCTGGACGCACAATTTGTGATCATTTAGATTCAGAACTTTTTAAAATTATTCCAATTTTTCAAGCAGCAGCAGGTGATTTGTACATTTTACCATGGTCATTTTTATATCGTGGAAAAATTGCAGATTTTGAACATCGGTTGGAACAAGAAGCGCAAAAAATTGTATGGGACAATTTGCCGACACTTATTGACTTTATGTACATTGCAACGCATGGAAAATATGCAGAAGATGGACGCTTACAAGCAATTTTAGAACTTTTAAAAATTCCATACCTTGGCTCAAAAATTTTTGCAAGCTCTTTAGGTATGAACAAGACTTTGCACAATCATTTTTTAAAATTACACAATATTTTAGTACCAAAAGGTTTTGATTTAACCATAAAACAAATTCAAAATTATGATGCAAAACTAATTCAAAAATTATTCAAACAACAAAAAATTTCATTTCCTGTGATTGTAAAACCTGCTCATGAAGGATCAAGTTTTGGCGTATTTTGTGTATATGATGAACAAAATTTAAAATCAGCAATTTTGCGCGCTTGTTTTATCAGCGGACATGTCGGACAAAATGTTTTAATTGAAGAAAAAATTCAAGGCATGGAATTTTGTTGCATTGTGATTACTGACACAACAACTGGAAATTTAATTGCATTGCCACCAACAGAAGTGGTTCTTGCTGACGGAGTTGATGTTTTTGACTATCGACACAAATACATGCCCGGAGTTGCTACCAAACGTACACCGCCAGCATGCAGCCCTGAAAACATTCAAAAAATTCAAAATGTTTGCATTGCAACCATGCGCGCACTTGAAATGACCAATATTGCACGGTTTGATGGATTTCTAACGCCACAAGGCGAAGTCATCATCATTGATAGCAACACATTAACCGGTATGGCACCATCATCATTTTTATTTCGCCAAGCTGCAGAAATTGGAATTGGTCATGCTCAATTAATCAATCATTTAATTAAAACTGAATTAAAAAATTACCGCATGGAGCGAAACGTGACTGCATCAAAAGATCAGAAAAAAATTAAAGTTGCTGTTTTATTTGGTGGCGCTTCAAATGAAAAAGAAATTTCGCTCGAATCTGGTCGCAATGTTTGTTACAAACTTTCTCCTGAAAAATATGAAGTCATTCCAGTTTTTGTAGACAGCAACATGCAACTGCATCAAATTTCACACAATCTTTTAGTCTGCACTTCAACAGTTGAATTAACATCTCGATTGTCTGAAGCAAAATTTATACCATGGTCATCATTAAAATCGATTGCTGATTTTGCATTTTTAGCGCTACACGGCGGGCAGGGCGAAAATGGAGTAGTTCAAGGAACGCTTGAAATGCTTGAAATTCCGTATAATGGTCCATCTATTTTTGCAAGCTCACTTTGCATAGATAAATTTAAAACAGGACAATTTTTAAAAGCTCAAGGTTTTCATGTTCCTCAGGCTTTATTACTTTCAAAACAAGATTTTGAAATAATGCTTGGGTCCCCGATCGTAGTCGGGGATGACAAGCCACTTGATCAATTTATGCAACAAATTAAATACCCTTGCATTGTCAAACCACATGATGATGGTTGCAGTGTCATGGTGGCAAGCCCAAAAAACAAAAATGAACTGTTGCAATCACTGCAAAAAATTTTTAAACAAAAAGATTTTGCTCTCATTGAAGAACGTTTAACTGGTATGGAGCTCACAGTTGGCGTGATCGGCAATCAAAATCCACGAGCGCTACCACCAAGTGAAGCAATTGCACAAGGCGGTGTCCTTTCAATTGAAGAAAAATTTTTACCCGGCGCTGGAGAAAATCAAACACCTGCACGATTGCCTAAAGAAGATATTTTGCTTGTTCAGCGCACCGTGCGTGATGCATACGTTGCCATCGGATGTATTGGATATTCTCGTATCGATTGTTTTTTTCAAAATGAACAACAATCATCAACCGGCAAAAAACGCGTGGTAATTTTAGAATTCAATACGCTTCCAGGACTTACGCCAGCAACCTGCTTGTTTCATCAAGCAGCTGAAGAAGGGCTACGGCCCATGGAACTTTTAGATGAAATCATACAACTTGGATTTCAAGCACATCAACATGATCAAGTTATGTCAGTTGACACAATTTTGCAAAAACAGCAAGAAAATTTTTAGGAATATTTTTATGAAAAAATCACTATTTTTTTCAATTGTTTTATACGCATCTTCTTTTTTAGCTTCTCAACCAGGACTTTATGAGGCCAAAATTTATGTTTATAATCCAGAAAACATAAAAAAATATAAAAATATGAATGAAGCTCTAGAAAATTTACAACAAATATTTGAAGAAAATCAAAAAACATTTGATGAAGCACAAACATATCTTTACTCTCGTTTGCAAGACACCGTTAAAAACTATGAAAAGACTCGAAATTTGCAAGTTCGAAATTTTGAGCATATTGCAAGAACTCTGTTATTATTGCGCCAAAAAGTATTATTAAATAACAATTTAAAAAATAATCATCGTATGCTTCAAATAACTACAAGCTTATATTTTGGAAACAAAGCTAAAATTATTTATTTTTTTAACCCAAATCAACAAAATCAAGAATTCCAATCTTTTGAAAATTCACTTAAAAGAGTATGTCATCAATTAACAAGTCAAAATAATAATTCTGTTAAAAAATAAACTTAAGCTATCAATTCTTTTTGATGCTTTTTCGCCAAAATAATAAGTCCAATCATATTAGGAAGAGCAATCAAAGGAAGCAGCAAATCTGCTATGTCCCAAAGTGTTGGTGTATCAATTGTTGCTCCCAAATAAATGAAAAAACAAACAAATGCTGAGTAGAAAGTAAGCCATCGATTGTTGGTAAAAAATCCAAATGAACGACTGCCATTAAAACTATTACCAAGCGTTGCGCCAATGATACACATGGTCACCGTAAAGGTAATTGCAAATGGCCCAAAATTTGGCAAAGCTTGCGTAAATGCTTTGAGTGCAAGTTGATTTGAAACTTCGCCAGTTTGCCAAACGCCTGTGATGAGTGCTACAAATCCTGAAATGATACACAAAAAAGTATTCATAAAAATTGAATACATTCCTAAAATTCCTTGATGAACTGGCTGATCAGTATCAGAGTATGCATGCGCAATTGCTGCAGTTCCAACTCCAGCTTCAGTTGTAAAAGCCCCCTTAAAAATTCCCTGACGCAGTCCCATAAGCGCCGTTGATCCTGCAAAACCACCAACTGCTGCTGTTGCAGAAAAAGCATGTGCAAAAATTGAAACAATAGCATCTTTTAACGCTGCAAGATCATGAAAAATAATTAAAAATGCAGAGCACAAATAGACAATAAACATTAAAGGCACCACGCGTGCTGCAAATTTACCAATTGTTTTCGTGCCACTTGCAAGCATACAAAAAATAAATGTTGCCAAAATTGCGCCCGTTGTTTCTGGCGCAATACCATGAAATTCATACGTTGCAGCTAAAGCTTTTGATTGCAATGCTGACCATGCAGAAAAAATAAAAATACTCAAAATTCCGTACCAGTTTGCCATCCATGGATGCACATGATACAAATAGCCAGTCGGTCCACCCATGATAGATCCGTCACGCGCAAATCGTTTGTATTTCACCGCAAATACTACTTCACAAAATTTCGAAACCGAACCAAAAATCGCATAGATTGCCATCCAAAACAGTGCTCCAGGGCCGCCAATGGCAATGGCAATTGCAGGAGTTAAAATATTTCCCATACCCAAGCTCGTCGACATTGCAGTATAAAGTGCATGCAAAGGACTGAGTGTATTAGCTGTTGATTCTTGAGATTTTTTAAGCTGTAAAATTTTTACAAACTCTTTAAATTTTTTAAATTGAGCAAAATTGGTCATGAAAGATAAAATTATTCCAGTGCTCAGTAAAGCAAATGCAAAAGGCAGATCAATAATATGAATGATTTCTTTTAAGCTGATCATACAAGTTCCTTACAATCACAAAAATAGTTTCTTTGCAGCCTACTTCATTTTTAAAGGATTACAAAAAAAATATTTTTGCTAAAGTGAATTATTATGAAGATACAAAAAATTATTTTAATTTTATTTTCTTGCACACTGG
>CAYOQO010000009.1:0-14966 GCA_964406135.1 uncultured Pseudomonadota bacterium | reverse complement strand
GCAAAATTGGTTGCATTTTCTGACAACTATCTAACCGGCGTTCCATTTGTAGCAATAACCAAAAAAGCTCAATTGCAACCACAAAGTATGCTCGATTTAAAAAATAAAATCGCTGCCGTCAATACTGGATACATTACCGATTTGTACATGACCAAGGAATATCCAGATATTGAATTAATCAAACTTGATACTCCTTCAGATAGCTTTTTGGCACTTCAAACTGATGTGGTTGATGCATTTATAACATCTCCTCATGCGGTAAAAACATTTTTGGAAAATATTTCAAATCCACAAGATTATTGTGTCATGCAAATTCCAGATACTGGAGAAATGTGCGCACTTGCAATTGCAAAAAATAACAAAGATCTTTTAATTCAAATTAATCAAGCACTGCAAGCAATGCATCAAGATGGTTCGCTTGAAAAAATTAAACAAAAGTGGGGCTTTTAAATGATTAATATAGAAACAATTCAAGAATACGGACCATTATTTGTGCAAGGAATGAGCATGTCACTTCGCATTGCACTTTTTAGTTGCATGCTTGGAATTTTTTTAGGAACTATTGCAGGGATGATTCTTGCAGGATCTTCAAAAATTTTAAAATTTTTCATTTCAATTTATGTCACCATCATTCGTGGTACGCCCATGCTCATTCAAGTTACTGCAACATATTTTATCTTAAATTATCTTGGTATTTTAATTTCTGCAGTAAATTCTGCAATTCTTTCCATTGGACTGAACAGTGGTGCCTACCTAAGTCAAATTGTTTTATCAGGAATCAAATCAGTGAGCAAAGGGCAAATAGAAGCTGCAAAAGTTTTAGGATTTTCTCACGCTCAAACGATGCGTTTAATTATTTTACCACAAGCGATTCGAACTATGATTCCTGCTTTTGGAAATGAATTAGTCACACTCGTAAAAGATTCAAGCTTAGCATCAACTATTGGTGTATATGAGCTGAGCAAGCAAGGTCAAATTGTGTTAAGCCATACCTATGATGCACCAACTGTTTATTTCGTTGTTGGTTTAATTTATTTAAGTATCACTTCAATTATAAGTTTATTAGTTTCATTGCTTGATAAAAAGTTGAATAAATATGCTCATCGTTAAAAATATTATTAAAAAGTTTCATAACAAAAAAGTTATTGATGATGTTTCGTTTGACGTTGCGCCAGGTCAGATCGTTGTGCTTCTTGGGCAATCTGGTGTTGGTAAGTCAACAATGCTTCGAGCATTGTCAAATTTAGAATCAATTGATGCAGGATCTATGACGCTTTCTTCGTCATCCTCGACACCTATCGGGGATCCAGATATTAAAAAAGATTTTGACTTTTCAAAAGTTGGCATGGTTTTTCAAGATTTTAATCTGTTTACACATTTGACCGTGGAGCAAAATTTAACTTTGCCTTTAACGATAGTTGCAAAAAAAACTGAAAATGATGCTTTGCAAATTGCACACAAAATGTTGCAACGATTTGAAATGGACTCAAAAGCAACAAATTATCCTGTTGCACTTTCTGGCGGTCAAAAACAACGCGTTGCACTTGCGCGAGCATTATGTATGAACCCTCAAGTGCTTTGCCTTGATGAACCAACTTCAGCACTTGATCCACAATTAACCGAACAAGTTGCTCAAATTATTACACAATTAGCACAGCAAAATATGATGATTGTAATTGCGACACACGATCTTGGATTATTGCAAAATTTAAATTGCACTATTCATTTCATGCAACATGGAAAAATTGTAGAAACTGCAACAACTGCTCAACTGCAAAAGTCATTAGATTCTTTTGAAAAAATAAAAAATTTTATGCAAGGAAAAATCGCAAGCGAATAAGCTTTTAGTCATGATCAATCGATTGGAAGCAAATTTCTTCTTGACATAGTCTGATGCACTTGTTACTATTTTGACCAGAAAAAACGTCCCTAATCGAATGATACTTCTGAGTATCATTCACCCCCCTAACCCTTCAGCTTATTCCAAGTTGAAGGGTTTTTGATTTTCTAAATATTTTGTGCTTGATGGATCATTAACAGATCCAATAAAAAATAAAGTCGTGCTTTTTTTTCTTCGATTGCAACAACATCAAATGAAAAGTTAAAAAATCTTGAAATCATAGTCTTTTGAACAAAGTTATACCAATCAAGATATGCATCAAATACTGCAAGCTCTTGCTTAATATCATAAACAAACAAATCAATACAATGAGTAGAATTATTTGCATAAGAAGAAGGGCCATATTTTTTACAGATGTCTAATTTTAGTTGCATAAATAATTCTTGTTGCGCGTTGCACTGCATTTGAAGCAACGAAACAATTGCTTTCCAATTGCACCATGCGTCATGTTGCTTGATAAGCATATTGGTTTTACGAATCTGATATAAAATCCAAACATAACAACCAAACAAAGCACCTACAATCATTTTTCCATAATTATTTTCAATAATTGTTTTACTTTGATGAACACGTGTATTGATGTAACCAACCACACTTGCTCGATCAAAAATTTTTGAAATATCTGGGATGATGCTTCGTTGCATAATCGCAAATCGAGCATCAGTATTTCCACCACCATTATTATTGGTAACAACCATAACAATAGTTCCATTTTTTTCAGGATTTATATCCGAAATTAAACCTTCTGCAAAGCTTGAAGGTTCACTCCAAAACAATGCCTTTGCTTGTAAAAAATGGATCATCAAAAAAAGAAGAATTATTTTTTTATTACATCGAAACATCAATTCCCCCAAAGCTTAAATTTTTACTGTTTCATACATTATCAAAACTTAATTTTTGAAGGCAATATAAATTATTTTTTTAAAAACCTTGCTCTTGATCAACTGCTGCAACTGACAAAACTTCTTCTATGGTTGTCAAACCTTTTTCCATTTTTGCAATTCCATCAGTAACCAACTCGGTCATACCGTCCTTGAGAGCTTGATTTCTAATTTTGAGTGAATCAGCACGAGCAATTACTAAATTTGCAATAGCGGAAGTCATTGCCATAATTTCAAAAATAGGAATTCGACCTGAATAGCCAGAATTCATACATGAAGCACATCCTACAGCTTTATAAAATGTAATTTTTTGTGCCTGCTCTGGGCTAATATGCAATGATTTTATTAAATCAGGAGTTGGTTGATATGTTTGTTTGCATTTATCGCACAATTTTCGAACCAGTCGTTGCGCCAAAATTGCCGTAATTGATGATGCAATTAAAAATGGTTCAATTCCCATATCAATCAAACGTGTAATGGTTGCTGGAGCATTGTTGGTGTGAATGGTACTAAACACCAAATGACCTGTCAGTGACGCTTGAACTGCAATTTGAACGGTTTCATTATCACGAGCTTCACCAATCATGACAATGTCAGGATCTTGTCGCAAAATTGAACGCAAAGCTGCAGCAAACGTAAGTCCTATTTTTTCATTAACTTGAACCTGATTGATTCCTGCAATTTGATATTCAACAGGATCTTCAACTGTAATTAAATTAACTTCAGAAGAATTTACTCGAGCTAAAATGGAATATAACGTTGTCGTTTTACCAGAACCTGTTGGACCTGAAACTAAAACAATGCCATTTGGTTGAGAAATGCTATGTTCTAAAACTTTAAAATCCCGTTCTGAAAATCCTAATGTTTCCAATTTTACAAAGGTTCGCGATTTATCAAGCAAACGCATCACAACCCGTTCACCATGAACTACAGGAAGCACTGAAACACGAATATCAATCTCTTTTCCAGCAACTTTAATTTCAATACGACCATCTTGAGGTTTTCTTTTTTCTGCAATATTTAAATTTGCCATAATTTTAAGACGCGATACCAATGCTCCTTGAATACGCTTGGGTGGCGTTAATGCTAAAAACATAACTCCATCAATACGATAACGTACACGAACTTCTTTTTCATACGGCTCTATGTGAATATCTGATGCTTCACGTTTCACAGCTTGAAATAAAATATGATTAACCAATTTAACCACGGGAGTTTTGCTAGCCATGCTTAAAACATCTTGGTCGTCAATTGAACCCAGATCAAGCTCTCCTTCAAGAAGTTTTGTATCTTCTTCAAGCTCATCCATCATCTCTTTGGTGCCTTCAAGTGGATAAAAACGATTAATTGCATCAATAACCACAGCAGATGATGCGACTGCTTTTCCAACATTTTTTCCCAAAAGCAATATTAATTCATCAATGGGAGCTATGTTGTAAGGATCTGAAGCAACGATAAAAATTTTGTCATTGATGATGACAGGTATGACATTATTTTGACGTAAAAATTGAAATTGAATTTTACCAAGCATAGCCGCATCAGTCATATTTTCGGTAATTTGATCAACATACGCAATGTTTAAATCTTTGCTGTAAGCTTGAGCTAAATCTTTTTGTGTAATAATTTTTCGATCTAGAAGATAGGTCATGAGCGATATACCAGAAGCAGCAGCTTCTTGTTCATAAGAAGTAATGGATTCTGCTTTGATCAGTCCTTGCTCGATAAGTATTTTTAAAATACTGTGATTCATATCATGACCCTTAATAATTCAATCCAACCTTTACGGTTTTTATCCAAGATATTGTGGAGCTTAACACAACCAAATTTTGAAGTTAAATTTATTCACAATTTTGATCATCAATCTAAAAAAACAACTTTAAGTATTTACGATTTTTTATTCATATATAATATAAGTAATTAATAAAATAAACCTTTCAATTTTTTTACACAACCTCCAAAGGATTTTCATGAAAAAATATGGATTATTATTTTCAGTGCTGCTTTTTGCAAACGCTTGCGAAGCTGTTAATTTTAAAGGAATAGGAACCATTGGCAATAAATATATAAATTTACGAGCTGAAGAAGATCTTTCAACTACCTTGGTACTCAGCGTTGTTGCAGCTGCGATTGCTATCAAAATTGGATATGACTTGAGCTGGCAAAGCACCTACTCAACAAAAACAAATCATTGGTACAAATTATTAACCTGCACAATTGAACGAAATCACATAACTTCTATCATTCACCCAAAACTTAACTCACTTTTTTCAGCTATTGACCATGATGAAATCGTACAAATGCAAATTTGGGTTGATAATGCTTATAATAATTGGCTCACTCCCTGGAACTGGACCAATGATTTAAAAGACTCTTTTCAAAAATTACAAATCATTGAAATTTTAACTCTGTATGCTGATTTAGTTGCAAAAGAAGATAATATTTCAGGGATCGACGTTGTTAAATCATTTCGAAACAAATATGGTAACTCATCAATCTATCCATTGATTTTCGCATACAACATGATGAATAATCATGTTCAATTAATTGCCCAACTTGGCCACCACCCATTTCAAGGACTTCTTGCAAAAATGACCGATTCTTTAAACAATTTTAAAGTTCTTTTACGACAAGAAAATGAATATCAACAAGAAGTTCAAGCAAAACGTATGGCCGAACTACAACAAGAACTGATTAACGCTACTCGAATGTCAAGGTAAAAGCTACCATTCAATCAATTTTTTATCTTGAATTTTTAAAATTACATCACATTTTTGAGCAACTGAAATGTCATGGGTACTGATTATCAGACCCATGGCATATTTTTTTTGATACATCAAAAGCATTTCAACAATCAATGCTGCAGACACTTGATCCAAATTTCCTGTTGGTTCATCTGCAAATAAAAATTGAGGTTTTTGAAAAATTGAACGCAAAATAGAAACTTTTTGTTGCTGCCCTCCTGATAAATTATGAGGAAAGGTTAAAGCTTTTTCTTCAAGTCCAACTTCTTTGAGCAGTTGCAATGCATGTTTTTTTAAATTTTCACTAATCGTTTCTTGAATAATTGCTTTTAACAAAACATTTTCCAAAATTGTTAACTCTGCAATTAAACAAGGCTGCTGAAAAACAATGCTCATTTTTTTTTCAAGCAACTTCATGCGATACTCAAATGGCAAATCTGAAATAATTTGATTATTTAATGTAATCGAGCCACTTGTTGGTTGTTCAATGCCTGCCATCATCGCAATCAATGTTGATTTTCCAATACCTGATGGTCCCATCAATGCATAAGATTTATCAGACAAAAATTGATAATCAATTGCATCAAAAATATGATTTTGAATTGATGCTTGAAAAAACGTTTTTGAAAGTTGATGACACGAAAGAATTTGATTTTTCACTACAAAAATCATTTCCAAAAAATATACGTTCAGGATTATTTTGCCATATTAAGCATATGTGTTGGGTAAACTTTTTTCAAGAAAAAAAGTTTCCTATACTTATTTGATCTCTCAAAAGAGTACACCTATTGAAATACTAATAAAATTTGGAATAAACTGCTTACTATAAATTGAGAGACGATCGCAAAAACCTTGAGGGGGGAAGTATGGAAATCAATCTCAAACAACAGCATCCAGTAGATACCATTCCAAAAGTTGTTCCGGTGATACCAACTATAAATGTTACAGTATTTCCAAACATGATCATGCCACTACTTGTTCTTGATGAACGCATCATGAATGGTATCAAACAAGCAACCAGCACAAAAAATTACGTTCTACTCCTTTCAGCACAAGAATCTGAAGATGAAGGGCAAGAGATTGATACTGACAATTTGTATTCGATCGGAACAATTGCAAGCGTCATGCGCGTCATTAATGTACCTGAAGATGGAATTAAAGTTTTAGTTCAAGGAATCATGCGAGCATCAGTTCAAGATCTTGTCGTACGCGATGACATGCTACTTGCAGAAGTAAAACCTATTAAATTTAATCAAGAAATTACCCAAGCAACTGAAGCTTTAATAAAAAATATTAAAGAAACAGCTGAACAATTATCTATGACAAGCCAAACTATAACCCCTGACTTTTACGCTATTCTAGCGAAAATGCACGAGCCTGAAAAAATTGCTGAATTTGTTTTATCTCATCTTGAAGTTAAAAGCAGCGCAGCTCAAGCACTCTTGGAATGCAAAAATGTTGATGATTTATTAGAGGGAATCTATGAACAATTATCCCAAGAAATCTCGATTGTGCAAGTGCAAGAACGTATTAGAAATTCTACGCGAGAATCAATCAATAAAAGCCAACATGAATACTATCTTCGCGAACAACTCAAAGCGATTAAAAAAGAATTGGGCGAAGATTTGGTTGACGAGATTGAAGACCTAAAAAAACAACTTTCGGCAAAAACCATTCCTGAAAAAGTGAAAACTGAAATTGAAAAACAGATTGATAAACTTGAACGAATTGCTCCTGAATCGATGGAAGCAACCGTAACCCGCAATCATATAGAGTTACTTTTAGCATTGCCTTGGGGTCAATTTACCAAAGACAATTTAAGTTTGAATAATGCTCAAGCAGTACTTGATAAAGATCATTATGGCCTTGATGACGTTAAAGACAGAATTTTAGATTTCATTTCGGTCAAAAATTTAAAAGCTGATGGACCAAGTCCAATTTTATGTTTGTATGGTCCTCCAGGAGTTGGGAAAACATCGCTTGGCCAATCAATTGCTAAAGCCTTAGGTCGAAATTTTTATCGAATATCTTTAGGTGGCGTTAAAGATGAATCAGAAATTCGCGGACATCGAAAAACCTACGTTGGTGCAATGCCGGGACGAATTATTCACGCAATGCGTAAAGCTGGATCTATGAACCCGGTCATTTTAATTGATGAAGTTGATAAACTTGGTGCTGATTTTCGTGGTGACCCTTCAGCTGCGCTTCTTGAAGTACTTGATCCAAATCAAAACAAAGAATTTTATGACAATTATTTAGCTTTGCCATTTGATTTATCTAACGTAATGTTCATCTTAACTTGCAATGATATTGGTTCTATTTCTGCACCACTTCTTGATCGTATGGAAGTTATATCACTGTCGGGATATACTTTTGAAGAAAAAGCCCAAATTGCAAAAAAATATTTAATCAAACAAGCTGTAACAGAAGCAGGATTGACCGAAAATGATATTCAATTAGGCAAATCAGTACTTGATACCATCATTTACGAATACACGCGCGAAGCTGGTGTTCGAAACTTATCACAGCTCATGAAACGTTTGTGTGCAAAAGCTGCACGATCATATGTAGAACATAAAGAAACCATTAAAATCAATCTTAAAAATTTAGAAAAATTTTTAGGACCTAAAAAATATCCTGCTGATCGTTTAGACCATCGAAACATGGTTGGAATTACCAACGGTCTTGCATGGACCTCTGTTGGTGGCGAAGTACTTAAAATTGAATCAATTTTAATGCCAGGAACTGGAAAAGTAATGTTGACTGGTCATCTGGGCGATGTGATGAAAGAATCTGCTCATGCAGCTTTAAGCTATGCACGTTCACACGCACAAGAATTTAATATTCCCCAAGAAAAATTTACAAACTATGATATTCATATTCACGTACCTGCGGGCGGCGTTCCAAAAGATGGTCCTTCTGCTGGTATCACCATGCTTTCATCAATTTTTTCAACACTGACAGGCCGACCAATCAATGCTTCATTTGCAATGACGGGTGAATTAAATTTACGTGGCGATGTGATGCCAATTGGTGGTGTCAAAGAAAAAGTACTTGCAGCAAAACGAAACAATTTATTAACGGTCATTTTACCTGAAGATAATCGTAATGATTGGAACAGTATCAAAGATATTGTAGAAGATTTAAATATTATCTGGGTAAAACATGCTAATGAAGTGATGCAACATGTTTTAATGCCATTGGTTACCGTACCTGTAAAATAATTTCAAATATTTTAAAAAAGAGTCTTGCAAAATTTGCAGGACTCTTTTTTAATTTTATTGCATCAAAACTTTACAAGAGCAGCCTTTTTTCTTACTTTATTACAAAGCCTTTTGTCCTCAAGATCTAAAAACCAAGGAATATGCGATGCTGCATCAAACGTCTGATAAAAAATATGATCTGCAATCTGCTGGAAAAATTGTAAAAATTACCGGCACCGTCATCGATGTTCAATTTCCACAAGGCAAAACTCCAAAAATTAACTCCGAACTTTTTATGCAAATTCCTGCAATCGCTGGAGCAAAAAGTCATAAAGCTCGTTTAGAAGTTGCATTGCAACTTGGTGATGACATTGTTCGTTGTATTGCTATTGAAAATATTCAAGGAATTAGCAGAAATTTACCAGTGTATGATACCGGCGCTCCAATTACCGTTCCTGTTGGTTCTGAAGTTTTAGGTCGTATGTTTAACGTGCTTGGTGATCCAATTGATGGACTTGAAAATTTAAATAAAGCACAACGCTGGTCAATTCATCGTGAAGCTCCATCATTTATTGAACAAAAAATTGAAAATGAAATTCTTGAAACTGGAATTAAAGTTATCGACTTGATGTGTCCGTACATCAAAGGATCAAAAATTGGTTTATTCGGTGGTGCTGGAGTTGGAAAAACAGTTTTGGTTACCGAGTTAATTCGAAACATTGCAAAAGAACATCAAGGGGTTTCTGTATTCACTGGAATTGGTGAACGAAGCCGTGAAGGAAATGAACTCTGGCTTGAAATGAAAAAATCTGGTGTGTTGGATAAAACTGCACTCGTATTTGGGCAAATGGGTGAACTTCCTGGTGCCCGACTTCGCGTTGGAATGACAGGTTTGACTATGGCAGAATATTTCCGTGATGTTGAAAAAAAAGATGTGCTTTTATTCGTTGATAACATTTTTAGATTTGTACAAGCTGGTGCCGAAGTTTCTTCACTTCTTGAAAGAATTCCTTCAGCCGTTGGATATCAACCAACGCTTGCATCTGAAATGGGTGCTTTTCAAGAACGTGTTGCAAACACGGTGAATGGTGCCATCACTTCAGTACAAGCTGTGTATGTTCCAGCAGATGATATTACCGATCCTGCGCCTGCTACAACTTTTATGCATCTTGATGCCAACACCGTACTTTCACGAAAATTAGTTGAACTTGGACTATATCCTGCAATCGATCCTCTTGCATCAACCTCAAAAGGTCTGTCAGAAGCAATTGTAGGTCAAAAACATTACAGCATTGCTCGCCAAATTGAAACGATTTTACAGCGATATAAAGAACTGCAAGATATTATTGCAGTGCTTGGACTTGATGAACTTTCAGAAAAAGACAAAATGATTGTTCGTCGCGCAAAACGAATTCAAAAATTTTTAACACAGCCACTTTTTACTGCAGAATTTTCAACAGGGATTCCTGGAAAATATGTTCCATTGGCAAAAACAGTTCAAGATTTTGAAAAAATTGTAAATGGCGAATGTGATCATATTCCTGAACAAGCATTTTATATGACCGGTACACTTGAAGAAGTGTATGCAAAAGTAAAAACGTTGTAACCTATGAAACTTCGAATTGTAACCACGCAACGCGTGATTGAACATGACATTGAATGGATAGAATTTAATACACCTGTTGGCAACATGATGGTACAATCTGGCCATGCGCCCATGATGATTGAACTGCGATCAGGCCATGAATTAATTTTTCAAAAATCTGATGGTAGCCAAGATTCAATCATGATCATACAAGGAATTGCACATGTCATGCGTCATGAAGTTAAAATTTTGCTGCCGATGGATTTATGAACAAACCACTGGGCTACATCATTGAAGGGTCACTGACTGACGGATTTGTCATGCGTGTAGCACAAGATGCTAACCTTGAAGAAGTCAAAGCTGGCAAATTCGTAGCAATCGCTGGCAATGAATATACTTTTTTTTCCATGATTACTAATTTAACACTGCAAGTTACGCATCCTGATATTTTGCTCTATCCTCCCAATGAAACTGAAACATTACTGCGCAATTTTTTAAAGAAAAAAAGTATTTACGCAACAGCACAAGTCAAACCCATGATCGCACTGACTAAAAACGGTCGTGCAATTCCTGTCAAAACAGTTCCTCAACATTTTGCAAGCGTTCATGAAGCAACTGAACGTGATGTTGCTGCAATTTTTGGTGCTGAATCTGACAACACAAAAAAATATTTCAACATGGGCTCTCCTCTTGATATGACCACACCGGTGTGCATAGATTTAGAAAAACTTGCAGAACGCAGTACCGGAGTTTTTGGCAAAAGTGGAACTGGTAAAACATTTTTAACCAGACTTTTGCTTGCAGGGCTCATCAAGAAAAAAGTTGCAACTACCATAATTTTTGACATGCATAATGAATATGGTCTTCAAGCGCGTCAAGAATCTGACACAAAATTTGTAAAAGGTTTAAAATCTTTATTTCCATCACAAATTGCAATTTTTTCACTTGATCCACAAGCAACACAACGACGCGGAGCACAACCTGATGTGGTGGTACAACTTTCATATCAAGACATCAAAGTAGAAGATATTTTGTCCCTGCAATCAGAACTTAATTTGCACAGCACCGCACTTGAAGCAGCTTATTTAATTACTGCAAAATTTCATGATGATTGGCTGCAAGCACTCCTTGAACAAGGACACAATGCAAAAGAATTTGCAGAACAGATTGGCGCCCACCCAGAATCGATTGCAGCACTCTATCGAAAACTTAAACGCATCGAACGATTTCCATTTTTTGTGCCAAAATTGCCACGCAATCAATCAGTCATTGATCGCTTGATGGAATATATTCAAAAAGATATTCATGTGGTCATTGAATTTGGAAATTACACCTCAACATTTTGTTACCTTTTGATGGCCAATGTGATCACACGCCGAATTCATCATGAGTATGTTGCAAAAACTGAAAAATATTTAGGCAGTCAAAAAGCTGGTGATGAACCAAAACAACTTATGATTGTGATTGAAGAAGCACACAAATTTTTAAATCCGATTGCAGCATCACAAACAATTTTTGGAACCATTGCGCGAGAAATGCGCAAATATTACGTCACGTTGTTCGTAATTGATCAGCGGCCATCTGGTATCGACACTGAAGTTTTATCGCAAATTGGAACCAAAATTGTAGCACAGCTCAGTGATGAAAAAGATTTGCAAGCGGTGCTCATGGGTATTCCGAATGCAAACACACTTCGCGCGGTTTTGGGATCACTTGATACCAAAAAACAAGCTCTTCTGCTTGGTCATGCAATCACCATGCCGATGGTGGTTGAAACTCGAACCTATGATGAAACTTTTTATGCTGCCATGCAAAGCGAACTGACGATGCGTCCGGTTGAACAAGTAATTCAAGAACTATTTTAATTTCAACTCTTGCAAAAATCCCTTATACTTTCATATTCTTAATTTTAAAATTAGGGAGTTTTGTATGAAAAATTTAAAAATAATCAATTTTGCGTTATTTATTTTAATTTGTAATGTAACCATGTCAATGGACGATACAGAAGCTGATATTGAAGAACCAACTGAAAAACATATAGACGTTGATTTTGATGAACCTATCATAGATAAAAAAGCCAAAATGAAATATACAGACATGAGATACACTGTAGAACCAGCTTCATATACACCTTCTCCTGAAAATTTAGCACGCGAAGAAAAACTAAAAAAATTTAGGCAACAAGAAAAAGCTATTCGGTGGCACTCAAAAAAAGATAATGAAAAAATTAAAGATTTTCAACGCAAACGTGCAGTAACTAAATTTCAACGAGCAACTCGTGGTTTTTTAAAAGAAAAGCGAATAGAAAAAGAAAAACGAATACAAAATTTTAAAAAAACTATCAGTACCTTTGCTGATCAATCATACCCCAAATTTAAAGAATTAATTTGCACCTCAGATTATCTCACAAAAACTGATTGGCTTTATCAATTTATTGAAAAAATGGAAAACAAAACAATTTTTACTCGCGATAAAAATGGCAACATTGATTCAAATGAATTTTCTCCAGAATTTAAAAAAGAAATTGAAAATCCAAGCGATTGGCTTCATGAAAAAATTATAAAATATCTACCTGAATTTCATAAAGCTATTTATGAAACTTTCATTGATAAAGCTACTGAACAAATAGTAAAATACAAAGCTTCATGGACTGATACGGTATCAGTTCCAACACCAAAAGATCATGATTCCTTTCAAGAAGAAGGTACACCATTATATCCGAAAATTTATACATCTTTAGATTCTTCTGATGTTCATTTCGTTCTTGGCAAAATATTTATAAACATTATAGATGAAGACCGAACATATTTAACTTTATTAAACATACAACCGCGAGAAATTCAAATTTACGAGGTCAAGTGGTTTTTGAATAGACCAGACAATGCGAAAGATCTAGAAAGAATTAGATTTGGTATGTTTGGCCATAGTTTTGAGATCTTCAAAGATCTAGATGATTCTAGTAAACCTTATAACAGATCTAACTATATACCTATTGCTAAAAAATATATACAAGAACATGAACCTGATTTAATAATAAATGTCTTAAAAGAATACTTTGATAGATTGGGTTCAACAATACCACTAAAAGAAGAAGACTTAATACCAAAAGGAATAAAAACAAACAGGACCAACGAAGAAGAAAAAGCATACAGAAAATCTATCCAAAAGAATATCAACAAAGCATCAGCTGCTCGCCAAATTTTTCTACTTGGACAACTAATTTTTGATCAAATGCCAACAGCTTTTGAAGAACTTGGTGGTGAAGAGTGGCTTTTACAACAACCAAAAGAAATACAACTATCTTTGCATCAATATTTGGAATTTATAGCAGGAACGCCATCGCCATCTACAGTAAAAACTGAGCGTTTAAAGCGTATGAAGGATTCTTTGGGAAATCAATCACGAAATTTACTCAGGGATTTAAATAACTAAAAATTTATAATTTTTTAAAACTGATTTTCAAGAACTGTTTTAAGTTCAGCAATTGCGTCAAGACCGCATGCAGTCACTTTTTGCTCAAGCGGAAAAGATAATGTTCCTGGAAAAATTAAAAAAATATGATCAAGTTTTAAATCTTGCAGTGCAATGCTCATCGATTTTGTCATTTTTGGGCTATCGCTATATTTAAATTCAAAACCGAAACGCTTACCTTTATGAAAAACTAACAAATCAAGTTCTGCTTCATTCAGCGTTGCCCAAAAATAACAATCTTCTGCTCGAAATTGAAAACAATTAATAATTTGTTCAAGTGCAAACCCTTCCCACAAAGATCCAATTTTGGGAGTTTTTGCAAGCTCTTGAATTGAACGAACAGATGATAACGTGTTATAAATTCCACTGTCGGTAAAATATATTTTTGGTGATTTTATTTGTCGTTTTTTAATATTTTCAAACCATGGCTGCAAAACACGAATCATAAATGTTCCTGCAAGAATATCTAAATATTTTGTAATCGTTTTATCTGAAAGCATTAAAGATTGTGCTAATTCACGCGCATTAAACATTTGTCCATGATAAAAACAAAGCATCATCCAAAATCGATGCATCTGTTGTGCCGGTACATCAAAACCAAAACTTGGCAAATCACGCTCTAAAAAAGTGTTAATAAAATTTTCACGCCATAAAAAACTATCAGGTTCAGTCTCTGCTAAAAATGAGCGAGGAAATCCACCGCGAATTAATAATTTTTCAGAATTACCAACATCAAAAAAAGTAAATGGCGGCAAATAAATATATCCAATTCTGCCTGCAAGAGTTTCTGATGATTGTCGAATTAAATCTTGCGAAGCACTGCCCAAAATTAAAAATTGATATTTTTTTTCAGGATCATCCACAAGCACTCGCAAAATTGGAAACAGATCTGGTTGCCGTTGAATTTCATCAATCACGACCAAATAGTCTGCATATTTACTCAATGTCAGCATTGGATTTTGCAAACTTGCCAAATGAATCGGATTTTCCAAATCAAAAAATTCTACTTTTTGATTGACTTCTGACACGTACTGTCGAGCCAGCGTTGTTTTGCCAACCTGCCGAGCACCAAGAATGGCACAAATGGGTTGAATTTTTAAATGATTTTTTATCTGTTCAAGATAGATCGTTCTTTTCATAATTTCTCCATACATTTTCGGAATCATAATCCGAATTTACCTGGAA
>CAYOQO010000008.1:2903-50792 GCA_964406135.1 uncultured Pseudomonadota bacterium | reverse complement strand
GTTGTTCCTGTTGCGCTTGAAATTGTTGCATTTGTTTGCGTTGAGCTGCAAGTTCTTTAGATGATGGAGCTGTAAATTCTGATTGATTTGTTTCAGGATTGAATTGCATTAAGTTGGGACCACTTTTACGCAAAGCACCTAATCCACGTTTTGCAAAATCGAGCATTGATTGAATTCTTGTTGTGGACTTTTTTGGCAAAGTTGCTTGCGGGGACTGTTTTTGTTCTGTGGACTGTTTTTGTTCTGATGTTTCTTGTAATTTTAAATGTTCTATGTTTTTGTGGAGTTTTGTTTTTTCTGTTTCTGACCAAAATTCTGCATGTTTGGTTAATAATGTATCAAGATACTCTGACCCTATTAATTTTTGTTGAGCCAAAGATTGAATTATATCGAATATCTTTCTACGTGACATTTCATATTCATCTCCAAAAAAATGTTGAGTTATTGAGATTCCACGATTAACCCATTCTTTTATTTGGTCAACATCATGCGATTCAATTATATTAGATTTTTGTAATAATAAATTTATAATCTCTAAGCTTTTTAAAAAAACAAAATTGTTGCGAGTATTTATATTTTGATAAGTAAATTGCATGATATGGTTAATTGCATGATTTGATAATTTATATTTTGTTATGAGAGGACGAAAAAGCTGTGCAATAAATGACCAAAATTTTTCAATATCATATGTTATTTTTTCTTGATTACTCATCCAGTGTAAAAGTTGATCTATTGTAGTATCATTTAATAAAGAACTGCTAATTAAAACAAAAAATGTATTAAAAGAGTCTGAAAATATATTATGACTCATTGATTTTTTAATTACTTCATTATTTAATAATACAGGTAACAATAATTCAAGGTCTTTGCTGGTTAGATTTTCTTGTCTTATAGCCCTGCGGTCTTCTAATAAAACAAAAACGATAGTTAATCTAAAGGCTTCTTGCAATTCAAGATTTGAAGAAGTTCCCCATTGAATCATTTGATGTACGAGATGATTTATTTGATCAGGATTGAATGGTATTGTTGTCCAAATTTTATGAAAAACATATACGCCCTGTTGTTGTATTTTATCATGAGGGCTTTTTATCCAAGACTCAATGATTGAAAATATTTGATTTACGCTATCAGTTCCTATTAGTTGATTTGTAATTCCGCTTGATATAATATCAGACGCGTCATATGTTTTTTGTCCTTGGGATGCTTGCATCCACGTATCAAAAATTTTAACTATTTGAACGATATTATTTTGTACGAATATTGGGTTTTTATCCCAAAGTTTAATTTTTTCAGAAATTTCTGTATCGGATAAATTTGGAGATATTTGTAAAGTTTCTTTTAAAAAAGCATCATGTCGTTGCATTAAAATAGTAGAATGTAAATCATTGTTTGACATCTGAAAAATTTTTGAAGTGATTGGTGCAAGCTGTAAAGAGGATAACGATTTTTGCAATCTAATATATTGTTCTTTTGTCGCACCATCTTCAAGTATTTTACATAATTCTAATTCTGAAAATTCTGGTATTGGATCAGAACCAGCGCGTAGTAATCGTCGTAACATTTTTTTCCCAAGCACTCGAATCTGTTGATGAGCTTGAGCTACTATTTTTTGAGAAGTTATAATTTCTTTTGCAATATTTTCGTTTATTGAGCCTGAATTTTTATTTTTTATCTGTATTAATCTTCCATTTTTTGCTAAAAATGCAGAAAATTTTTCTTCATGCTTGATGGGATCGCCTTCAAAAACAATAATGTCTGCAGGATCAATTAATCCTTGTTTGTTAGCTCGAAGCAATCCTTGAACTCGGTTGGTTTTGCTTTTATCTAAAACTGCTACTCGAGAACGAGGATGACAATATTGTCCTCTTTCAAATAAAGACGTAAGTGGTGAGAGTGATGGAATATAAAATAATTCATGGTTGTGATTTTTAAGATATTCTTGCTGATCAATAAGCAGTCCATATCCAACGACATCAGGATTTGATAACTTTGATTTTCTACCATTTAAATAAGTATATGCACAACCTCCAGGGTCTTGATAAAATCCAGCAAAAAGGGAATTTGCATACGAAATACTATAGGGCTCATGATCTGTTGTTAACAAAGAATGTTTAAATGATCTTGTTTTACGAATTGTACTTCCTGCTAAAATTATTTTTTCTTCTGCTATGTGTTTGAACAAGTTTTGTTGTTCTAAAATGTCAGTGCCGCGTAAAATTAATTTTTTATTGAATGATCGAGCTTCATATTCAAGTGCCATAACGGTAGAAATAATATGAGTTTCTGGTTCTTCTTGGAAGTATTGAGAGGTTTTTCTTGGAATCCCATTAGGTGTTATTGTTTTTTTATAATCATCATTTTCAGCAAGATTTTTGCATATGTTTGCTTTTAATGCTTCTAATTTTGGTTGAAGCTGATTAGAAGCATCTATGATCGATGTTGCATGGCACAATTCAGGATAAGCATTAAAAATATAACGAACTAATGAATTATTAATTAAACTTACATCGGAAATTTGATGATCTGATTTGAAAAATAGGCCATTGATTTCTGCAAATGATTTTTTTAACATAGCTAGAGATTCATCTTTGTTATGGCTTAAAAGATCACGAGGATCATCAAAATTATCAAAGTGTAAGACATGCATATTACCCATATTTTGAGCTGTTTCATATTCTGTATGAAAAGCATTATAGGATTGTTCTTGGATACAAAATAGTTCATAAAATGCATTAGGCACAAACATTACATGTAAATCAATTTCTGCTGAATTTATCGATTCTTGAATTTTTTGTTGAATAAATTGCTCTTCGGCATAGGGTTTATTTGGTGCAAGATATTCAGTAATTTCTGTTGAAGTTAAATGAGATTGTATGCACATAGGCCATTGATATTTCAGTAATATATCATTTATCGTAGTTTGATATTTGAGGGTTTCTTCGTCGGTCATGGATCGGAAAAGACCAGTTGTTGCATCTTTAACTACCATGAGTAGTTCGCCGTACATCAATGATTGAGTAAAGCCAATTAAAATACATAATTTCAAAATAATTTTCATAATTTTAATCCTAGAAAAATCAAATATTCATTTTATTCTTGTAGGTAAAGTACAAAATAATTATTGAATTTTAGAAGCATTGATTTCAAGATGAGGAGATTGTTATTTTAAAATAATAAGAATCATAGGGAATTATTCAGGTTCAAATTGTTAAAAAAAAATTGTTAAAATTATAGCAAGTAGATAAGAATTAAAAAATATTTCAATTCTGGCAGGTGTTGATTTTGGGGATACAAATTTTTTGATCAAATTTTCAGTTGATGGCGAAGTTTATTTAAAATCATGTGAGCTTTGCTTTTAGCAGGACTCAATGTTACATTGACATTGCTTGTAAATTATAAGTTTTTTGTAGAAAGGTTTTTAAATGGAAGCTTTAGCTTTTGTAGGCAAAAAAGACTCTAAAGGAATGATTAAAATTCCAAAAGAAATTCAAGCACAAGTACATGGTGAATTTCGTGTTATTATTCTTCAAGATGTTGCCGTTTCAAAAAAGAAAATTACTCGCAAAAAACGTGCGTTGAGTGCTCCTAGAATAAAAACTAAGGGCTTTAAATTTAATCGAGAAGAAGCTAATGTCAGATAAAATTTTTATTGATAGTAATATTATTATTTATGCTTATTCAGTGGATGAGCCTAAAAAATTGAAAATTGCTCGAAATATTCTTCTTTCGCATGAGATAATATTGAGTACGCAAACTATTAATGAATTTATCAATGTTACTACTCGTAAAAAGATGTTAACTCTTGGGCAAGTAGTAGAAATTGTTCATGAATTGTTTGATTTATGCAGTATCAAATTCATTGATCAAAAAACTATAGAAAAAGCTCTTGTTTTGGTTGAAAAATACCATTATTCATATTTTGATAGTCTGATGATTGCTTCTGCGCTTGTGGCAGATTGTTCAATTTTATATTCAGAAGATATGCATCATGATCATGTTATAGAAAATCAGTTAAAAATTATTAATCCATTCCATTAAAATGCAATACCCCAAGATCCTAAAACCATCCAAGCATCATACGCATATAATTTTGATTTACGGTCAAATCCGTTTTTGCCGCCATGGTTTAAAAATTTATCGAATTAATCGTGGCAATGTGCGTCCTAAGCGTGCTTTCGTTGCAGAAAGTGATGGAATTAATTCAGCGGTTTTTAATTGTTGAGCTTGTTCAAAAGCTTTTTGTTGTTGTAATTCTAATACTTTGTGTCGTTCTTCTAATTGTGCTGCTTGTTCAAGAGCTTGTTGTTCCTGTTGCGCTTGAAATTGTTGCATTTGTTTGCGTTGAGCTGCAAGTTCATGAGATGATGGAGCTGCAAATTCTGATTGATTTATTTTAGGATTGAATCGCATTAAGTTGACACCAGTTTTACGCAGAGGGCCTGATCCATGTTTTGCAAAATCGAGCATTGATTGAGTTCTTGTGTTGGACTCTTTTGGCAAAGTGGGTTGCTGGGACTGTTGTTCTGACATTTCTTGTAATTTTAAATGTTCTATGTTCTTGTGGAGTTCTGTTTTTTCTGTTTCTGACCAAAATTCTGCATGTTGGGTTAATAATGTATCAAGATACTCTGACCCTATTAATTTTTGTTGAGTTAAAGATTGAATTATATTGAATATATAACTACGTGACATTTCACGCTCATCTCCAACAAAATGTTGCTTTTTTGAAATTCCACTATTAATCCATTCTTTTATTTGGTCAACATCATGTGATTCAAAGGCATTAGATTTTTGTAATAATCTACTTATAATATTCATGCTTTCCGAAAAAACAAAACCATCGTCAGTATTTATATTTTGATGAATAATTTCCATGATATGGTTAATAGCATGATTTGATAATTTATCTATGCTTAGCTGGCTAAGAAGTTGTACACTAAATGAGCGAAGATTTTCAATATTATTGGTTATTTTTTCTTGATTGCTTATCCAGTCTAAAAGTTGATCTATTGTTTTATCATTTAATAAAGGACTGCGAACTAAATTCATAAAAAGATTGAAATAACGAAAAATATTACGCTTATTGAGTACTTTATTATTTAATAATACAGGTAGTAATAATTCAAGGTCCTTACTGGTTAGGTTTTTTTGTCGTATATCATGGTCTTGTAATGGCAAAAAATGATACATAATCGACATAAAGACTTTTTGTAATTCAAGATTTGAAGAAGTTCCCCATTGAATCATTTGATGTATGGCATGATTTATTTGCTCAGGATTTAATGGTATTGTTGTCCAAATTTTTGTAAAAATATTCAAACCTGTTTGTTGGATTTCATTATGAGGGCTTTCTATCCAAGATTCAATGATTGGAAATATTTGGTTTATGTTATCAGGTTCTATTAAATTATCTGTAATCATTTTTGATATTATTTTAGACGCGTCATATGTTTTTTTGCCTTGAGATGCTTGCATCCATGCATCAAAATTTTTAACTATTTGAACGATATTATTTTGTACTAATATTGGGTTTTTATCCCAAAGTTTAATTTTTTCAAAAATGTCTGTATCTGATAAATTTGGAGATATTTGTAAAGTCTTTTTTAAGAGAGTGTTTAAAATAGTAGCATGTAAATCATTGTTTGACATCTGAAAAATTTTTGAAGTGATTGGTGCAAGCTGCAAAGAGGATAAAGATTTTTGTAATTTAATATATTGTTCTTTTGTCGCACCTTCTTCGAGTATTTTATATAATTCTAATTCTGAAAATTCTGGAATTGAATCAGAACCGGCGCGTAGTAATCGTCGTAACATTTTTTTCCCAAGCACTCGTATTTGTTGATGAGCTTGAGCTACTATTTTTTGAGAAGTTATAATTTCTTTTGCAATATTTTCGTTTATTGAGCCTGAATTTTTATTTTTTATCTGTATTAATCTTCCATTTTTTGCTAAAAATGCAGAAAATTTTTCTTCATGCTTGATGGGATCGCCTTCAAAAACAATAATGTCTGCAGGATCAATTAATCCTTGTTTGTTAGCTCGAAGCAATCCTTGAACTCGGTTGGTTTTGCTTTTATCTAAAACTGCTACTCGAGAACGAGGATGACAATATTGTCCTCTTTCAAATAAAGACGTAAGTGGTGAGAGTGATGGAATATAAAATAATTCATGATTGTGATTTTTAAGATATTCTTGTTGATCAATAAGCAGTCCGTATCCAATGACATCAGGATTTGATAATTTTGATTTTCTACCATTTAAATAATTATATGCACAACCTCCAGGGTCTTGATAAAATCCGGCAAAAAGGGAATTTGCATACGAAATACTATAGGGCTTATTATCTGTTGCTAACAAAGAATGTTTAAATGATCTTGTTTCACGAATTGTACTTCCTGCTAAAATTATTTTTTCTTCTGCTATGTGTTTGAACAAATTTTGTTGTTCTAAAATGTCTGTACCGCGTAAAATTAATTTTTTATTGAATGATCGAGCTTCATATTCAAGTGCCATAACGGTAGAAATAATATGAGTTTCTGGTTCTTCTTGGAAGTATTGAGAGGTTTTTCTTGGAATCCCATTAGGTGTTATTGTTTTTTTATAATCATCATTTTCAGCAAGATTTTTGCATATGTTTGCTTTTAATGCTTCTAATTTTGGTTGAAGCTGATTAGAAGCATCTATGATCGATGTTGCATGGCACAATTCAGGATAAGCATTAAAAATATAACGAACTAATGAATTATTAATTAAACTTAAATCGGAGATTTGATGATTTGATTTGAAAAATAGTTCATTAAATTCCGTAAATGCATTGTTTAACATATTTATAGCGTCTGTTTTTTGATAACTTAAAAAATCAAGTGGTTTTTCAGCTGGCATATGAAATGGCAAGGCATGCATATTACCCATATTTTGAGCTGTTTCAAATTTTTTATAAAATGCATTATAGGATTGTTCTTGGATACAAAATAGTTCATAAAATGCATTTGGTACAAACATTACATGTAAATCAATTTCTGTTGAATTTATCGATTCTTGAATTTTTTGTTGAATAAATTGCTCTTCGGCATAGGGTTTATTTGGTGCAAGATATTCAGTAATTTCTGTTGAAGTTAAATGAGATTGTATGCACATAGGCCATTGATATTTCAGTAGTATATCATTTATGGTATTTTGATATTTGAGTGTTTCTTCGTTGGTCATGGATCGGAAAAGACCAGTAGTTGGATCTTTAACTACCATGAGTAGTTCACCGTACATCAATGATTGAGTAAAGCCAATTAAAATACATATTTTTAAAATAATTTTCACGGTTTTAATCCTAAAAAAATCAATTATTAGTTTTATTCTTGTAGGTAAAGTACAAAATAATTATTGAATTTTAAAAGCATTGATTTCAAAATGAGAAGATTGTTATTTTAAAATAATAAGAATCTTCACGAATTATTTAGGCTTACATTATTGATTGTTGGCGATATGTTTAAAATGCAAAACCCCAAGATCCTAAAACCATCCAAGCATTGTAACCATATAATTTTGGTTTGCTATCAAATCCGTAAGAAAAGCTGAAAAGAAATCGATGTGCAAGTTTTTCAGTTAAAAATGTATATTTGTACACGCCATAAAAAGTATTACGCATGTAGCTTAGTCGATCTAAAATCGCAATGGTTGGAGTTGCTTCGGCGCCAAAGCCCCAGCGACCTCCATAGCCAACTTCACCGCCATGGCCTAAAAGTTTATTTGTTTCAAAAGCCACTAAAATATCTGCAATACTGCCAACCGTGAATTTATATTTGTCTTGATTTGCGTTGTATGCTGTGCGTGGAATAAAATAATTGTAACGAGTGCCCCAAATAAAATCATATTTTTTAAATGTATGTACGCCATCAAGTTGAACTCCAATACCTGCTTGTCCGTTGCCAAAACCAACACGTTCTAAAGTGTTGACAGCATGCGTTGGAAGTCCTAAAAGCCCAGAAATAGTCAAGCTTCTGTTGGGTGTATGGATAATGTTTCGTCCAACCGTAAATAAAATATCATCAGGCTCAATCACATCGACAGTTTTTTTGCAATCAACAGTTTGATTGACATGAGCAACTGCAAAATCAGCTCTAAAATAGTTACGAATATAATTGTGATTGTAAGTTACAAAACCACCAGCATAATTTTCACGAATGTTAAAATTTTTTGCTTTTTGAAAATAATCAAAAATTAAAGGTGCAATGCTATCAGGTTTGTTATCTTTTTCGTGTACAATTGGTCGTTGCGTAATTTGTGCAACACGAAAACTGTACACGAGCGAAAAAGCAGAAGCTGGTTTGTGCATCAGCAAAATTGCGATAAAAATAAAATTAGAAATATTTTTTTTCATGATGACTTTCAATTTGTTATGGTTGTACAATTTTTTTATATTTTTTACAAATCTTGCTAAGTTCAATGAAATAAATATTGATATTTTGATGAGTATTAAAAAAAGAGTTCGTCATGAAAGCAAAATTATTTCAAATTTTAATTTTATCTATTTTTGTTGATTCATTCATTGCTGCAGATGATTTGCAAATGTACGCATCTGCAATTTGTCCTGGAAAATATCAACATTGTCGTGGCTCTGCTCGTTACATTGCTGGTGGTGGAATCGGTTATGATCAAGGCTACACGACATTTGATGGATTTTTTGCACCAGAGCCGAATGAAAAAGATTTTATGCCATTTTTAGATTTTCGTGGGCATCTTTTTAATGATACAAAAGTTGCAACCAATGTTGGTGGTGGTTTTCGAAAAATTGTACGCAGCAGAATTTATGGTGCCAATATTTATTATGATTATCGAAGATTTGCAGCGTTAGATTTTAATCAACTTGGGCTTGGTTTGGAAACTTTGGGAACTCGTTGGGATGTGCGGTTAAATGGTTATATTCCAGTAGGTGAAAAAATTAATACTCCCTACTCATCTGAATTTACAAATTTTTCTGGCAATAACATGGTTCTTTTAGAAAAATATCGATTACTCATGACGGGAGCTAATGCTGAAGTTGGTGTACATTTTGGAAAATCTGAACTTTTTGATTTTTATGCTTGTGCGGGAGCGTACTATTTTCATGAAACAACTGATTGTAAACCAAATTTATATGGTGGAAAAGCCCGTTTGAGTGCAAAATTTAAACAATATTGGATTTTGGAAATTAGTGATTCGTATGATCGAATTTTTAAAAATAGATTTCAAGCCCAATTAACTTTAAATGTTCCTTTTGGTGCTGGAAAAAATCAAAATTCTTCAATGTCAGAAAATGTTTGTGATGCATTATTTTCACGCATGGTGCAACCGGTTGATCGTCAAGAAATTATTGTGATTGATAAAAAAGAACAATGCGCTGTAGCAATTAATCCTGAAACTTGTGAACCATACAATTTTGTGTTTGTGGATAACCAAAGTCATTCAGATGGTACGTATGAAAGTCCATATCCAACACTTGCGTTAGCTCAAGCAAATTCACAAGTTGGTGATATTATTTATGTGTTTCCGGGTGATGGAACAACGCGTGGTATGAATTCTGGAATCACTTTAAAAAATAAACAAAAATTCTGGGGCTCTGGCATTGATCATGCGTTGACAACCACTCGAGGTGAGCAAGTAATTCCTGCTCAAACTGACACTGCACCAACGATGACGAACACAAATGTTGATACTGAAGGTGATGGTATTACTTTGGCTTCGGTCAATGAAATTAGTGGCATAAATCTTGCCGGCGTTACACATGCTGCAATTGTTGGTACTGATGTTTCAGATGTGAGGATCTCAGATTGTATGATTCAAGGTACTCAAGAATTTTCTGTTAATATTACATCTTCATCCCGATCGAACGTGATTATGATGGATAATGTGCTGAAAAATAATACCAATGGTTGTATTTTTACCTTTAATTCAGATGCTGTTGTATCAATAATGAATAACTCTGTTACCGGTACAATTTCTGAAAGTGAAGCTCCATTTCAAATAACATCATTTGCAAATCCGTTAATTGCATCGATTAATAATAATATCGTGAGCAATAATGAAACAGGTTGCTTATACATCACTTTGAATAATACCAATGATGCTCAATTAAACATTAGTGGCAATACGATTACAAATAATACAACAGGAGCTCGATCATCGTTAGGTTCTGCATTTGTGCTCAGTCCAAACAATACGACCACGGGAAATTGTACTTTAAACTTAACGAATAATATTTTTACAGGTAATCAGGCTTCCTGTTTGTATTGTTCCCAAGGTGATTATGCAAACTTTACCGTCAATGCAAGTGGTAACATCATGAGCAACAATGGTTCAGGAGCCTTAGTATTTGATAATGCATGCAGTGATACATTTAGACTTACTGCAAGCAATAATATTATCACTAACAACAATGACAATGGAATTGGAATGCTTGGCGGCAAAATTATGACAACGGCAAATGTTTCACTTACTGATAATACGATTACAAATTTAGGAAATCAGGCAAATGCATTTGCAATAGCTCATGCAGGTACAACACTTAACTTTACTGCGCTTCGAAATAATTTAAGCAACAATGAAGGAAGTGGAATTTTAATGTATCCTTCACCTGCAATTACCAATGTAACTTTAGATATTCAAAATAATACCATTAGTAACAACCAAAACGTATTAAGTAGTAATGCAACTGGTGGAATTGATCTTGAACAATTTACAAACTTGTTAGCAACTATTAAAAACAATACGATGCAAAATAATACTGGTGCAGGACTTTATATAAATTCTACAGAAGCAACACCAACGGCATGTATCACATTGACCGGTAATAATTCAAATACTGATTATACCATTGACAGTGGTACTGGAACATTTAACATTGCGCCATGTGACGCATCAATTTTAAATACAGGAACCATTAATACTGCAGGAACTGTGACATCGGTTCAATCTTGTCCTGGTGGTGCTTCGTGTGCATAAAAAATAAAATTAGCTCTAGGTTATTTTTGTAGCAACGATAAACTATTTTACAATAAAATAGTTCGGGGTTTATTAGGAAAATAATTATGAGCACTATTAATGATTTGATGTCAGCAGAAATTGATCAACTTGCAACAGCACTTGCAAAAGCACAAGGTGAGATGGAAACTGCAGGAAAAAATAAAAAAAATCCATTTTTCAAAAGTAGTTATGCAGATTTTCAAGCTATTATTCAAGCATCGCGTCCAGCGTTGTCAAAATATGGTTTGAGCGTTGTGCAGCCGCCGTTTATTTATGAAGAATCTGCTGATGGGACTGGTGTTGGTAATTCATATTTAGTGACTATTTTAATGCATAGTTCAGGACAATGGATTAAATCCAAAGCGCGACACAATCCGCCAAAAAATGATATTCAAAGCCTTTCAAGTTACAATACCTACTTAAAACGAATGTGTTATACTTCACTGGTCGGAGTTGTAACCGGTGAGGATGATGATGGTGAAGCAGCAGTAATGCATACAAGATCAAATATTTAAAAAAAAGGATAGTGGTCAATGATTTGCAAGCATCAGCAACTAAAATATATTTTTTTATTAATTTCAATTGTTGATGCACATTTTATGTTTTCGCGCATGGAAAAACCAAAAATTGAACAAATTAAAAGTGGTAATTTTTCATTGCCATCATCACAGCAGCCAGGACCATTGTTAAGTTTTGGTCAAAATATGCTTGATCAGCATAATTTACAATTTTTTTGGTATACCAATGATTTAATTGGTGAAAATAAAAATTTAACTTCAATTATTCCAGAATTTTTGTACGGCATTCGTGATAATTTTTCAATTTTATTTGAGTTGCCGATAGCTTCAGTGTTTCAAATTAATGATCAAACTTATCAAGGATTACAGGATATTTTAGTGCAGCTTGAGTATGCAATTGTGGATAAAGTTACGTATGACACAACCACGCAAGTGACGCTTGTTGGTAATGTAACGTTTCCAACTGGCGGAAAACCGAGCATTCATCAGCAAAATTTTGGGTCTTTAAGTTTTCATGCATGCACATTTTTTGTTGGTACAACAATCAGTCATATGAGCACCATTTGGTATCCATTTGTGTCGGTGGGAACTCAAATAACAACTCAAGGACAAAATACAAAACTTGGAAATCAAATTTTGTATCAAGCTGGATTGAATCGAAATATTTTGAGCAAGCCTGACAAATATATTTTTAATGTCATGCTTGAATTTGATGGTAGTTATAAAGAAAAAAATATGAACAGTGGCGTAATTGATCATAATTCTGGCGGTAATCAAATTCTTTTAGGGCCATCATGTTGGTTTTCAACAGAGCATTTTACGTTTCAAGCTGGTGCATCATGGGTGGTGTATCAAAAATTAAATGGCATTCAAAATAAAAATAATTATTGTCTTGCAATTGATGTAGGATACAAATTTTAAGTGTAAGGATAGTTCATGAAAAAATTACTTTTGATAAGTTTTTTATTTTTTACCAGTGCAATTTTTTCTCGATATCCAGGACGTTTGATTGCTATTGAAGGAATTGATGGCGCTGGTAAAACATGTTTACTCAAAGAGTTAGAAGAAAAATTTTTAAAAGAAAAAATTTCTGTTGTTTGTACGCGTGAGCCAGGAGCAACTAAACTTGGTCAAAAAATTAGATCATTGTTGGTTGATGATAAAGGTGTGAAATGCTCTATGGCAGAATATTTGTTGTTTGCAGCAGATCGAGCACAACATTTTGCAGAAAAAATTATTCCAGCACTCAAAGAAGGAAAAATTGTTATTTCAGATCGTATGTCGGACTCTTCTTTAGCTTATCAAAGTTATGTAAACGGCCTTAATTTTGAAATGATTCAAAAAATTAACGCATGGACTATGTCAAATACAAAAATTGATTTGGTTGTTTATTTGCGCATTACGCCAGAACAAGCCAAAAAAAGAATTCTTGAAACTCGTGGGCAACAAACAGATTTTGAACAAAAATATTTTGATCGTATGCAGCAATTATTTGAAGCATTTGAAGAAATTTTTGCTCAACGAAATAATATTTTAGTTGTTGATGCAACTAAAAAAATTGATGAAATAGTGCAACAAGTCTTTGATGCAATTAATGGCTTAAGCTAAATTGAATTTTTGGTACTTCAACATTGCATAATTTATAAACATCTTCACCGCTCACAGTTTTTTGTTCCATGAGCATATCGCTTAATTTTAAAAGTTCTGTGGTATGTGTGGTAATAATTTCTGTTGCTACTATACGACATTCAGCAATAATTTTTGCAATTTCTGTATGTAATTTTGTTGCAATAGCATCAGGTAAATGAAATTGACAATCGATAAATTCTGCAAATGAAACATCTTTAAAATCTTGGGTCATTCCATAGTGCATCACCATTGCAGTTGCAAGATGACGAGCTTTTATTAAATCATTGCTTGCGCCAATACCGCGACGATGCAAAAAGAATTCTTCAGCCACGCTTCCTGCAAGAGCTACAATAATTTCTGCACGAAGTTCTTGTTCATAATATGAACAATATTCTCGATCTTCAAGACCGTACGTTAATCCAAGTGCATGACCTCGTGGTGTGATGGTAACTTTGTAAAGTGGAGTGGCATCAGGTTGAAACACTCGAGCAAGTGCGTGGCCAGATTCATGAATTGCTGTTTCCCAAAAATCTTGTTCAGTCAGCTCCATACCTTTGGTTTCACGGCCGATGAGCATATATTCCCAAGCTTGATCAATATCCTGCATGGTTACTTTATCATGGCCTGCACGAATTGCTAAAATTGCAGCTTCATTGACAAGATTTGCAAGTTCTGCTCCAGAAAAATTTTGAGTTGCGCAAGCAATTTTTTCAATATCAATATCATCTGCAGTTACAATATTTTTTAAATGAACTTTTAAAATTTTTGCACGATCTTTGATGTATGGTTTGCTGATTTCTACCGTTCGATCAAAACGACCAGGTCGTAATAAAGCTTCATCCAAAACATTAGCACGATTCGTTGCGCCAATGATGATGATTGGATTTTCTTGTTGTTCAAATCCATCCATTTCTGCAAGGAGTTGATTGAGAGTTTGTGTTCTTTCAGAATCATTTCCCAAAACTGAGGCAATCCGTTTGCTGCCGATGGTATCAATTTCATCAATAAAAATAATGCAGGGTGCAAGCTCTTTTGCAATTGCAAACATATGACGAAGTCTGGAAGCACCAATACCACAAATAGCTTCCATGATTTGTGATGCGCTAATGTATAAAAAAGGGCAGTTTGCTTCACCTGCAAGTGCACGAGCAAGCAATGTTTTTCCATTTCCTGGAGGCCCTGAAAGCAAAACTCCTTTAGGGGCATGAGCTCCAATAGCCATAAAACTTTCAGGATTTTTTAAAAAACATAAAATATCGGTTAAATCTTCTTTGGCCGTATCAAGTCCGGCAACATCATCAAATGTTGTTTGAATTTCTGAAGGTGCATAAATTTTAACGCCAGATTTTGCAAATTCAGTAAAACTATTGGCTGAATTTTCTTCATTTTCATCATCATGATCAAAATTTAAATAATTTATAATTGCGTCTTTTTTATAATATGCCCATGCAAAAGTTGCCATGCTGGTTGCAAAAAAAGCATGACGATGCTTTTGAATCGATTCTTTTAAAGAATTAACTTGATCTGAATATACATAATACCAAAGAGTTGCACTTAATGCGCTGAGCGTAAGCATTGGGTGTTTTTGAAAAAAAAATGTTAAAGTTTCATTTGAAATGGTAATTTTGTCTGTTTTTAGATCAAAAGATTTTTTTGTAGTTTTTTTAGTATCAGTATTTTTTTTTGAAAAAACGTTTGAATTACTACAAAAAATGAAACAAAAGAATAAAAATTTAACAACTTTTGATTGTTTTTCAAAAAATTCAGTCATAAAAACTTTCATGAAGTAAGGTACGATATTAAAAACTGCTTGTTCTAAAAATAATATAAAAATTCTTTAAAAACAACGATAATATCTTGATTGAAAAAATAGTTGTGTGAAAACAGATTGATTTTTCACATTATCAAACATAAAGTTATGTGGTATGGTACCTCAAACAACTTTGGTAAAGGAAGTTAAGGAACGAGTCAATGAAGTATATAAAATTTGCTGTCCTTTGTGCTTTGATCGCACCTACAACAATTGTGCCACTTGATGATTATACTAATCATACTTACATGTTTGTGCGACCAATTTTTGATTCAATAGGTATTCAACAAACATCATGGAACAATATTGTTTTTAATAAACAAAAACATGGCTCTGCGTTTCAAATTTATCCAATTTTTGCACAAACATATCCAAATTTAAATAATCCTGCATATTTTTTCTTTAATACGTTAAACACATTAACCATTCAAGCTGGAACAACTTCCACATTTCAAATGCCAGGAACTTCTCCCGCAGTAACTCCTCCACAAGTAAATCCTTCAAGCGCTGCGCAAGGTCAAATGTATGTTCCGTCATTTGATCGAAGTATTTTAGGGCAATGGGTGGGAATTGATGCATTAAATACTGATGGAACTTCAGTTGCATCAGCAGTGAATATGACGATTGAACCATCGCAGCGTTCTGCTTGTATTTTGGCAGAATTTAGTCAAGATCTTCATAAAATTGCAAATATTAGTATTTTTGAAAATTGGTTTATCAATATTTCTGCACCAATCACGTGGATTGAAAATAATTTAGGTGTTCGTGGTGATCAAGCTGCAATTGATGCTATGAATAATCCAAATTTTACGTTTGTAAAAATGACACCAGGAACTATGGATTCTGTTCGATTAACACAAGTTGCAATTTCGCTGGGAACTCGATACATGGGTGAGCCTGATACGCATGTAATTTCGACCACGGGAGTGATTGTTCCTTTGGTTGAACAAGATTGTAATGGTTCAATTTTTCAACCGGTACAAGGTTTTAATTCACATTTTGGTCTTGATACGACAGCATTATTTCAATTTCCAATTTGTCAAAAACATGAATATTCAAAATCCAAACTTTTGTTTTTCTTTGATTTACACAACATATTTTTAGCAAGAAATCATCAACTTCGTACCTATGATATTCGTCATAAACCTTTTTCGCGCTACATGTTGTTGTATGATCGTGCAAAAAATGAAACTGTTTCTGCAATGAATGCACTCACGCTTCGTTCTCGTGTTGAACCATTCATGGTAACTAATTTTGCAACTGGTTTTCGTATGAAATATAAAGAATCGATTGGTGAAGTTGGTTATGAACTTTGGGCACATGGCGCTGAGGTAATAACTCCTGAAAGCAAAGGTGAATTTCATGAAGATACTTGCAATTTTTGGGTAGATGACCGTTATGGTATTGCATTTATCAATACAAATGGTGATCTTGCAAAAATTAATAATTCGACTGGAGCTGTTGAAGCTTTAGCTCCTGGAGAAATTGGACAAACTGCAAGCAATAGTACCATTAACTATGTTGCTGCACCTGATGGTGAACCAAGCTGTTGCCCAACAGCAACATTTACTCAAAAAAATGTGTACTTGCGTTTGATTGATCTTGATCGATTGTCATGCGCTGCACAACCAACTATTACGCATCGAGCGTACATGAGTGTTGGATTTGGCAACAAAGGAAATACTCGTGATTGTTTTGCAAATTTTGGATTGTTTATTGAAGCATCGCAAAATAACGCAGCGTTGTGTTTTTGGGGTGGTTGGTTTAAAGCAGGAATGACATTTTAGCTGTACATCATCCCCGGCTTGCAGTGTCCGTAGAAGCTTGAGCGAAGTCGGAAACGGGGATCCAGTTATTAAAAATGTTCTTTTAATATTTTTGCAATTTCTTTATACTTTTTTGCATTAATCGTCATTTTTGTTACAAAAGTTTTAAATATTTAGGGTTCTGTTTATGAAAAAATCTATTTTTTTGAGTCTGTTATTCTGTGCAAATTTAAATTTTGGTTCAGGATCTGTGCGTGAAGAATTTAATGCAAATGGTATACCATTTAATAGAAATGTATCAGAATCAGAACGTCAAGCATTAAATTCCAATTCTCAACAATCAAAATTTGATCGGTTTTTAACAATTATTAAAAATAATCATGGTTTTAAAGGTAAAAGATCTTAAGCATTTTTTAATGCATTTTTGTTTTGTGTACAAAATTTTACAAATTCAATATTTTTGTTACCCTGTGTTCAAGTATTTTTTATTATCCTTATCGTGTTTTCAGGGGTTTTTTATGAATAAAGTTTTAATTTTGAGTATTGCAATGTTTGCAGTAAGTGTTGAAGCAGGTGATCAAGAAAAAACATTCCGAGTTAAAGTTATTCCATTATCACCACAAATATTTAATTCAAGTTTTAGAGGTGATGTTGTAGCTACATCATGGAATTTATCAGATACTCCTACAGGAGTTTCTCCAGAACAATTGACACCACTTTGGTTTGCTCAGACGATGAAGGTAATTTATGATTCTCAGGGGCGAAAAACTCCTTTAAATTGTGCAGCTGTTATTGCTGTGGACAATGAATCTGAAATAAGAAAGCGATTGCAGCATAAAGCAAAAATCTCAAAAGCAAATTTGATTCAATATTTTATGAATGAACGTAAGAAATTAACAAAAATTCAAAAAATGTATGAATTGCAACAAGCTCGTGAATTTGATGATCTTCGCGGTTGGGAAAAAACCTGTCAAGCTCTTCAAAATAATAAATAATTTATTTTGAAATTTATAGCATAAAAAAAGCGCCTTGATTAATTTCAAGGCGCTTTTTTTATGTTTTTTGATTTACATCATTCCTGGCATACCGCCCATACCGCCACCCATTGGAGGCATTGGATGATCTTTTTTCTCTTCTTCAATGTCACAAATCATTGCTTCAGTTGTTAAAAGAAGTCCAGCAATCGATGCAGCATTTTGAAGTGCGCAGCGAGTTACTTTGACCGGGTCAATAATTCCAGCTGAAATCATGTCGACAAATTCACCTGATTTTGCATCAAAGCCCATGTTTTTATCAGATTGTTGCAAAACTGAATTAACAATAACTGATGATTCATATCCTGCATTTGATGCAATGATACGAAGTGGTTCTTCAATTGCACGACGTACAATTGCAACACCAAGTTTTTCATCACCCAAAAGTTGTAGATTTGCAAGTGCTGCTTGTGCACGAATAAGCGCACATCCACCACCAATGACAATTCCTTCTTGAACTGCAGCTCGTGTTGCAGAAAGTGCATCTTCGATACGATCTTTGATTTCTTTCATTTCAACTTCAGTTGCAGCACCAACTTTGATTACGGCAATTCCGCCAGAAAGTTTTGCTAAGCGTTCTTGCAGTTTTTCAGCATCATATTCTGATGTGGTATTTTCAAGTTGCATTTTAATTTGAGCAACACGTCCAGTAATAGCTGCTTGGCTTCCAGCACCATCAATGATTGTACAAGTATCTTTTGTTAAAATTACTTTTTTTGCTCGTCCAAGATCTTGTTCCATGATCGCATCAAGCGCCATGCCTTTTTCTTCAGCAATTACAGTGCCACCAGTAACAATTGCAATATCTTCAAGCATATCTTTGCGACGATCACCAAATCCTGGAGCTTTCACTGCTGCAACTTTGAGTGTGCCGCGAATTTTGTTGACGACAAGTGTTGCTAAAGCTTCACCTTCAACATCTTCTGCAATCAGCAAAAGATTACGTCCAGTTTTTGCAACATTTTCCAAAATTGAGATAAGTGATTTCATGTTAGAAATTTTTTTATCATAGATCAAAATTAATGGATCATTCAGAACAGATTCCATTTTTTCAGCATCAGTGACAAAGTATGGTGACAAGTAGCCACGGTCAAATTGCATACCTTCAACCACGACCAGTTCACTTTCAGTGCCTTTTGCTTCTTCAACGGTGATTACGCCATCTTGACCAACTTTTTCCATAGCGTCAGCAATGCGTGTTCCAATTTGCGTATCATGGTTTGCAGAAATAGTTGCAACTTGTTCAATTTCTTTTTTGTTGGTAACGCTTTTTGCCATATCTTTTAAGCTTGCAACCACGTTACTGACTGCTTTGTCAATTCCACGTTTGAGTTCTATTGGGTTTGCTCCAGCAGTAACAAATTTGTTACCTTCTTGAAAAATTGCTTGAGCTAAAACTGTTGCAGTTGTGGTACCATCACCAGCAACATCAGCTGTTTTGCTTGCAACTTCTTTGACCATTTGAGCGCCCATATTTTCAAGCTTATCTTTAAGCTCAATTTCTTTTGCCACGGTCACACCATCTTTGGTGATAGTTGGAGCACCAAATGATTTTTCAATGGTTACATTGCGTCCTTTGGGCCCGAGTGTTACTTTAACGGTGTTTGCAAGGATGTTGACACCATCAAGAATTTTGAGTCGGGCTTGATTCCCGAATAGAATTTTTTTTGCCATTTTTTAAATCCTTAATTTATTAAAATCTTGATAAATTGACTGGATCATTGATCGAGTCGGGGATGACACTTTATTCAATGATGCCTAAAATATCATCTTCTTTAATGACCAAAAATTTGTCATCAGCTTTAACGCCTGCATATTTGCCAAAAAAGACTTTATCTCCAACCTTGACTGCCATTGGCAAAAGTTCGCCTTTTTCATTGCGAATTCCAGCACCGGTTGCCATGATTATGCCAGTTTGAGTTTCTTGTTTTGCTGCGTCGGGAATATAAAGTCCGCCTGCTGTTTTTGCAGATTCTTCAATTTTTTGGATGAGTACATTATTATGAAGTGGACGAAGTTTTTGAAACATTTTGTATATCCTCATTTTGTTGGTATTTTAACCATAAAAAAAGTATATCAAATTCATAAAAAAAGCGCTATTTTTTAGCTTCGTCTTGTTTTGCTTTTTCCACAAATTCTTTAAATTTTTCAGGAGTTGGTTGATACAGATCAAACACGTTGCCACCTGGGTCTTTAACGCCAACCATAACACCATGCGGAGCTACAACAGGTTCATTGACGAATACAACGCCTTCTGCCTGTAATTTCTTGTGCAATTCGATTAAATCTTCAAATATTTCAAACACAATTCCGGTGCGAATATTTTCTTGCGCTTGTTCTGTCGGGCAAAGTCCAAATTTGATACAGCCAAGATCAAATTCTGCCCATTTGCCTTCAAGGTGAAATTTTTGATTCATGCCAAGCTTTTTGTAGAATTCAACAGCTTTTGCAAGGTCAGGTTGCATAAAAATAACCATGCCTAATTTGATTGGTCCGTGTTCCATAATAAAACCTTTATTTTTCTAAAAGATAGGGATTAAAATTTAGTATAGCGCATTTTATGCAAGGTTTTAAGGAGTAAGAAATGAAGTTTTACGTGCGAATCATGATGATCATGCATCTAGGTTTTTTGTTCATAGGTAATTTATATGCAGCAGAAACTAAGAGTAAAGATGCAATAGAAAAAATGTATACATCGATTCTAAAAGAATTATGGAAATTAAAATTAAATCAAATGGTAGATGCAACTACATTAAAAGATTTATTAAACAATGCTTCAGATGAAGTGTTTACGCTTGAATATTCGACGAGTGACCAAAATCCAAAAAAAACACTGTTAGATCATTTATTACTATTTGATTTGCCAGCTAAATTTGCTCAAATGGAAAAATTATTTATTGAAAAAGTGAAAAATTTTTCAGATGAACAGATGAAATCCGTTATTTGGAGGCATTTTACAAAATCTGATGCTCAAGATGTAAGTGTTCTTTGGCTGGTTGAAAAATTTGGATTTTTGGAAGTTGTGGAATGTTTGCTTCGAAAAATGAATTTAGATCACGTAAATGCATCTAGATTGCAGGAAAAATTATTGAGCCAAGATATAAGAAATTATTCTATTGAAGAATCTGTGCGTGGGGTTATATTCACTTTATGGAGCCTGACTACAAATATTCTATTATTAAACGAAGATCGTTTAATAGGTGGTTTAAGGTTGTTGAAATTTTTTATTGCACAATTAGACAGTCAAAAAACAATAACAATAAATTATCAAAAATATTTAAATCTTGAATTTTTATTAAATGCTCAATGGTGGGCTAATCAAAAATTGGAGCCATGTAATATTTTGATGTTTTTTTTCCCTTTGATTGATCAGAAAGACTTTTTTCAGAATGAATTAAATTTTGGTTTGATGTGTAAATTTTTAATTTTATTAAAAGAATATGGTGTTGATTTTAATAAACCATATTCTTTGTCAGCAAACTTAGGATGGCTTTTGTATCGAATTTGTAATCATGATATTGCATGCTTTACAAAATGTATTGATTTTGCAGTAGATAAGCTTGGTTTAGATCTTAATTATATTTTGTTGAATGAAGGGGAGCATGACTCGCGAACATTGCTGGTAGAAATTATGGCAGACTATAAAGGTGTAACTGCTCATACATATGATCAAAATATTTTGGAGCAATATATTGAATATTTATTAGATAAAGATGCTGATCCGAATATTGAATTGATACGCGGGCATACTTTAAGTTTAACATCTACATCTTTAACTTATGCAAGTTACATACCATTTTTAATGATATTTAAATATTGTTCATTAAATTTTATTGAAAAAATTTTGAAGAAAGCTTGTTTGATAAATTTTGATTTTAATAAAAAAATAATTGTTCCTTTAAGCGCTACAAAAAATTTTGAAGTTAGTTTTTTAGGATTTTTTTTAAATCCTACAAGTATAAATTTTTATGAAACAGCTGAAAGTAAAAAAGAAAAAATAAAATTTTTAGTGAAACATGGTGCTGATATTAATTATCTAAGTAATGAACAAACTTCTGTTATGCATGCAGTATCGCAATTTAATGAAGATCTTCTTACGTTTTTATTGCAGCAAGGCGCTTCTGTATCAAAAACCGCAGAAAATCATGAAAATGTTGAGATTGTTTTAGAACGTATGAAAAATAACTTGAAACCTTTTGAAACTATGCCATTAAATAAAAAAATGTGTGATACGCTTGAATTCAATTATGATAAATGTAAAGATCCTGTAGCACGAAAAGAAGCATTCGGAAAAATTTGTAAAATTATTGAATCGGCACAAGAATCAGAACAAGTAAAAAAATATCAAGCACAAAGAGTACAAGAGCAAAAGCAGCGCGCAGATAATCTTGCAATAGCTGCTCAAATCAATGAAGAAGTTCGTACTCGAACAGAATTAACAAATAAAGAAGCAAAAAGCAGAAAAGGGTTAGTTGAGAATTTTAATGAAATTCGCAATCTTGCAGCATTGAAACAATATGAACAAGATAAAAAAGTTATAGAACTCAAAGAAGCAAAAAATTATATGTTGCATGAAGGTCCCTCTAGAGAAGAGATAGAAGATCAGGAGCAAAATCAATTTGAAAACTTACAAGCAACAGAAATTAAAAAAATCGATCAACTTAAAAAAGCTCAAGACTTGCAAAATAAAGATAGGCTTGTTGTAACTCCAAAAGCTGTAATTGTAACTGTTCCAAAAGCTAAAAGCGCAGAAGAGTTATTAAATGAAAAAAGCATTGAACGTATGAGTCCTACAGAACTAAACATCATTAAAAAGCATGTAAATCACATTAATGAAAATTTGCGTCAAGAGATAGATTTAAATTTGAAGGCAAAATATGGATTTAGAAAAACATTATTTAATAAAAAAAATGTTTCAATTGATTTAGATCATATTTTTTCTTTGAAAGTTGAGATGAAAAATAATGAAATTAGTTTTAATGGCGGTCATTTGTATGACTCTTGTAATAAATTACAGGCTTTATCGATTGTTCATGCTTTAAAGACTCAAGAATTACCTTTGCCTGATACGTGTGTTAAATTTATATTTTATCCAACAGTTTTAAATGCTGCTCCAGTTATTAAAACAACGTTTCCAAAAGATTGGAATATTTCAAACATTTGTTCAGCAATTGTGAATGCTCAATTTGAACGGGAAGAGAAAGATTCTGAAGGTCTTGATATTGTGTATGCAAAAACAAATACAATTCCTCAAATTTCTATGAAAATGGTTTTTGCGCCAGCAACTGCAAATAGTCCAATAAAATTGATTACGGTTATTCCGATGGATTCAATGAATGATTCTGTAGCCTTGCCAGCATTACCAAAACAAGCAAAAAGTGCCAAATCTGCAGCTCAAGCAATACCAGTTCCAATGCCGTACGGAGCAAAAAATCCGTTTGCATGATTATCATCAAAACAAAAATAGACTTTAAAGTTAGAGAAAAATTTTAAAAAGGCATTAGAGAGTGATTTTTTAAGGAATATTGAGTTTGATGATGTTGGATAACATGAAGGATAATCGCTTGCCCATAATTTTTGCACATAAACCGCGAACAGGAAATTTTCGATAGGGTGAAAAATAACTATCAAGATCATTTCTATTATGCATTATATGTTGAGCACTGTAAACGCCTAAGGCTGCAGCTGTTGCAAGTCCTGTGGCAGCAGTAACATAATAAATGTGCTGGTATTTTTGATCACGGCCAATTATGGGCGCAATATCTTTTGAAAGACCAATGAGCCCTGGCCATTGATACTCAAATTGAATGTTGAGCTTTGGAAATTTTTGTGCAAAATAGTTGCATAATTTTTTGGTGATACGACGATAGTTATGTATTTCTTGGTTGGCATAGCTCGTAAACATATCGCCACCGCCTAAAATGAGACGATTATCTTTGGTAATTCGAAAATAGTTATAAATTAATTCTGTGTCCCACGCCATGACGTTGCCATTGGGAAAGATATTTTTAATTTGTTCTTTGCTGAGTTGTTCAGATGCCATCACAAATGTTTGCGCATGAAACACATCATTATTGAGTAAATTTAAATCAGCAAAGCTGTGATCAACACAAACCACAATAAAATCTGCAGTAATCGTTGCATGAGGTGTCATAAGTGTATGATTTAAAATTTGAGTTACGGGTGTTTGTTCAAAAATTAAAACACCTTGAGATTTTAAATGATTTTTGAGTTCTTGGCAGTATAAATATGGGTTGAAGCTAAAACTATTAAAATATTGTAATGCTCCAAAATATTGATCAGAATTGATGATGTTTTGTATTGATTTTTGATCGTACAATTTTGATTCATAGCCAATGTTATTTAAATTTTCATGTTCTTTTTCAAAATTTTTTAATTCTGATGCGCGCGTGGCGAGCACAAAAGCATCTTGAGTTTGAAAATCGCAATTAAAATTATGTTGTTGAATGTTGTTGGAAATATTGATAACGCCACTGCTAATTAAATCCCAAATTTGATGTGCAACATCTAAATTGTATCTTTTTGAAAAATCAGTCAGTGAAAGTTCAGCATTCGGAGTTACAAATCCTGAACTTTTGCCTGTTGCTCCAGAGCCACAAAAATATTTTTCAAAAATCGCAACCTTTTTCCCTTGTTTTGCAAATTCTTGTGCAGCAGAAAGACCTGCAATACCACCACCAACGATAGCAACTTCAATATCTAAATTTTGTGTGCAAGGTTCTGTTTCTGAAATGTTGGAATACCACAGGACATGATCTTTTGGTGGAAAATTAAGGTTCATGGGAATGCTCCTTTTTATCTTTTGACTCTTGTTTGGAATTGTACTACGGTGCAAACGAAGAAATCAATATTAAAAATCAAAGGAAAAAAATGTTTGAAATTCTTTATTTAGCAAAAATTGGTTTGATTGCTGGTGTAATTATGGGCATGGCAGCAATGATACTTCAAATGATTAAATTTACAACACTTGATTTAACAAAATATGTTGGATGTTTACTTACCGGACATGCAGCAGGGCGCGTTAACTTTGTTGCAGGGTTTGTGGCTCATTTGTGTGCTTCTGCATTTTTTTCAATTTTGTATGCGTATATTCTTGAGCATTTTATGATTGCGGTAAGTTTGCGCAATGCAGTACATTTTGGAGTTCTTCACACATTAATTTCAGGATGCTTGGTGCTTCCGATGCTTGATCGCATGAATCCATGTGTTGCTCAAGGGTCAATTAAGCGTATGAATTATTTGGCATCTGGTTATGGTGTTTCTGCAGTGATTACCTATGCAGCAGGGCATATAATTTATGCTGTTGCGGTATTTTTTATGTTGGCTCGATAAAGTTAAAAAAAATTATAACGTAATGTGGGGACGATTCAATCGTCCCCATAATTTTTATACAGAGGTTACAAATTCTTCAATGCGAGATTTTAAAGCTTCTTTGCTCATGTAACCAGTATCTTTTGAATGCATTTCACCATTAAAATAAAATACAAATGTTGGAACTGAAGTTACTCCAAACATAATTGAAAGATCTCTGACTTCATCTACGTTGAGTGCTGCAAATTTGCAACGTCCTTCAAATTCTTTTGCAAGATCTGTAAAAATTGGTTTCATTTGTTGGCAAGGACCGCACCAAGTTGCATAAACATCGATAACAACTGGCTTATCATACTGTTTGATTTCTTTTTCGAAATTGTCTTTGCTTATGTTGATGACAGACATGTTCAAGCTCCTCATGGTTTTGATCCCAGATCAGGTCTGGGATGACACTTGTGTGTTAATTTTTGATCAAATTAAGCATTTTTTGTAATTGATTGCGCAATGATCGTAGCAGTGAAGCAATAGTATCTTTAAACTTTTCATACTGCGATGCATCATGCTTTGGTAAATTATCGACCGCTTGTGCAATTTGGTCAAGGTCATTTTCAATATTTGTTGCAAGAGTTATTTTATCAGTATCATGATTTTCTTTTTTTATTCTGGATTCGTTAACATCTTCTGCTGCTTTTTCGCTTTTAATTGTTAATTTTTTTAAAGCAGGCATTTTAACAATTTCTTTGCTTAAAATTGTATGATTATTGTTTGGGCCTTTATCAATAATTAATGCAGAAATTTCTCGATCACTTTCAATCATGTAGGTATGATGTGAGCCATTGATAAGTTTTACCATAATTTCAATATATTTTTTATTGTTTATTTTAATTTCATGTTCTATGGGATTTTTCGGATGTTTTAAAGTAATTTCTGCAACATTTTCAAGATTTAACGCTATTTTATCAGTTGTTGGACTTGGTTCAGCCATACTGCTTTGAGCTGCAGATTCTGCTAGTTTTGGAGTAGGTTCAATAGAAGCATAAACAAAAATATCTTTGTATTTGCCGTTTATGGAAATATCTTCAACTGATTTATCATTCAAAGTTCCATAAAAATTTACATCAAGACGTTTATCTTTTGATCCTGAATTGACCATGGAGCCATTCCAGCAGGTGAGCAGCACAAGACCAGTTATTGAAAAAATATTGATTGATTTAAAATTTGGCAGCTTCATAGTTTTCCTTTTTTTTGTGACTACGAAAATAAACAAAAGATTTCTTGCATTAATCTTTTACTACAATGAAAGCTAAGAGTCTATAGTTTGTCTTTATCTATCGTAAAGTTTGTAGTACAATATTAAAAAAAGTAGGTATCAAACGTAGTTTTTCAACAATATTTTGAAAGGATTTGCTTATGTTCAACAATCAAAGCCACTATGGTTCAATGGCACAAGGTTTTATGAGCAAGGTGTACGGTTGGATGTGTGTTGGTTTAGCAACTACAGCATCAGTGATGTTTTATCTTGCTCCTGAAATGAATCCTGCTTTAGTCAAAGCAGTTCATGCAAACTTCTTACTTTTAATAGGGTTATTTGTGGTGCAGTTTGGTATTTTAATGTACATGATGTCAAATTATGCTCGCTTAAGTTATACAACCATGAGCGTTATGTTTGTGGCATTTTGTGCATTGCAAGGAATTACGCTTGCGCCAATTTTGTATGTGTACACAACATCATCAGTGTTTTATGTTTTTGCAATTGCTGCTGCAATGTTTGCAACAATGGCAGTGTATGGCAGTGTAACAAATGCAGATCTTTCATCGATGGGCAATATTTTATTCATGGGAATGATTGGTTTGATTATTGCAAATTTGATCAACATGTTTTTACAAAATGCAGCTTTTGATATGGTGATTGCATCATTTGGTGTTGGTATTTTTGCAATGCTTACAGCATATGATGTGCAAAATTTGAAACGTTATAGCCAAATGGTTTTAGCATCGCCGCAAGATTCTGGTAAATTTGCATTGATTGGTGCTGTAAGTTTGTACATGAATATGATTAATATTTTCTTGTATCTTTTAAGATTATTTGGTGACAAACGTCGCGATTAATTTTTTCTTAGTACGTCATTCCCGCGAAAGCGGGAAACCAGTGTATAAAAAACATAAAAATAAAAAAGCCGGACAAAAAATCCGGCTTTTTTATTTTTAAAAAATTGAGCTTAGCCAAGAGTTGCAAGAACTGCAGCCATTGCAAGAAGTTGAGCTAATTTGCAAGCAGCTTTAATCATGAATTTGTGCCAAACGATTTGATTGTGCCATACTGTGCATGACATATAGCTTGGAACAAAAAAGCCAAGCCACATAAAACCAGCAAGTTTTAAAGATGACATCATTTCTGCATTGCGAGAAGCATCAACAAAAAACCAGCTGTAAATTTGTGTAAACATTGCTTGAGAAGAAACAATTTGAGCTTTTTGGAATGTTAAAATTGCAATGTACAATGCGGTTGCTGCCATGACTGAACTAACAGCTTGAACTGCAAGGCGTAGATAAAAATCTTTAGCAAATTCTGCTTTAGCGCCTGTCAGTTTTCTCCACATAGGTCCAAATACATACTCAGAATAGCAAAGTTTGCCAATAAGCATGTCTGCAGCAGCTGCAGCAAGAATCGGATTTAAAGCCATCATAAAAACTCCTTTTTTTAAGGTGAGATAAAAAATATCTGACAGAATCCTACAAAATAATTGATTTACTTGTCAAATTCTTGAACCATCTTCTCAAGTAAGCTGTTTAAAATTTGGATAGTTTGCTCATTTGCTATACCCGAAATATTATTTTGTTGAAAATGCATTTGAAATGATTGAATTACTTTGGTTGTTTGTTCATCTTGCAAGCCAGTAATTTTGATATGGTATCCAAATTGTTTTAATTTTTTTTGTACATCTTCTGGCGTCCACATATCAATTGGTTTTAAATTGTTCCACCAAATTCCAATGCCGTGATTTGCAAGCTTTTGCCAAGGAAATAAAGGTCCTGGATCAACTTTTCGACCTGGAGCAACATCACTATGTCCCAAAACATTACATGAAGAAATTTTGTAACGTTGCATGATGTCAGTACATAAGTTTATGCAACTCTCAATCTGTTTGTCGGTAAATTGATACCAAAGTTTATCTGATCCTGAAATTTTTTGACCAGTATTTTTATTCCATAATATTTGATTGTTGGTGCATGGATGAGTGTCTGCATCTGAAAATCCAGGATTTATAATTTCAATGCCAATTGAATTATTGTTTAAGCTGATATGATGATGCCAAAAACTTTCGCCTGCATGCCAAGCTCGTTTTGATTCATCAACCATTTGGGTAATTTTACCATCAACATCAATCAGATAATGTGCACTTACTGGTCTGAAAAAATTAAAAAAAGCGCGCCAACTTTCTTGACTGCTGCAGTTTGCCGTAAAATGTATGATGATAAATTCAGGATTGATCGGTTTATTTGAAAATTTTTCTCGTTGATCATAAAAAGGTGAATAGTTTTGATGAATGGCGATTGATTGCAAAAAATAAGATTGTAAAATGACAGAAAATAAAAACAGTTTTTTTAAATTTTTCATAAAATAAATCCCCCTTGATGTTGTGACTGTGCCACAAAATTGCAAGGGGGATCAAGAATTTATATTTTTTTAAAACAATTTTTTAATTTTTTCAAAAATAGAAAGTTCTTTTTTTTGCAATGGTAATGCGGGAGGCTGGATATTTTTTAATGTTGGATGGTAATGTTCATGCTGTATGATCATAGAGTTTAATAATCCAATTAAAGATTTTTCATCATAAAAATTATTCGAAGCATGTACCGTAAACGCTAATAACGCCGCTTGAAAATGTTCATGATTTTCATCGTTGGTAATTGGGCAAATGTATCCAATTTTGCGTAAAGCTTGAGAGATCCAAACAGTTCTTTCTTCTTTTGTTTTAAAATTACTTATGGTGGTGTCAACAACTTTTTGATCAGGGTATGTTACCAATCCTTGTTCTTGAAATTTTTTCCAAGGAAGATAAAAATGAGAATTTCTTCGTCCATATGTTCCATCGACATTACAAGCTACGCAACCATAATCAAGTACTTGATCAGGACGAATGTTGTATTGAGTTTGAAGGTGTCTAATAAGTGCTTCAAGGCTAGCGGTTTGTTCGTCAGTAATTTTTTGATCATGCTTGCCAACAATTGAAACAGAGATTGAAGCAGAATTCATATCTCGCTGTTCATGGCATCCATCAATCACGCGACCTGATATTCCGACAGAATATAAACGATGTGACAATGCTTGCTGTAAGGTTTCACCTTCTTGAGTAACCGGATGAATGTCACCGTTAACGTTGATAATAAAATGATGAGCAAGCCCATTTTTTTTTAAAGATTCTACAGTTTCTTCAAGTGTTGGTTGTGCTGAAGAGGTTAAAACAATGAATGATGGTTTAAGTTGAGCGCCACTGTAAATTTCTTTGCGTTGCTTATCATGTCCTGTTTGAGTTAGTTGTCGTCCGATACATTCTTCAAGTTGGTCATATGATTCTGAATTTTTAAGCCATGCAAGAACAGCGGCAGGAATTTGATCTGGATATTTTTGGCCAAGTCTTTCAGAGAGGTTTCGTGGAGCTAGAAGATGGATAGGTTTTGCAAAATTGATAGTTGGTTCGTCGCAGTAAAGTGTTGGTGTGCAGAGTAGTAAGAGGGTAAGCATTTTTTTCATAAAAAGTCCTTTTTAACTTGAGCGAGATGATTTTTAATAATGGTATCAATTTTAACAGAAAAATCAGGTCTTTTTTGGTGTAATTTGTGGTTTTGGTATACTAAATAAGTATATATGTTGGTATTGCAAAAAACATGGATTCTTTATGCATCAAATTTTAGTCTGGCAACTTTCATCAAAAATTAATCTTATTTTTTTTAGTTCAGTTTCTGATTTGGGATCAATCACGTGTTGCGATCATTTAACCGTGTCGATTAATGACGGACTGAAATCAATAACTTTAACTTCGGATTTAGCTGGTTGCGAAGTGCAAAATTTACAAAAAATGCTTGAATCTTTTATCAAAAAAGAACAAAAAAGCATCAATTTTTTGAATTTTATGACTATTTCTTGGGATAGTTTTGATCAACTTTTGTTGACATTGCAAGCAAAAACAGGAGAAGTTTGCTATCAAATGATTGATTTGGAGCATGTTTCCGGATGGATTCAACAACTTGAGCTTTTACATGTTTTGATGGAAGAAAATGATCTTGAAAAGAAAAGCCGTGGTAAGGGTTGCTGTTAAAAAATCTTAGCTTAAAAAGCGTTTAAATTAGGTAGAACTGTTTTTTTATGGTATATTGGTTCTATAGCTGATATTTCCCTGTCTGGGTATCATTCAAATGCACGTTATCAACATGGTTGATAAATTCGAGGGTTTTTTATAAAAAACCTGGATGAAAATTCAAAAAAGCGTCTGAAAATCGTTTCAAGTCTGAAAAATCAATGACTGAATGGTTCACTGGAGGCCTTTTTGCCAGTGCCATCCTATGATACTTTTGGTCCTTTAAAAGGGCCAGTTAAGATATGTGACGTATTGCTAAAAAAACAATATTTTAACCGTATTAAGGAACCGTTCAATGAATAAATTTTCAGAATGTCCTGGCTTAGCACCACAAGTTTTAGCATCTTTAGAGCGTATGAAGTTTGACACTCCAACGCCAATTCAAGCACAAGCAATTCCGCTTGCAATGCAAGGACGTGACATTTTAGGATCAGCTCAAACAGGTACAGGAAAAACTGGTGCTTTTTCAATTCCTCTTGTTTCAAAAATTATATCAAATGAAATTCATAGCGCTTTGGTTTTAACACCAACTCGTGAACTTGCGGTGCAGGTTTTGCAAGCAATTCATCAAATGATTGGTAAAAATACCAATATCAACACAGCTCTTTTAATTGGTGGTGAAGATATTAAACGCCAATTTTTTCAATTGCGTCGTAATCCTCGAATTATTGTAGGAACTCCTGGTCGTATCAATGATCATTTGGAGCGCAAAACGGTTAATTTATCAAAAACAAATTATTTAGTGCTTGATGAAACAGATCGTATGCTTGATATGGGATTTGGTCAGCAAATTGAACGAGTTGTATCACAAATGTCTGCAGATCGTCAAACGATGATGTTTTCAGCAACTATGCCAAAAAACATTCAACAAATGGCTGCAAAATATTTAAAAAATCCAGAACGTATTCAAATCGGTTCATGTTTACAGCCAATTGAGACGATTCAACAGGAATCAATCAGACTTGCAGAAGGTCAAAAATATGAACAATTACTTAAAGAATTGAAAACTCGCGAAGGTTCTGTGGTTGTGTTTGTAAAAACAAAGTACAGCGCACAAGATATTGCGGATCGTTTGTATGATGATTTCTTAGAAGCTGAAGCAATTCATGGTAACTTGCGTCAAAATAAACGTGATCGAGTTATCAAAGGTTTTCGTGACAAAAAATTTAGAATTTTAGTAGCAACAGATGTTGCAGCTCGTGGTCTTGACGTGCCTCACGTTGAACACGTGATCAATCATGATTTACCACAATGCCCAGAAGATTATATTCACCGTATTGGTCGTACAGCTCGCGCTGGTGCTAAAGGTAGTGCAATTAATTTTATTACCAATAAAGAAGATAAACTTTGGCGTGCAATTCAACGTTTCATGAAAACTGGCGAACAAGATGGCGATTCAGGATATGCTCCTCGCTCATCAGGCGGTTTTGGTGGCGGTGAAAGTCGTGGTGGTCGCAGTGGCGGTCGTCGTGGCGGCAATGGCGGTGGACGTCGTTTTGGTGGTCGCGGTGGCAATGGTGATGGCAAACGTTTTGGCGGTAAAGATCGCAAACGATTTGGTTCAGGATCATCATCATCATTTGGACGCGCGTAACGTACAAGTTTAATTTAAAAAAAGAGGCATGATAAAAAAATCATGCCTCTTTTTTTATGGAATAAATCGTATTTGTCCATTTTCTTCTCGTATCAGTAAGCCTTCTTTTCTGCAGGTAATAATATTTAAAAAGCTCGGGATTATTTCTGCCGGTAATTTTAAAGAAGATTTTTCTAAAATTTGTCTTATTTGTTCATCAAAATTTGGAGTAAATGCAATACCTTGTTCATTTTCTTCAGTAAAAATTGATGTTTTGCTTTCATTTTTTTGTATAAGCGCAAAAGATTTTGGGTTGGTATACTCAAAATAATTTTGATTTTGTACGTTACGTCCGAGGTAGTACAATAATTGTAATTTGATCATAGTTTTAATTCGTGAGCTTTGAATTTTCATGAGAGGGTATGGGGAAGAAGGATTAAACATTTTGTTTAAAAAATCTAAAATCCCTTGAGCGGAGCCTAAAGGATCTTCAAAATTACATTGAGTTCCTTCATGAACAGAATTTCTTCGTATCGGTTGTTGTGGTTGAGCAAAAGATACCATTGTAGGTCTTTGTAGTGGTGAAATTATGGCTGGTGCTGGAAGTTTGGAAAATGAGCTGTTAGGTGAGGGAGGATAAGTTTCTTGATGTACGGTTTTTGGACTTTGTTTTGTTGGGGGTTGTAGTGGACTTCGTGTTGCAATGATGTTTGCATTTTCTTGAGCTGAGTTTAAAAATTGATTATTGTTGATTGTCAGAAAGAGTATGAAGATTTTTTTCATGAACACTCCTGAAAGTTATGGAAAAATTGATATAGTAAAATATATCGCATTGTTCTTAACTGTGTATTGCATCAGGTTTTTAAAAAAAGGCAAATTTTATGAAAAAAATTTTGAATGGTTATTATACCTTTTTTGATCAATATTTTGAAAAACAATCTTTTTATCAAAAGCTTTTTGAACGTCAAAGCCCACAAGTAATGTTTATTGCTTGTTGTGATTCTCGTGTTGATCCTGCAGTGCTGGTCAGTGCACAGCCGGGTGATATTTTTGTGGAACGAAATGTTGCCAACGTGGTGCCGCACAAAGCAGATGGCCCAAATTCAATTTTGATCGCACTTGAAGTGGCGCTGTGTGGTTTTGAGGTGAAAGATATTATCATCTTAGGGCATCAGCGATGTGCTGGTGTGCAAATGCTTGCATGCAACACTTTGCATACTTTTGGTGAAGTGCCGATTGAATACCGCAAGCGTGAACAAGAATTACAAAAAGCTTTTAACTTTTCCTATAGTGAAAAAAACGCCGGTGATTTTGAAAAATTAAATCTTGTGATGTCATATAAAAATTTAATTTCACACAGTATTGTCTCTGATCGAATCAAAGCAAAAAAAGTTGCTGTGCATGCATGGTACTTTTCACTTAAAACAGGCAAGATTGAAACGTTGTGCTTGCATTGCCATCAATTTACAGATTTAATGGTTCAATGTTGCGGAAAGCGAGTTTTTTAAAGAGCCTTACTACACACTTATTTCGCTATCGCTTCATAAGTTAGTTTCGTAACGCATACTTCGCTGTGGTTATGAATATTAATGGTAATTTCAAATAGCTGGCGGCAGCCATACGAAGCTGCCCGTGAGGGAGGCGAAGTATGGTACTTTTCACTTAAAACGGGCAAGATTGAAACGTTGTGCTTGCATTGTCATCAATTTACAGATTTAATGGTTCAATGTTGCGGAAAGCGAGTTTTTTAAAGAGCCTTACTACACCTTAATGTTTAAGTTGCTTTGAATTTACGGATTTAATGATTGAATGTTGTGGGAAAAAAGTATTTTAAAATAGATCTAAAAAAGAGTGACGTATGAATGAATCAAAAGTGGTTGTTTGGTTTCGACAAGATTTACGATTAGCAGATAATCCAGCATTGTATGCGGCAGTAAAAATCGGAAAAATTATTCCAGTCTATATTTTAGATCAAAATGGTGCCAAAGATTTTTCATTTGGACAAGGTAGCTCTTGGTGGCTTTATGAAAGTTTAAAATCTTTACAGCGTGACTTAGATGGTCATTTAATTTTGGCTCAGGGTGATAGTTTAAAAATTTTAAAACAGTTGATCAAAAAATATCAAGCAACAGCGGTATATTGGAATCGATGTTATCAACCATGGGCTATCGAGCGTGATCAACAGATAAAAAAAGAATTACTATCAGATGGAATTGATACACAAAGTTTTAATGGGTCACTGTTGTGGGAACCTCAAGATGTTGTCAAATCTGATGGAACTGCATACAAAGTTTTTACAGCATTTTATAAAAATGGATGTTTAAAGGCTCAAGCGCCTCGAGAAATTTTGGCCAAACCAAGAACCTTAAAATTTGAAAAAATGGTAAAAATTGAAAATCTTGATGGCCTAGGACTGTTAAAAAAAAATGATGCAGTGCAGCGATTTGAAAAACATTGGAAACCCACAGAACAGCAAGCTCACAAATTACTTCAAGATTTTATAAAAAATACATTATCTGGATACAAAACTGGAAGAGATTTTCCAGTTTTGCAACAAACATCACGATTGTCACCGTATTTGCAGTTTGGTCAAATTTCACCTCATCAAGTTTGGTGGGCGGTGAAGGATCAGGGTTATGAATATGCATCGCGCGTTGATGTGCAACATTTTTTAACAGAATTGGTATGGCGTGAATTTTCTTATAATGTTTTGTTTCATGCACCAACAGTGACACATAAAAATTTACAAAAAAAGTTTGATCACTTGATTTGGCGATCAAGTAAATCTGATCTGGAATCTTGGCAGCAAGGGTTGACGGGATATCCTTTGGTGGATGCTGGAATGCGTGAACTTTGGCAAACAGGTTATATGCACAATCGAGTGCGCATGGTGGTTGCATCATTTTTAATTAAAAATTTACGCATTGATTGGCGTGAAGGTGAAGCTTGGTTTTGGGATTTGCTGGTTGATGCAGATTTGGCAAGCAATAGTTTTAATTGGCAATGGGTTGCAGGATTTGGTTATGATGCAGCGCCCTATTTTCGAATTTTTAATCCAACAACGCAAGGTAAAAAATTTGATAAACATGGGGAGTATGTAAAGCATTGGGTGCCAGAACTAAAAAATATGCCTGATAAATATTTGTATGAACCATGGTTGGCACCTTTAGAAATTTTGAAAAAAGCAGAAATTGAACTAGGAAAAAACTATCCAAAACCGATTGTTGATTTAAAAATTTCTCGACAACAAGCTTTGGATAATTTTAAAAAATTGTAAAAAATTATGAATTTTGAATGAATTGATCAATGTTCATTTTTTTAATTTTTTTTATAATTCGTTCATTTGCTGATTCGATGTACACTTTAACACCTCGTTTATAAAATTGCTGCACAATTTTGTGAAAAATAGTCAGTCCTGTCATATCAATAAATGGGACTTGTGCAAAATTAAACACGATGCATGCAGGGTCATTGTCAATCACGGCAAATGCTTGTTCAAGTTTGTCGGCAGCTCCAAAAAAAAATGGTCCTTTGATTTTGAAATGAATAATGTTGTTTTCACAAGTTTTGCTGACTTGAGTGATCGATTCTTTCCACAGTGTCGCAAAAATGAAAGTTTTTTGTTGAATTTCTGATGTTTGGTACATGCGAAGTGTAAAAAAAAGTATTGAAAGCAATGCGCCAAAGGTGACTGCAAAAACTAAATCAACCATGATGGTTAAAAAACAGGTAAACAATAAAACGATGACGTCGTACCAAGGTGCATGATAAGCAATTTGCATGAATTGATCCAAGTCGCTCATGTTGTATGCAATGATGAGCAAAATTCCTGCAAGCGCGCACAAGGGAATGTGTAGTGCAAGGGGAGCGCAAAAATAAATAATGAGCATTAAAAAAAGTGAGTGTGTGATGGCTGCAATAGGGCAGTTGCCACCACTGCGAATATTGACAATTGTTCGTGCAATAGCTCCTGTTGATGCAAACCCGCCAAAAAACGGTGTGATCACGTTAGCAAGTCCTTGGCCAAACAGTTCTTGGTTGCTGTTATGTCGATTGTTGGTAATGGCGTCTGCAACGGTTGCAGAAAGTAATGATTCAATAGCGCACAAAAGTGCAATGGTGCATGCCGGAGTTGTCAGTGCAAACCAGTTGACTGAGCTGATGTCAGGAATAAAAAATGTTGGAAGTTGCTGAGGAATGGATCCAAAAACTGAGCCAATAGTCGCTACGGAATTAATTCCAGAAGCAAAAAGAGCAATGGTCGTGATCATGAGTGATGCAAGCGGAGCAGGAATTTTTGGTACAAATTTTTGACTTAAAAAATAGATCATTAAACTCAGGTAGGCAAAAAATGTTGTCATCATGTCAAATTTGGTGAGTGAGCTGATAATTATTTTTATTTTATGAAAAAAATGAGCATTTGCAGGAAGATCAATTGGTAGTCCTAAAAATGCAGGCCATTGACTGACAAAAATTAAAAGACCAATACCGGTAGTAAATCCAACAATGACTGGATACGGCATATATTTGATTATTGAACCAAGCTTAAAAAAACTCATTAAAATTAAAAGAACTCCTGCCAAAAATGTGGCGCATGTCATACCGATAAATCCATGTTGTGCGCAAATGTTTGCTAATATCACGACAAAAGCACCAGTTGGTCCTGAGACTTGAACTTGAGTGCCGCCAAAAATACTCACAATCAGACCTGCAACAATTGCGGTGTAAATTCCTGATGTTGGATGTACGCCTGAAGCAATAGCAAATGCCATAGAAAGTGGCAAAGCAACAATGCCCACAATCAGTCCTGCAATGATATTTTGTTTGATATTTTGAAATGTTAAAAGATTGGCACGATAGGCAGAAAGTAAAGCGATCATAAATTTCACTTTCAAATTATTCATTTTTTTAAAGATATAAGCATCTGATGCTTTTATAAAAATATGTTCATTTCAGGATATACGAAAAAAATGAATAATTGTGAAAATTTTTTTAATTTTTGTGTTGGCGATATCTTACTTCGCATTGCTACGCAATCAGCTACGTAAAACTTGCGGCCATACGACAAAGTCCTACGAAGTTTTAACGAAGTAGGAAGCTGCCCATTAGGGAGGCGAAGTATGGAGGAGAGAGTGGGATTCGAACCCACGATCCCGGATTAACGAGATAACGGTTTTCAAGACCGCCGCTTTCGACCGCTCAGCCATCTCTCCATAGATAATCAAAAAATTCAAAAGATATTAATTAGTGTACGTGAAATATCGTTAAAATCAAGTGACTGGTGTTATTTTAATTGACAATGTTTTTTCATATTTTTCCCTTGCCAATCATGATCCAATATTTTAGCTTGAAATAAAATTTGATTGATCCAAATTTTAAGGAGAGAAAAATAATGAATCAAATGGGTAAATTTTTTATTCAATTTTATGTTATATGCATAACCTCAGCTGCATATTCGAACACAGCAGCAATACTTGCGACGCCAGGTGGTGATCCAAACACTGGTGGTTGGTATGTGAAGGAATTTGGGCCACTCGACAGCAACTATTCAATGGGTGATTTTGCTCGATACACAGTAACTGAAGGATCAAATACACCGGTTAATCCATTACCTCAATTTAAAGGAAATGGCTTAAATATTTATTATGGCATAGCTGATATCCCCTATGCTTTAGATATTTATCAGTATGGTGACAATTCATTTAATCTTTATAATTTTGTTGGGTATTTGTTTGCAGGTTATGCAGCTTTAAATATTAATCCGTCATCATTAACAAAAACCAATTGGCTCACAACTTTTCGTCAATCAGGTCAATGGCAAACAGGATCTTTAGCTTTTGATAATAATCCTAAAGCTGCGTACACCATTCAATTAGTTGATTTTGTGAAACGAAAAATTAACTTTGCAGCAGCATCATCGTTAGGTTGGAGTACAGGATCTTTGGATACAGGTCAATTTTTGTTAAATGCTTCATTTCCCTTTGTAAATACTGAGCCATTGTCATATTGGCTTGATAAAGCAAATGCATCATGTGCATGGACTGCACACTCAGCAAAAGGAAATTATGTTCTTGCAATCATGAGCTCAAATTCTGACATTAAAGGATATGCAGCACCGTATGGTCAAATGTTTGGTGCGCGACTGGCACATATTTTAGGTGCTGTGGTTAATGATGTGCCAAAAGTATCAAATGTGGTAACTATGATGCCATCCAATCCAAATTCTCCAGTGCCTCAATTGGCAATTATGAATGGTGGTCCGTATGCTACAGCAGCTGTAGCTCCTGCAGGAATTACGACTCCTTCAACAGCACATTTTGGTTCAATGCAAAATTACATAACTGATCTTGCTGCAAATATTGCTCCAGGTTTGAAAAATTCCACAGCGTATGCGTACTTGCAAAATCATATTTTGCCAACTGTAACACGACTTGCAACGTTATGTTCTTATGCAATTAGCAGCTCTTCAACACCATCTCAAAATAATTTAATTCAAATCAATTCAGAAAACGTCACAGCTTATGATAATGGTGTGATTTTGGCGATTCAAAATAATACGGGTGATGCGCTTGAGGTGCAACAAGTAACTTCTGCAGGTAAAAATTTAATTGGTAAATTAAAACGTGGCATGAATCATCATTTTTTGCATACCGCATCATTAATGAATGGTGTAACAGCTACAACTGCGGGAACAAGTGCAGAACCATTGCCTGTAAATTTTATTGAAATTCAAAATTTAGCTGCAAAAGCAAATGCCTATATTCAAGTGCTGAATGGTGATCAATTACCAGCATTGGTTGCAGCATTAAATGAATCTTTGACAACAATTTCAGGATCATCAGATTATTCATTTGCGTATAATCAAGGCAATACCTATACACAACCAAATGATGCAGAGTATTTGGTCATTTTAAATTTTAATCCAACAACGATTGCAACAACAACATCTCAAATTCAAGAAATTTTAATGTATCGAATACAAGCAATAAATTTATCTGAATTTAAAGGAAAGCCATACGTTGCAACTTTGCAAATTGATAGCTCTATTGCTGGAAATGGTCTTTCTAACAATCAACTTGTGCAAAATTCTGCAGGTACCACAATTTTGTATCCATCATTTGTTTCAATCAAAACCTTTTCATGGCAAAATCCATATGATAAAACACGAGGATCAAATTTTTACAGTTCAATGCCTTTGCTTTTAATTCCAGATTACGTGATGAGTTCTGGTATTTCAGGTCTTGCAGCACATTATGGAATTTGGTTAATGTCGTATGCCGCAGCTTTAACTGAATTTCAATTTGGTTGTGAATTTGGTAACACTATTGATTGTTTGCGCAATGTTTTTAACCTATTTGATCATGCGTCTAGTCAAGATGCTTCTGCGCGTGTGGTCATTGATGCTGGAGGAAATTTAAATTCTGGACAAATTTTGGAAACAAAGTTTTGCAAAATTATGGGATCAGATGTTTGGGATTTTGGTAATGATTTTCATCAAGATATTCCAATTTTGAATTTGTATCAAAATGGTAATAATGTCATTGCAAATCAAAAAAATGGAGATTTTGTTAATTTTGCAATCAGTTTTGATAGTCGTGAAAATTTAAATTTAAAAGACAAAAAATCAATAGCTCAAGATTCACAATCAATATTATTTGCAGATCATGATCAAGCACCATACGCAAACACAATGTTGTTTTCAATTTTGGCTTCTGATTTGCAAGCTGGAATAGTTGCCATGCTTTCACAACCAACAGCAGGAAATTATCGGTTAGAGCTTCAGGATAATTCTGGTAATGTTTTAGCTGTACAAAAAATCGCAATTTCTAAAGTTGAAAAAAATCCAAAAATTTCATTTAAATTTTTGGATGATACAATGTTAAATTCTCAAACAATAATTCCTCAATCAATTGTTGATCAAGTAAAAGCTGAGAAATCAGTTACTTTTAGAGTTAAGTTTTCAGCAAAAGGAAATAATTTTTTGATTGAAAAAATGATGAAAGCAAAGCTTTAGATTGAGGATCAAAAATAAAAATGAAACAAAATAGTTGTTAAAAAAAAGGCTTTTGCAATACGCAAAAGCCTTTTTTTATTTTTTATGATCGAGGCCGTTTTTGTTGTTGTGATAAATCATCAATATTTGAAGGCTTTACAGGAATTAAAGCGTATGCAGGAAATGCAGCGAATAGAGTTGTTGACTTTCTGCCTTTTATATAATACGTGTGCTCTATCATACCCTTTTCAGTTACATTCGTGTGAAATGATTCTTCTATACGATGATTGTTACGCTCTTGTAAAATACGACATCTTGCCGTGTGACATTCTTTTAAAAAATCTTGGTATGCTTTGTTGTTTTGACTGTTAGGCCATGGAATATGAATAGCTGTTTTTTTTCCAAAACTATGAGATTCAGGTTTAAAATCAGATCCATATCCAAACATTGAAGAAATAAGGCCGACAAAAAATAGTAATTTTTTCATAAATATCCCTAAAATATTAATACTGATTGAAAAAGATTACTAAATTTACTGTTTTTTGTCTATTGCCATTACTCTTTGAGTCTTGAATCATTAAGAGTTAATGCATGAAAATCACCACACAAATGTGCAGCTTCAATTAAATTTTGTACAGCAAGTGGTGAGTAGTGCTCGGTTAAAGATAGTACTTGGTTACCACGATGCATGTTTAAAGTGATGGTAGCTCCAATTGATTTTTTATATTTGGTAGAAAGAAATTTAGCTGTACCACTTTTTTTAGAATTTTCTGCAATAAAAGCTGCAATTGTTGCATCATATTTTTGTAAAAAATGATTTTTAATAGCATTTAATGAAGTATTATTCTGTTCCATATCAGTTGGTACTTCTTCATGGGGCAATTCACGATTTCGTTTACCTAAGCTTGATTTTGGTGCGCGATTATCGGTTCTTGAGAATTTATGTTCAGATGCTGATGCTTGAAAATGCAAAGAAATTAAAATCGAATAAAAAAATAGTAAATTTTTCATAATAATCCTGATTGGTTTTAAATTTTTCGATGTAACTGTATCAGGATCAAAATGATTGTGCAACTGTTATCCAGAAATCCAAACAGCGCGTAGCAAAATTGCTTGGATGCTGACCGCGCACATGATAAAAATGATTTTATTTGAAAGTTTGTTAAAACGTTCCATGCTTTTCCCCTTTCCTAACCCTTTAATTTTAGGGTATCAGGTTATGCTTTGAGGAATCAAGGATTTGGGGAAAATACTTAAAAGCCACATTTCATTTATTTCAATTTTTTATCATGCACATCAATACCAAGGTCTTGCAATTGATCGCGAATCTGGTCAGATCGTTTCCAATCTTTGGCTGTACGAGCAATTTCACGTTGATTTAAAAGTTCTTGAATTTCAGGTGTGATTTCTATTTTTTTTTCTTTGAGTGGTTCAAGTGTCAGGCCTAAAACATGTACTATGAAATATTTAACAAGTGCTTTTGCTTGTGCATCATCTTGTAAAACAGGTAACTTTTCAAACAAAATACCAAATAATCCTGAAGTATTTAAATCATCTTGAAGTGCTGACAACATGTCAGCAACGATCAGATTTTTTTTAACGAGTGCAGCATCATGCACTGATTTTTCAGATACATCTGCAAAAAAATTGACTAAACGTTTGTATGTAGTTTCTGCAACAATTACATCTTCAAATGAAAAATCAAGTGGGTTGCGATAGTGATGTTTTAAAAAATAAAAACGCAGCACCATGGGATCAAATTTTTCAAAAATTTCATGAAGTGTGAAAAAATTTCCTAAAGATTTTGACATTTTTTCTTTGTTGATGCGAACAAATGCATTATGAAGCCAGAGGTGTACGAAAGGTGCAGGGTATAAACTTTCAGACTGTGCAATTTCATTTTCATGATGAGGAAACATTAAATCCATGCCGCCGCCATGAATGTCGACACTGCCTTTAAAAATATCATGAGCCATGGCAGAACATTCAATGTGCCAACCAGGTCTTCCTTGACCCCAAGGGCTTTGGTAACCAACTTGTTCATCTTTTTTCCACAGTGCAAAATCTAATGGATTTTGTTTGCATTCATCAACTTCAACACGAGCACCGGCTTGCAATTGCTCTAAATTTTGTTTTGAAAGTTGGCCATAATTTTTAAAAGTTGCAACTTTAAAATAAACACTGCCATCAATTTCGTAAGCAGCATTTTTTTGAATGAGTCCTTGCACAAAAGCAATAATTTGAGGAATTGTTTGAGTTACGCGAGGTTCATAAGTTGGTTGCAAGCAATTTAAAGATTTCATGTCACGACCAAAAGCGCTGATATAACGATTGGTAATTTCCATGAAACGTTTTGGATCGTGAAATTCTTTTTGTGCGCGATTGATAATTTTATCATCAATGTCAGTAAAATTTCGTGCATATACAACTTGATAACCTAAAAAATTGAGTAAGCGATAGACCAAATCAAAAGTTACGTAACAGCGTCCATGTCCGATGTGAGGATAGTCATAAGGGGTAATTCCGCAGACGTACATAGTAACTTTTTTATTGGATGCAACAGCAAAATCTTCTTTTTTTTGGGTAAAGGTGTTTGTAAAATGCAACATAAAGTTTTCTTTTTTTTACAGAATAATGATTTAAAAAACGATACCAAACTTCTAAAAAAAATAGTATCATAAAACAGTCTAAAAGCATAAACTTTCAAACAATTGCATCAAAATTACGCAGTTGTGAATTCAGGAGAAGATTGAATGGCACTTGAGAATAAAACAATTATGAGAAAGATTTTAGTTCTAGTATTTAGTTTACCATTGTGTACTGTGCTATGGGCACAAGATGCGCAAAATGTTTCTGAGCCAGAACATGAAGCAAAAAAAAATGAAATAGTGCATCCTCAAGCAATTGATTATGAGCAGCGCTTGGCATTGCATGAAAGCAAAAGAAAAATTAAATCGATCCACGTTCAGGGTAATCAAGTTATTTCAACTCCTTCGATTTTAAATCGAATTCCTTTTAAAGTTGGCGATGAATTTAATGTTAATTTAACCGCAACAGCAATTAAAAATTTATATAAAATAGATTATTTTCATCAAATTAAAATTTATGTTGAACCAATTGGCGATGATCAAATTGATCTGTTTATCGTAGTTCAAGAAAAACCAAAAATTAAAGAATTTACGTTTGTTGGCAATAAAGCATTAAGTGAAAAAGATTTAAAAGAGGAATTAAAAGTTGATTCGATTCCAACATTGGCAGAAGAAGAGTTAAAGGCATTATGCAATAAAATTCAAAAATTTTATCGCAAAAAAAATTATCATCAAGCTCAAGTAACTGGAAAATTAACCAGCACTGATGATGGTCGAGTTTCTGTTGAATTTACCATTAAAGAAGGTAAAAAATCATTCTTGAACAGAATTTCTTTTAAAGGAAACAAGCATTATCCAAGCAAAAAATTAAAACGAACTTTAATTTCAAAAGAAGATTGGATTTTAGGCATGATTGATCATTCAGGAGTTTATAATCCTGATATGGTTGAAGCTGACAAGTACATGATCGAAGAAGCATATAAAAATTATGGATTCGTGCATGCAAAAGTGACTGATGTTGAAGTGATTAAAAATGATCAAGATAGTACGTATCATTTAATTTTCAACATTCATGAAGGTAATCGCTATCGTATTAAAGAAGTTGAAGTGCAAGGTAATGATATTGTCAGCACGCAACGTATGCGTGAAGTGCTTCCGTTGTTTGAAGGGCAATTTTACTCAGTAGAAAATTTACGTAAAGCAATTGAAAATCTTCGAATTTTGTGTGGTGAGCATGGGTATATTTTTGCAGATGTTGAGCCAGATTTAAAAGTTCATGAAGAAGAAAAAGCTGTTACGGTTAGTTTCAATTTAGATTTAAAAGATCAAGTTTATTTAAATCGTTTAACTATTCGTGGTAATAAAAAAACTCGAGATAAGGTTATTCGTCGTCAAATTTTGCTTGATGAAGGTGAATTGATTACCAATCAAAAAATGGAAGTTTCAAAAGCTTGTGTTGGTCTTTTAGGTTACTTTGATCCAAAAAGTGGTGTGAATTGGAAAACAACGCGAATTGATGAGACACACGCAGATTTAGATTTGCTGGTTAATGAAGTTAAAACTGGAAATTTTGCAGCAAACGTTAGCTTTGGTGGATCTCCAACCAACCGACAAACACCGCAAACTGGATTGAATTTTAGTACAAGCTTTGGTGACAAAAATTTCTTAGGTTCTGGAATTATGTTTAATAGCTCGATTGAAATTTCTAAAAAATATCGTGCAGGGTTGGTATCGATGGGAAATCCTTGGATGTTTGATCGACCGATTCGTGGAACATTAACTGGATTTATTAAATCATCTGAATATGAAGATCAAATTGATATTGCACAAGATGCGCCATATGAACGTGCCGTTGGCGCTGCGATGGGACTTGGATATGTTGCAAAACTTTTAGGCGGCATTATCATCGATGGCAAAATAAATTTTGAACACATTACATTTGAAGAAAAAGTGCAAGCTCGAAAAGCGTTGGGTGCACAGGATAGATTTGTGGCTCAAGTTCTTTTGGATAAATATTTCCAATCAGGTAATCAAATTTCATTTATTACCACCATGGGACAAGATAAAAGAAATGGTATTGTGTTTCCAACCAACGGTTATCAATGGAACTTTTTAGGTCAAGTAACAGTTCCTGGAAGTTTCAGATCTCGTGAAGAAGAAGCAAAATGTAAAATTGCAGGTCAACCGATTAGTAATAATTTTAATTATTTTAAAACAGAACTTGATGTTTCATATTACACACCATTGATTAATGAACATGATTTAGTTTTAGGAATTCATGGAAATATTGGTGTGGTGAGTCCATTTAAATGTAAAGATGTTCCATGGAAAAACTTGTATCACATGGGTGGACCGACAACGATTCGTGGTTATACTTATGGTCAAGTTGGGCCAACATGGAAAGGTGATTCACTTGGTGCAAGTAAAGCATTTTATCTTAATGTTGAATTTATTGTGCCACTTTCTGCAAATTTGAGTACTCGCGGCGTGATATTTTATGATGGTGGTGCTGGTTGGGATACGCCATATTTGAATGATTTTTCTGCTGCTGCAAAAGCTGCAGGTGTATGTTTTGAAACAGATCTTTCAAATAATAATTTCTTCTATCGACATAGTGTCGGAGTTGGGGTTAGAATCAAATCACCAACACCATTACAGGTTGATTTTGGTATCAAATTGAATCCAAGCAAGAAATTTAGAAAACAATTGACTGAAATGCATTTGAGTATGGAGCATTCATTCTAATATGAATAATAAAGCATTACTTTTTTGTATTATCGTGCTTAATGTTGTGATGATTTTTTTGTTAGTTCATAAACAAAATAAAATTATTAATGCTTTGTATGAATTACAGCAATTGCAAGAACAAAAAGATCTATTGTTGCAAGAAAAAAAAGAGTTAGTATTGATAGATCAAAAAGGACAACAACTGTCGAGTATTCAAAATTTTGCAAAAGATAATTTGCAGATGGTGCCGATCAAATTGAAAGAAACTCAAGCAGTTGATCAAATGTCTGTTGTGTAAGGAATGATGATGAATAGGTTACATCACAGTTCAACACGTTTTTTATTGGTAGTTTTAATGCTTTGTTTGTTGTATGGCGTGATTGTTGCAAATTTATATCGTTTGCAAATTCAACAATCTGATTTTTTCAAAAATCTTGGTGATAAACAATATAATATTACGATTCAATCATTTCCTCAGCGAGCATTAATCTATGATCGTTGTGGTAATCCTGTAGCAATTAATAAAGACAGTATGGCATTATTTATTTTGCCAAAAGCATTAACTTGCAAAGATGCAACACTTCAATTTTTACAAAAACATTTTCCGTTAGCTTATGAACGTTTTGAACAAAATTCACAAAAAAACTTTATGTTTGTGAAGCGTAATTTATCAGAACAAGAGATTAATTTGGTGACCAAAGTTGGCTTAGAAGATTTACATTTGTTAAAAGAATCGAGTCGTTATTACCCTTATGAATCTATGGGAACTGTTCTTGGTATAACTGATATTGATAATCAAGGAACTATTGGCCTTGAAGGGCAATTTAATAAGCGGCTTCAAGGAACTCCGACAACTTATGAATTGAAAAAGGATGCTAAATCACATCATTTTTATTTTGGAAAAGAAACAAAGTTGCAAGGTACTGATGGCTTGCCTTTAACTTTGACTATTGATGCAACGCTTCAATTTAAATTTCAGACTATTTTGGATGAAAAGATTGCTGAATGTAGTTCTGTTGAAGGTGGAGCGCTTGCCATGGATGCGCAGACTGGTGAAATTTTAGCAGTTGTTTCATATCCTCATTTTGATCCAAATAATATAAAAGATTTGGATATGGAAACTACAAAATGTCGACCGATTGTAAACTGTTTTGAAAGTGGATCAGTACTCAAAATTTTTGGTGCAACAGCAGCACTTCAAGAGGGTGTAACAACGCTTGATGATGTGCTTGATTGTGAAGATACTAAAGAGACAAAATTAGACAATCTACGTATTCGTACGGTCTATCCAAATGGAAAAATTACATTTTTGGAAGTTGTGCAAAATTCAAATAATATCGGTACGGTTAAAGTGATGAAACGACTAGGTACTGATTTGTATGATTATTACAAATTATTTGGGTTTGGTGAAATGACTGGGCTGAATTTTTCCGGAGAGCAAAAAGGATTTGTGAATCATCCTGATAATTGGTCTGCATGGTCAATTCAGTCACTGTCCTATGGTTATGAAATTACAACATCGCTTTTGCAGCTTGCTCGCGCTATGGCAATGCTAGTGAATGGTGGTTATTTGATAACTCCACAATTGATCAAAGATAGTGTCATAGAAAAAACTGGTCCTTTAATTTCACAAAAAACTTGTGAAGATATGCATAAAATTTTGGCAGCAGTGATTCATCATGGAGCATCAAAAGCAGAAATTCCTGGATATACCGTGTATGGAAAAACAGGAACTGCAAACATTTTGATCAATGGCGCTTATGATGAAGATCGGCATTTGTATACATTTGTGGGTGCAATTCAAATTGGCAAATCTTGGTATGTGATTACTTGCTACGTCAAAGATTCACGTAGGGCAACCTATGCATCCATGATTACGGCGCCACTCTTTAAACAGTTGGCAGAAGCATTAATTTTAAATGAAAATATGAAATAAAAATTATTCATAATATTGAAAGGAGTTTTTATGTTCTACTTATTTGTGATGCTTTTATCTTTAGGTTGTAAGGTGTGTGCTATGAGATGTCATGAATTTTCATTTGTTTTAAAACAATCGTCTCAAGGCAACATTGGAATGTTTGCTGCGCATGATATTGCAAAAGGGACATTGATTTTAGATAAACCGTTTAAATTACGTGTCATGAAAACTGTAGAGATTCCTGAAGAATTTAAACAATTCTCAATTCCAATTAATGATATAGAAAGTGCATGTCCAGAGCGTTTTGATCGTATGGAAATATATTGGTACATTAATGATTCATCTATTCATCCTAACATTGAAAAAAGAATTGAAGTTGATTATCCAAGTGTGATTGATTTACTTGAAGCTTTAACTTTTTATGCAATACGTGACATTAAAGCTGGAGAAGAAATTTTGATTGATTTGCACAAAGTGCAACAATCATTTTAAGTTTAAAGTAAACATTATGACAAAATTAAATTTTTCATTGGTGCAGCAGCAAATTTATACACCATCACATTTTGTGTGCAGAGATATTCAAACATTGCTTGAAAGCAAAGAGTATGGTGCTTGTCAGTTCATGATGAATAACAAGCGAATTCAA
>CAYOQO010000008.1:0-2803 GCA_964406135.1 uncultured Pseudomonadota bacterium | reverse complement strand
TGAAAGCAAAGAGTATGGTGCTTGTCAGTTCATGATGAATAACAAGCGAATTCAATTTCGTGTTGCAAAAATTACACCAACCAAAATTGGGCAATTTGTGGTTTTTTGGAAACGAGATGCTGCAGGGGTAACCGTGCCCTATGACATGGCAGATCCGATAGATTTTTTTGTGGTCAGTGTGTCGCACGGAGATCATGTTGGGCAGTTTGTTTTTCCAAAATTAGCATTGCTTGAACAAGGATATGTTTCACACAATGGTGTTGGAGGCAAGCGAGCTATGCGTGTGTATCCTGCATGGGACAAAACTGACAACAAACAAGCAACTAAAACACAAGCATGGCAATTAAAATATTTTATTGAAATTGATTTAAAAAATTTGGACATATCAAAAATTCAAAAATTATTTCTTTAAAAAAGGGAAAGAGTATGAAGTTGAAAAATATTTTTTTTGTAAGTTTATTTTTTATGCAATGCATGTTTGCTGATGATCCAAATTTAGCTCCTAAAAATTATACTGATGAAAAACTTTTAGAAATAGTGCGCCAAGAAGAATTGGCTATTGAACGGCTTGCAGAAATGCAAAGAAAAATTATTCAATTTTGTTTGTCTGAAAATTGTGATCAAGCGGCAATAGATTTAATTCAGCCTTATCTTGATAATAGATTAATTTGGGATTGTTGGTTTAATTATACTAATCCTGAAGATCCTGAAATAGTCATAGATGTGGTTAATGTGATTCATTTGGTAATTATTTATCAAAAATATCAAAATTTAGAATTTTTATGTAAAGAGCTGAATAAAATAAACAACACAAATTATTTTAATATACCTACTCGTATGCAAAATCTTTTGCCAATACAATTGAGCGCGATTTTTCAATGTTGGAATTGTTTAATGTATCTTATTGAATATGGAGCAGATCAAAGCGCATTGGTAAATCCATTTTCTCCAGGAGAAGAAGCGCATATTGGTTTTGAAAATGCTGTTTATGCAGGAAGGCATTTTATGTTTCAAAAAAAAATAAAAACAGTGAAAAATAATCAAAGAAAAAAGTTTAAAAAAATAAAAAAACAAGAGAAAAAAGCTTTTGAAAAAATTAAAAATTTTGCATATGGAATCGATTCTGACAGTGATTACCGTGATTGATAGGCTATAAAAAAATCTTAACAAAAAAGGCACATCTTAAACAATGTGCCTTTTTTGTTTTGGATTAAAAATTATTTGCGTTTTGAATCAATTGATTCTTGAATTTTTGGATTGTTCGATTTTTCAAAATTTTCAAAAAGTTCTTCTTTGCTCATCTTCCAGCAATTGCCACTCAGGTGACATTTCCAGAAACCATGTTCTCGAGTTGGAATAATAGCATTCATTTTTGAAGCTTCTTGCATTTGAATAAATGCTTGGACTACCAGTAAATCGCTTGTTTTTAATTTTTTATACAATTCGAAAGAGTATTTTGAAGGAACATCTATGTTGTGTGGATAGTGATGAGAAAAAGAAGATAAAGGAGGTAAACCGTTTTGGTAAATGAAGCCCATTGATCGATACGGCGTGTTTATATAAACAGTACCAAAATGTGGATCGGCATATACTTTATCTAAAAATTGTTCAAATGCTGTTTTTGAAGAATTTTCATCAACTTTAATGCTGTTGTGGGATTCTTTTTCAAAATTGATTTCAGCTTCCAAAATAGGTTTGTTTTCTGCTTCTGCCAAAACAAATATAACTTTTGGTTCTGAAAAAATGATTGATGTTGAAAAAAATAAAGAAAAAAATAACAGATTTTTTGAGACAGTTTGAATTGTCATAAGATCCCTAAAAATTAAAACATTTAAATTAAATTCAATGATTAACGAATGAGTGGTGTGCCCGATAGGAGTCGAACCTATGACCTTCAGATTCGTAGTCTGACGCTCTATCCAGCTGAGCTACGGGCACGTTTAATTTTTTATTTCAATGATTCATTTTTGTAAAATGAACAACAAGGGAATATTTTTCAAAGTTATTTTTAGTATGACCCTTTGGGTCTTAATATTTAGTGACAACGTCACGTACTAAAAAAAATGTCATGTAAAAGAATGGCTTGTCATTCATTTGTAAGGCAAATGAATGGCGGAGAGGAAGGGATTCGAACCCTTGTGCCCTATTTCTAGAGCTCTCACTTAGCAGGCGAGCACTTTTAACCACTCAGTCACCTCTCCAAAGATGTATCCTGTCAAAGAGTTAAGGTACTTTTTAAGAATAACGTTTTTTCACGGTTTTACAAGGTCAAGTTCTGTTTTTGTTTGATTGCATGTTACGCTATCGATACATGAAGAATTTAAATTAGAATAAAGGACGTTGTGGCATTAATCATTGAACTTAAAGTGGTACCTCAATCAGGAAAATCACAAATTGTTTTAGATAAATCTGGTACGCTGAAAGCTTATGTAAAAGAAGCACCAGAAGATGGTAAGGCGAATAAAGAGCTGATTGCATTAATCGCAAATATTGTAGAGGTGCCTAAAAAATTTGTTGAAATTATTGGTGGTTTGACGAGTCGTAAAAAAAAATTGGCAATCGATACAAACATGAATTATGAACAATTTTTGTTAAAATTGAATATTAACGTTCAAAAGAAGATTTTTTAAAAATAGTTTAAGGTTTTTTGTTGACGCTGAGCTTAATATCGACTAAACTTTCTGTATCTATTTTTATTGAAATTTCTTTCAAGTGTGCCAAGGTGGCGGAACTGGTAGACGCACGGGACTCAAAATCCCGCGATGGCGACATTGTGTCGGTTCGATTCCGACCCTTGGTACCA
>CAYOQO010000007.1:0-58971 GCA_964406135.1 uncultured Pseudomonadota bacterium | reverse complement strand
GTCTTGCAATTTTATTATCCTGGTACGAAATTAATGAAGCTAACGTATCAAAGGTGAGGAGAGTGATAAGGTTCACCACTCTCCTCATTCCTCCTCCTACGTTAAAACTACGGAGGACAAGCGCGAAGCGGCCTGTCCGTCGAAGCCTTGGCGTAGACTGGAGAATCTATGTCCAAAATTAAAACGGAAGACATGGATCCCCGTATACACGAGGATGAGGGAATTTGCTACAATATAATTTTTTAAATTGTGAAAGATTGAAGATTTGAAATTGGAAGGATAGAGTCAATGCCAAGTTACAAAGTTCATTTGGTCGGTGGATTTTTAACCTATGTTGGTATTTTACATTGTATGCAATCTGCAGAACCAACCATAGCAATCATTTTGCAAGGGTTGGTTTTTTGCTTACTCGGAGCATTATTCCCTGACATTGATGTAAAAAGCAAAGGGCAAAAAGTTTTTTATTCTTTGCTTTTATTGTTACTGATTTATTTAATTTACCATGAAAAATATTGCATGTTTGTGGTTATGAGTTTTTTGGGGATTATTCCCATTTTAGTCAGACACCGTGGTATTTTTCATCATCTGTGGTTTCTAATGGCACTTACCTTTGGCGTATCACTTTTTGTAAAATCTTTTTGTGGATTTTATGAACAAGTGATGCTTTCAAATTGTTGGTTTTTCTTTGCAGGGACCGTATCACATGTGTTGCTTGATCGAATAGTAACAAAATGTAAAACATACTTGAGCTAAGGTTGATATTATTTGTTGGTTATTTTTGATACACCAAGTGCAACAATCGTATTAAAAATATATCCTGCAACCATGACAGGAATTGTTCCATCAAGTGGCCATAAGATTGCAGTTGCACCTCCAGTAACAAGTCCTGCAATCACTCCAAAACGATTGAGCTGTTTTGAATACAAGCTGAGCATGACGATAGGACCAAAGGTAACTCCAAGCCCTGACCATGCATACAACACTAAATTCCAAACACCAGTTCTGCTCCATGCAATTAATAGCGACAATGCTGGAATGATAAAAATTGCTAAGCGTGTGAATAAAAGTTGCAAACGAGCAGATCCTTGCGGATTAAATAATGGAAAATACAGATCTTGTGCAATCAATGATGCGCAAATTAATGATTGAATATTGATGGTTGAAATGGTTGCTGCCAGAATTGAGCATAAAATAAGTCCTGCAAAAAATGGTGAAAACATTTGTTTGACCATGACGATAAACACAAGTTCAGCATCAGAAAGTTCCGGAAATAGCATGACTTTACCCACAATTCCGACAAAAACTGCAGCGCTAAGTGCTAAAATTTGCCAGCTGCATCCAATCCATTTTGATTTTGATAAATTTTGAGGGTCATTGATGCTCATGAAGTTGATGAGAATGTGTGGTTGTCCAAAATATCCAGGGCCCCATTTTAAAATTGCCATGCAAGTTGCAAGAATGCCTCCTTGTGGCCAGAGTGAAAAATAGTCAGATCCAAAAAGTTGTAAACTTTGTTGAAATTGTGCAAAGCCGCCCAGTTTTGTTTGAATTGCAAAAATTGGTACAAACATGATGCATGCAAGCAAAAATGTTCCTTGTAGCAAGTTGCTCCAAGCAACTGCCAAAAGGCCACCGAGCAATGTGTATAAAAGTGAAATGGTCAAACCGATGATAATTCCATGATGATACGACATCTCAAAAATTAATTCGAATGCCTTGCCAAGTCCTACAATCCCTGCTGCAATGTAAAATGTGAAAAAATATAAACAGAAAAATCCGCTGATAATTTTGATGAGCCCTGATCGATCTTGAAATTTAGTTTCTAAAAATGATGCAAGGGTGAGTGCATTGTGTGATTCAGTTTGTTGGCGCAGTTGTGGTGCGATAAATTGCCAAGTTAAAAACATAAAAAGTGCAAGACCGAATGCAAACCAAATTCCAGAAATTCCGAGTAAATAAATTGCACCGGGAAATCCCATAAATAACCAATCACTCATGTCACTTGCTTGTGCAGCAATGGCAGTTAGCCAATAATTTAAAGATCGATTACCCAGTGAAAATTCAGATTGATTGGTCGTTTTGCGATAAAAATAAACACCGATTAAAAGTAAAATTGCAAAATATAAAGAAAAAGCAGCAATCATTGCATCAAACATAAAGATTCCTTTGTGAAAATATTTATGTAAAAAGTATACCATGAATCATGGCAAACCAAAAAGTTTACGTGATGTTTGATCAGTCACTTGCGCAACATGTTCAAAACTTTCACCGCGTAAATTTGCAATAAATTCTGCAATGATTTTTATGTTTGCAGGATTATTTTTTGTACCACGTACACTTTGTGGTGGTAAAAATGGAGCATCTGTTTCTAAAACTATTTTTTCTAGTGGGATCATTTTGGCAACATTTCGGAGTGTTTCATTTTTTGGATAAGTCACAGTTCCGCCAAAACCTAAAATAAAACCAAGATCCAAATACTTTTGTGCATAGATTTCGTTTGATGAAAAACAATGAATTGTGCCATGTAAATTTTTTTCACCACGATACGTAGCTAATGCTTGATAGGTTTCTTCGTCTGCGTCACGAGAGTGAATGACAAGTGCCAAATTGTGTTTGAGAGCAAGTTGAATTTGTGCGTGGAAAACATCTTGTTGTAATTTTTTATCAAAATTTGGATAGTGAAAATCCATGCCGCATTCGCCAATGCCAACGATTTTTAAAATTTCTTTATTTAAAAGTAATTTTTCAAATTCTGCAATATCTTGTGGCCAAGTTGCAAGAGCATCATTGGGATGAATTCCTAAAGTTGCAAAACAGTTAGAAAAATGCTTTGCAAGTTCAAGACAAAGTAAACTTTCTGTACGATTTGTTCCAACATCTACAATGCTGGTTACAGAATTTTTAAGAGCATTGTTTAGAATTGCTTTGCAAGCTTGAAGTTCTTCAAAATTAAATGGAATAATTGTTGAATTTTTAGCAAAACTTCGAATCATAATCGATAAATGACAGTGAGTGTCAACCATGATCTAATGCCCTTCTTGGTTTAAAAATGTATTTTTTTATGCAGATTTATTTGACAAACAGCTAAATAGATTTACTCTAGTGTACATAAACTGAAAAAGTTTGGTAGTAATTGTGGGTAATAAGCAGTGTTCCATATATGTATGTGTAAGGAGACATTATGAATAAAACTAAATTGATCGACGCTTTAAGCGAAGAAACAGTTTTTAGCAAAAAAGATATCGCAAGAGTTCTAGATTCATTAGTACGCGTTATCGAACGTTGCCTAAAAAAAGGCGAAAAAGTTTCAATCACAGGTTTTGGTAGCTTCTGGATTTCAAATCGTTCAGCTCGTAAAGGTATCAATCCTGCAACAAAACAAAAAATTAACATTCCAAGTGTTACAGTTCCAAAGTTCAAAGCAGGTAAAAATTTACGTGAAGTAGTCCGTAAAGTTCAATTGTAAGAAGTAGTAATGTCAGATTGACATTAAGGCACCTTGCAAAATAGTTATCCATATAAGGTCGTGCAGTTTCTGTTCGACCTTATTGTTTTTTTAAAATCATTTTCATTTTTTCTTCTAGAAGAATTCTTTGAATTTTCGTATACTGAACGTATAATTTTTTTTCATTTTTTAAGAATTGATCCTCGATAGGAGTTTTATCATGATTGATCTAGCAGAACTTCGAAACAATCCTGAACTTTTTAAACAACAAATTCTTAAAAAAGATCCATCTTTTTCTATCGATTCATTAATTCAAGCTGATGCTTTTCATCGTCAACTAATGCTTGAAGTTGAAACTTTGCGTAAAGAAAAAAATGATCTTTCAAAATCTTTTTCTGGATCTATAACAGATCAAATAAAAGAACGTTCTATTCAAATTGGAAAAGAGCTGAAAGAAAAAGAATTGCATTTACAAAATTCTGAAAAAAAATTTAATGATTTATATCTATCTTGTCCAAATCCTATGGCTTCAGATGTGCCGGCAGGAAATAAACCAGAAAATAAAGAAGTTCGTAATTTTGGATCAAAACCAACATTTAATTTTGTACCTAAGGATCATGTAACTTTGGGAAATAATCTTGGTTGGTTTGATTTTAATGCGGCATCAAAAATTGCGGGAAGTAATTTTGCATTGTACAAAGGTGAAGCTGTACGAATGATGTATGCGTTGACTCGAATGATGATTCAAACTAATATTAAACATGGATTTTCACCAATGTTGCCACCGTACATGGCAAACACAAAATCTCTTGAAGCTTCTGGGCAATTGCCAAAATTTGCAGACGGTGTTTACAAAATTGACGGTGAAGATTTGTATATGATTCCAACATCTGAAGTCAGTTTGCTTAATTACTTCCGTGACAGTATTTTAGAGGCTGATCAATTACCACAACGTTTAACATCATGGACCAGCTGTTTTCGTCGTGAAGCTGGAACGTATGGTTCTGCAGAGCGAGGATTAATTCGTATTCATCAGTTTGAAAAAGTAGAATTAGTTTCATTTACAAAGCCGCAGCATTCATATGATGAACTTGAGCGCATGGTTGCATGCGGCGAAGAAATTTTGCAAAAATTAGGACTTCATTATCGAACAATGTTGCTCGCTGCTCAAGATGCTTCATTTCAATCTGCAAAAACTTATGATATTGAAGTTTGGATGCCAGGACAAAATAGTTACTATGAAGTTTCTTCTGCAAGTAACTGTACAGATTTTCAAGCTCGTCGTGCAAAAATTCGATATAAAGAACATGCTGGTGGAAAAACTGAATATTTACACACCTTGAACGCTTCTTCATTAGCATTGCCCCGACTTATGGTTGCATTGATGGAAACGTATCAAAAAGTTGATGGTTCTATTGAGTTACCACAATGCTTGATGGAACAAGGATGGTAAATTATGATTGCTGTCGAAATTGCGCAAAAAGTTAAAGAATTAGAAATTCACACTCGCCGTATGCTTTCTGGATCATTAATTGGAAGTAGCAAAACTCGTCAAAAAGGTTTTGGCTTTGAATTTGATCAGTTGCGATCGTATCAATATGGTGATGATGTCCGATTGATTGACTGGAAAAGTTCAGCTCGTAATTTTAACAATTTATTAGTTCGACAATATTTTGAAGAACGAAATCGCACGATTATGATTTGTGTTGATGTTTCTGCTTCAACTATGTTTGGTTCCTCTGAGTTTTTAAAGCATGAAATTATGCAACAAATTGCAGGAATTTTGGCCCTTGCGGGGCAATGGTCTCAAGATCAAGTAGGATTAATTTTATTTTCTGATCGCATTGAAAAAATGATACCTGCTGCAAAAGGACAAAAGCATATTCATGGACTTTTGACTGATTTGTTTGCACATCAGGCTGTTGGTAAAAGTACTAATTTTGATGTTTTGTGTGAACATGTTGCTCAAAGAATCAGCAAGCGCGCTATGGTTTTAGTGATATCAGATTTTATAGGATCAGATTTTGCACAATCAGTTAAAAAAATTGCTTATGATAAAGATGTGATTGCAATTAACGTGAGTGACGCTCAAGAAAAAAAAATCAGTAATGTCGGACTTGTTTGGATGAAAGATTCGGAAACGGGATCTTTAGCATTAATCAATGCTTGTGGATCATCAGCAGGGCAAGTTTCAAAAATGTTATCACATCGATTAGCGCAACAAAATTTGGCATTTCAAGGATCTCGTGTTGACAGTTTGTACATTCAAGATGCAAAAACATTGATGCATGATCTTTTAGTGTTTTTTCAAAAAAGATTGATGTAGGGGTTGGCATGCAAGAACAAAAAATTGAGTTTGTCGATATTGAAAATGTATGGTTTGAACCATGGTGGAAAAGTGGTTGGTTTTATGCTTTTGTAGCACTTTTGATCTGTTTAATTTTGGCAATTGTGGTATATTATTTGTATCGTCGTGGTTGGTTTGTTAAAAAATTAACTTTTGATCAGCAAGCTTTGAAAAAATTACAAATTTTGAATGCGGCTTCTTATGATTCTTCAGAAAAAATTTATGCAGCTTATTTTCAAATGACCATGATTTTGAAAATATATTTTGCAAAATTGTATCAATTGCAATTGAAAGATAAAACTGATGCGGAAATTGTTCCAAGTTTGCAAGGATTTATAAACCCTGCATTGGAACCATTGTTACTTGAATTTTTAGAGCGATCATTTCAAATTAAATTTGCACGAGATTCTATTTCAGAACAAATGCTTCGTGATGATATAAAATTTGTAGAAAAAATTATTAAGCAAACTTGTAAAGATTCTGATAAGGTGGGACGTTTTTGAGTTATTCTTTTTTGACGATGCAGCACTTGTATCTGCATTGGCCATTTTGTCCTTATAAATGTCATTTTTGTGATTTTGTGGCAATGGCATCACATGAACAATTTATGCACGATTATCATAAAGCTTTAATACAAGAAATTGAGCTTTTTATGCCGTATGCAGCAGCAAATAGACGATTGCAGACGATTTATTTGGGTGGAGGAACACCAAGTACCTATCCTGCGCCGTTGCTACTTGACACGTTTGCTATACTAAAAAAACATTTTGAATTTGATCAAACAACAGAAATTACTATTGAAGTAAATCCTGGTACGGTAACACCAGAATTGTTGGTTGCTTGGAAACAAGCTGGAATTAATCGTTTAAGCATTGGTGTGCAAAGTTTAAAAGATGTAGTTTTGAAATCTTTAAATCGACATCAAACAAAACAAGATGTTGAAAATGTTTTGAAAGAGGCTTCAAAATATTTTCAAAATTTGTCGGTAGATTTTATTTTGGGACTTCCTGGAGTATCAGATGATGAATGGAAATTAATGATTCAAGAAGCAATGAATTGGCCAATTAAGCATATTTCAGTTTATTTTTTGACGGTTCATGAAGATACACCGTTATATTTTAAAGTGAAAACAGATCGCATGAGATTGCCACCAGATGATGACATGGTTGATTTGTATGATTGGACTGTTGCAACATTGCAACAATATGGATTTGCGCGTTATGAATTATCAAATTTTGCAAAATCAGGATTTGAGTCACGACATAATGCTGCGTATTGGGATCGAAAAAATTATAAAGGTTTTGGGTTAGGAGCTTGTTCTTTTAATGGAACAGTGCGTTTTCAAAATGTAAAAAATTTAGGAAAATATCTTGAACTTTTAGAAAAAAAAGAATCTGTAATTGAAGCACAAGAAACATTAACTTTATCTCAAATTGCGCTTGAAAAAATTATGTTAGGATTGCGTCAAAGCAAAGGCTTGGTGATTGCTGATTATATGAAAGAAGCAACACCGTCGCAACAGCTGCATTTTTTTCAAGGTGCTGAAAAATTAAAAAATAATGGGTTAATTGAATTTGATCAAGATAAAATTTGGTTAACACCAAAAGGTTATGCATTAGAAAATGAAGTTTCGCTTCATTTATTTTCAGAATATTAAAAAAATATGAAAGGTTCTTATTATGGCAAAGCATGTTGGTGTAAAATTACCTGAAGATTTACATGAAATTTTAAAAAAATGTCAAACTGTTGCAGTGTTGGCAACATTTTCTGAAAAAGGTGTTCCACATACAACTCCAATTCAAGTTATGTATCCAAAAGGATCTGAAAGTATTTTAATTTCAATCCATAAAAATCATCAAGGTTATCATAATATGGTTTGGCAAAAAAAAGTTATGCTATGTTTTATGGATGAAGGTAATGTTGCATACAGTATTTTAGGTCGTGCAGGAGTTGTGCGTGCGCCATCATCGGTACATCCGTTAATGAATGTTGTGCATATTGATATCATTGATATTAAGTCTGATTGTTCTGTTTTGACCAAAGTTGATTCTGGGGTTCGATGGAGTTATACTTCATGGGAAGCAGAAGAATTATCAGTTGCTTTGATGAATGAATTAAAAGAAATTGCAAAGTCATTATAATCTGAAAATATCAGATTCAAGAGGAGTTTTTATGGGGTTTTTGCGTAAAAGCAGATACATTTTTTTGTTAATGGTATCTTGTGTTATTCATACAGCAGAAGATAATATTTCAACTCTTGTTTCCAGTTTGGTAGAACCAAAAACCAGTATTGTTTCTGTGCAACATACAACTCAAGAAGAATCTGAAAAAGCACCTGAAGTATCAACTTTACCAGTTGAATCAGAGCCTGCTGAACCAGTTGCTGTAGAGCCTGCAGTAGAACCTGATGAAAAAACTATGGCACCAATTATGACAACAGCAAAAACAGTTGAGCCAGTTGCTGTTGCTTCTGTGGTGGCTGCACCAAAAACAGTTGATGAGCCAATTGCAAAAGTGATTGCGCCTGTTACAGGTGTTGGAACGCCAAAAATTATGCCAAATGTTGCAGTATCTCCAATTCAACCAGTAAATGTTTCAGAAACAGTAACTGCTGATGCTATAAAACTTGTGAGTGCTCCAACACCAACAGTTTCAAAATCGGTAACATCACCAATTCAAATTGTGGATATTTCTGAGACAGATTTTGAGAAAGGTTTAGATACTTTAAATGTTGACTCAAGCGGTAATTGGCTTGAAAAAAGAATTTGGTATCAAAAAGGTGAGCAATTATTTGAAATCATTCGCGGAAATATTCAAAAAGCTGCAGATCTTCGCATGAAATTTGTGCATGAAGTAAATCAAGTTGGTCATAAAATTGATGAATTTTATGAAAATGTCAGTTTTGAAAAAGGTGAAATTGACGAAATGCTTGCAGCTGTGTTGCAAGATTTATCACATGAACAAGAAATTCGTACTGGAGATCTTTCTTCATCTGAACGAACGATTAAATCAAAAGTGCAAGTTGAACAAAAGCACTTTGAAGTCTTGAGTAAAGATTTAAAATTGATTGATGATTTGGATGATCAAATTGATAAAACGATGATGAAAGCTTTTAAAGAAATTGATACCTGTCGAGGCCTTGAAACTCGCGCATGGAATAATTTTAAAGAAATTGGTCTTGAACTTGATGATAAAAAAGCTCGTGTTTTATATTATGAAATGGAAAATTTTCATAAAAATATAGAACAAAAAATGCAATATCTTCAAAGCAATTTATTACCATATTTGCAGCATCAATTAATTTCAAAAGTTGATGAAACGATGACACAAATTAAATCTGCGATTCAAATTTTTGATAGTAAAGGTTTGAATTTAATGAAAATTTTGAAAAAAGATGAACGTGGTGATTTTTTGATTTTAAAAGAGCGAGATGAAGTTCAAGCACAAGAACAATTGCAAGCAAAAAAAGCAGCTGAAGCAAAAGCAAAAAAAGCATCATCTTCTTGGTATGAAGCAATAGTGTGTACGATTATTTCATCTATTCAAACTGTTTTGTGCAAAATACAAGAATGGTTTTGTATCGCTTTTTGTTTTGTGCAGTCAGTATTTTGCAATATTTCACAATGGATTTGTCGATTATTTGGCTATTAAAATCGGGTCTTTTTCGTTGAAAATATCATGAGTTCTGTTAAACTGACTGATATAAAAATTATGCCGAAGTGGTGGAAGTGGTAGACACGCAGCCTTGAGGTGGCTGTGAGAGAAATCTCTTGGGGGTTCGAGTCCCTTCTTCGGTAATTGAAAATATATTTAACTCATACATTCTGGAGAGAATTCATGAATCACTCATTTCAAAAAATATTATCAGCGGGATTCACATTTTGGATCCTTTTTGCTTTAGCAACCTGTGGATATCTCTATCGATATGGAAAAAAAGATATTCGATTTGGGATCGATTTGGTGGGTGGTACGTACATTACTCTTGAAGTTCAAGAAGATGATGTTGTTAAAAATTATTTAGGCGACAAAATTCGTACGTTTGAAAATTTAGCGAAATCTTCCCATTTTGAATTGGATGGAAAACCAGTACTTGTTGCTGGTGCATTAGTTTTTAAATTTAATTCTTCAAATATTGCTCGTGAAGCAGAAAATGCATTTAAAACAGAAGAACGCTTTTTGCGATATGAGGTTGACGGTGCAAGTTTAAAAATCACATTGCCTGATGCTTTATTTTCAAAATTACTCAATGATGCTGTTGAAGCAAATATTGATATTTTACGTAGTCGTTTTGCAAGTTTGAGTGAAATTCATATTAGCAAACAAGGTACAAAACAAATAGTTGTTGAACTTCCTGATGTAAGTGATCCGCATCAAGCAAAAATGATGATAGGAAAATCTGCAGTTTTAGAAGTTAAATTGATTGAAGATTCTGCACCGAGCAGAGAATCTTTACTTTCAAAATATGATAGTGAATTACCAGAAGGAACTATGATTGTTCCTGGTCATCGTCGTGGTATGTCTGATGAACGAATTTACTATTTACTTCCAACCTATACACCAGTTTCAGGATCACATTTTAAAGGTGCACAAGTTGGCTTTGGTGGCGACATGGGTACTGAACTTTGTGTAAATTTTGAATTTGACGAAGAAGGTGGCAAACGATTCCATGAATTAACCAGTGAAAATTTAGGTCGATTGTTAGCATTTGTGCTTGATGACGAAGTGATTCAATCTGGTGTTATTAAATCTGCAATTGGTGCGCGGGGTTCAATTTCTGGAAATTTCCGCTCAGAAGAAGCAAGTACACTTTCAAAATTATTAAAATCTGGCGCCTTTAAAGCAAAAGTTGATTTTGTTGAAGAGCGACAAATTGGACCAACACTTGGTCAAGAAGCAATCAAACAAGGTTTAATGTCATGCATTATTGGTCTTGCGTTGCTCTTGCTGTTTGGTATTGCATATTATCGCATGTGTGGAATTTTTTCATTCTTCACGTTAGTCTACAACATGATTTTATTGATGTTGTTTATGGCAATTTTGCATGCAACATTAACACTTCCTGGTATTGCAGGAATGATTTTGACGGTTGGTATGGCGATCGATTCATCAATTTTAATTTATGAACGAATTAAAGAAGGTTTGAAAGAAGGATTGAGCATTACGACTGCAGTTGAAGATGGTTTTTCTGAAGCAATGTGGGTTATTTTAGATTCAAACATTACCACCTTTATTGTTGCAACTGTGTTGTATTATTATGGTACAGGTCCAATCCAAGGATTTGCAGTAACGATGATGATTGGTATTATAACAACATTGATTACTGGATTGTTTTTCTTAAAATCATTATTTAAATTTTATTTGCGATTTTTTAATGTACAAAAGCTTAGCATTTAGGTATATTATTCATTGTTCAAATCTTTCATTGATATGAATTTTAATGATCCTCGCTTTCTGCGGGGATCATTTGTAAGGCGACGTAGCTCAGCTGGTTAGAGCGGCAGAATCATAATCTGTAGGTCCGGGGTTCGAGTCCCTGCGTCGCCACCATACTTCGCCTCCCTAACGGGTAGCTACGTATGGCTATTGCCGTTACTTTCAGAATAAAAACAATAAAAATAAAAAATAACGAAGTATGCGTTACGAAGCTGGACCTTGCGTAGCTTTAGCAAAGCAAGGGATGCGTAGTAAGGCTTCAGGCGAATGACGGGCAAGCCATCTTTTTAAAATGATTTTTTTTGTTACGTGGCTTTGCCACACAAAACTCATGATCCATTTTTATCCAATTGCATTTTTAAAAATTATTTCTTAGGATTACCGAAAGTTTAATTTTGAAAAAAGGTGAAAAATATGACGATGAAATCGAGTATTCAAGGAATTTATTTTTTAAGTTCCTTGTTTTTTTTATCCACGCAGGTCACAGAAGCATCTTCAGCGCAAATTACTCAAATTCAAAACATAGCAAGGGTGCTTAAAAATATTAGTGCTCAACCAGCGATTAAAAATGTGGCAAAAACACCATCAGCAAAAATAACACCCTCTACAGCATTAACACCACCAGCAACGCCCATAGCATTAATGGCTTATAATTTAAACGGAACTGCATGTTCAGCACCATTTATTCCAGTTAAAGCATTGAACGGAGCTGCTTATAATAGTTCTGCATTATCTTGTGCAGGCGGTTTGCAATATATAAATATTGCTTTAACTGATGCAAAAGTTACTGATTGGAGTTCATCGCTTCAAATTCCGTCAACGATATTGTCACAACCGGTAATTGTGAATTTAATGAAAAGCGGAATGTACATAGCAATTAACATGTTACAAAATCCTGCAGGAAGTCCAGCTGGAAATTATATTCAAATTTGCTTAACAGATGTTTCAGGCAATGTATATGCGCAAAGTCCATTGGTACTTTTGCCATCAGGAATAGGATTTGCTTATGCAAACGTTGGATTTAATGTTTATAATACAGAAGCAGGCATAAACGCAAATCAAACCTATGTAAATTGGATGCCGATTGCAAATGGACAAAGAATATTTTATCAAGATCAAGGAGCTGCAACAACGGTTACAACTCCTGGCATTGGTGGTCAAAGTTCAACACCATCATCAATGCCTGTAAAAATTCAAGTGCAACCTTCTACAGTATTAACTCCACCAGCAACACCAATTGCAGCAAGCAATAATTTAAAATGGAGATTTGGAAATTTACCAAAAGATTGGCCTGCAACGGCAACGTCAAATGTATCATTGGGTTCATGGCCACTTGCAAGTATTCAACAAAATACTCCGATTTCTTGTGCCGGAGGATTACAGTTTGTTGCAATTTATTTAGTAAATTCTCAAAATACAGGTGCATTGGATTGTGTTTTTCAAATTCAAAAAAATGCAACATTGACGCAACTTGCAGCAGAAGGTTTGTATATTGCCGTGCAAGTTTCTAATATTAATGCTTCTGCAGGAACTAGTACGATAACTGTTTCATTAACTGATATTTCTGGAAATGTGTTTGCGCAAAATGCTGTAAATTTATCAAATTTTACTGGTGCAACATATATAAATGTTGGATTTAATCATTCTGCTACACTTTCAACATTAACACCGCCAAGTGGTAAAGCATTTGTAAATTGGGTTCCAATAGCAAGTAGTCAACGCATTTATTATAAACAAGCAGCAACAAATTCAGCATCCTTTGGTGGAATAGTTGTGCCAGCAATATCTGCACAAGGTCTATCTCCTGCTTCAGGTGAAACTTCAGGCCAAAATTCAAAGCTAACATCCTCTACAACATCAACACCACCAGCAACGCCCATAGCATTAATGGCTTATAATTTAAACGGAACTGCATGTTCAGCACCATTTATTCCAGTTAAAGCATTGAACGGAGCTGCTTATAATAGTTCTGCATTATCTTGTGCAGGCGGTTTGCAATATATAAATATTGCTTTAACTGATGCAAAAGTTACTGATTGGAGTTCATCGCTTCAAATTCCGTCAACGATATTGTCACAACCGGTAATTGTGAATTTAATGAAAAGCGGAATGTACATAGCAATTAACATGTTACAAAATCCTGCAGGAAGTCCAGCTGGAAATTATATTCAAATTTGCTTAACAGATGTTTCAGGCAATGTATATGCGCAAAGTCCATTGGTACTTTTGCCATCAGGAATAGGATTTGCTTATGCAAACGTTGGATTTAATGTTTATAATACAGAAGCAGGCATAAACGCAAATCAAACCTATGTAAATTGGATGCCGATTGCAAATGGACAAAGAATATTTTATCAAGATCAAGGAGCTGCAACAACAATTACAACTCCTGGCTTTGGTGGTCAAAGTTCAACGCCGCCAATTCAAACTTCAACAACAGTAACATCAATTTTTGATCAAATAGATTTAAATCCAACTCTTGTTGTATTTCCGCAAGATAATTTTACACTCGGCAATGGTCCTTTTGTAGCAACAACAAATACTTATACTGGTTATAATTCATACAATTCATATGTTGTGCAAATGTTACAACAGTTTCATATTCGATTGTATAATTCAGCAAATATAGCAAAAATTCCTGCATTTATTTCATTTGATTTTGATTTTAGTAGTAATACTGCAATGCAAAATCAATTGAATCAAGCAATGCAAAATCCAATGAATTCGTTAGGTCAAGGTGTTGGATGTTATTGGATTGCTCAAATTGCAAATAATCAAAATGAAGTTGTGGTTTACTTTGTCAACGGTCTTAATTCTCAACCTCTTGCATCATACAGTTATCAATTACCTGCAGGATCTGTTGCTCCAGATTCTGCCTATATGTATTTTAACAAAAGTGATTCAAGCGGAATGGATGGTATTCAATCTTATGCCATCGGACCTGTTGCTGCAAATCAAGGAGTTCGTATCATGTCAGGATTTTCAGGTCCTGCACAACCTGCAGTTTCTGTACCAAGTCCATTACCTTAAAAAGGAGATGTTTTAAAATTGTAAATGTTTTATTTATTTAATGTATTTAAAAAAAAGGAATAATTTTTATGAAATTATTATCATTACACACAAAAAAACAATGTTTTTTTGTGTTGGCTATTATCTTTTTTCAAAAAAATATTCATGCTGGTCAACAAACACAATTAATAAATATTATTGAAGTACTGAAAAATTTAAATTCAATTAATAAGAGTGCAAGTGCACCAGGTACAAGCGCATCAGGAAATGATTTACAAAAGGGACTTGTTTCTCAATCACCTGCTGCATGGTCTGTACCTTCTGCAGCTTTTTGTGCAGCACCATTTCAAACAACTCCAAATGCTTTAACAGGAGCTGTGTTTGTTGGTCAAAATAATCAAGCAATAAATTGTCAATCAGGATTACAATCAATTAATATTGGACTTACTGATACGCAAGGTCAGAATTATTTAGCATTTAATTTTAATACGACTGGTAAACGCTTACAAACTTTGGCTAACAATGGTTTGTATATTGCTATTAATATGTACACGAATGCAAATGTTAATTACGCGCAAGTTGCTTTAACGAACAAAAGGGGCACGGTTTTTTCACAAATTGTTTATCAATTGCCAGCAAATGTTGGATTTGTGTATGCAAATATTGGATTTAATATGTCTGATACTTTGTCTGCGCCAGCAGTAAATCAAACGTATGTAAATTGGGTTCCTATTAATAATCAACAACGTGTGAAATATCAACAAAATTCAGCAGTTGCAACAACAGCTCCAATTGGTGGTACCATTATGCCATCGCAAAGTTCTGCAACTCCTGCAGGCCAGTCTGCAAATTTAACTCCTCCAACAACACCGATTTCTGCAACGCAATCATTAATTAATTTTGCTAAAGCAACTGATGCATTTGTGATAACAGGAAATTCTTTACCAGCAAACATGGCAACAATTGTTGATCTTCGTCAAGGTGGCAAACCATTCGCATGTCAAGGAGGATTACAATTTATTAATGTTGGTTTAATTGGATCTAATACAGCTTCTGGTTGGTGGTGTCAATTTGATATTGCACAAACACCAATACTTCAACAGTTGTCGCAACAAGGATTATATGTGGTTGTAACAACGTATCAACAAGCTGGCCAAAATATCGCAGCCGTATCTTTGACAGATAATGCAGGAAATATATTTGCGCAATCAAAAACAACTATTCCTGCAGGACAAGGATTTAGTTGGGTTAACATAGGATACAATAAAAAAACTCCGCTTTATCCATTAAAAGTTGGGGAAATCTATGTAAATTGGTTGCCATTAAAATCTAACACTCTGGTTGCATCTTGGTATCAAGATCAAGGAAATACAACCGTGACAACAAGTGCTTCAATTCCTGCAGCAACAACAGGAATAAATTCACAAGTAACTCCGCCCGTATCAAATATTATTATGTTTGATGCTCCAATATGGTCAAGTGGCACAACTTGTACCGCGCCATTTGTGGCACGTTCTAATGGAAATTCAGTCTATAGTTTACAAAATAATCAAGCTATCTGCTGTAGTCATGGATTACAATTGATTAATATTGGTTTAACAGATCAGAATGCTCAAAGTTATTTATCATTTTCTTTTGATTTAACAGATACTAAAAAAGATCCTGCACGTAGCTTGCAAAGATTAGCAGAGCAAGGTTTGTATATTTCTTTTAATATGTTTACGATGAATGCGCAAAATTTTGCGCAAATTATTTTAACAGATGTAAATGGAATTGTTTATGCAGAAAGTACCTCTGCTGCATTGCCACAAAATTGTGGATTCATGTATGCAAACGTTGGATTTAACATGACTGATACATTAGCGACACCTGCAAGTAATCAAACATTTATAAATTGGTTTTCAATATCAAGTATGGAAAGAATATGGTATCAAGATCAAGGTGCTTCAACAACTGACACGCAACCAGTTGGAGGCATTGGTGGAACTTCTGTACCATCTTCAAATCAAGGTGAAGTTCCGGGAACATCTCAATCTTCAAATCAATACAATCCATTTGGGTTTGGAGAATATTAAATATTAAACTACAAAAAAAGAACAAGCCTGATTTATTTCAGGCTTGTTCTTTTTTTGTAGCAATTTTATGCTAAAAGTAGATTGATTAAATTTAGGATAATTTTTATGAAATTTGAAACATTTGCTCAAGCGTTGCAAAAGCTTGAAGAAGAATCATCGCGTACCGCTATGACAAAATTGCTTGCAGAACTTTTTGCTGATGCGTCTTCATCAGAAATTGAAATTATATCATATTTCTCTTTAGGTTCTTTGTTTGCTCCATATCAAGATGTTCAGTTTAATATTGCAAGTAAAGGAATGATTTCAAGTATTGCGTTATTGACGGAAAAATCTGAGACTATAGTTCAAAAACATTTTAAAGACGTTGGAGATTTGGGTCTTGTTGTTCAAGAATTCTGGGATGGTAAAGATCGTGGATTATCAGTGTTGCAGGTGTATGAGTCACTTTTGGAAATTGCCAATATTTCAGGAACAGGGTCAACAGACAAAAAATTAGAAAAAATTCAAAAACTTTTAGAACAGGTTGATAGTCTTGGTGCAAAATTTATAGTGCGTATGATTACCAAAACATTGCGCTTGGGTTTTTCTGATATGACCATTTTGGATGCATTGTCTTGGATGCAGTCAGGGGATAAATCACACAGCAAAGATTTGGAATCAGCTTATAACATTTGTGCAGATTTAGGACTTGTGGCAAAAACATTGAAACAAAAAGGCCTTGATGGAATTCGAGCAATGCAGATTCATGTAGGAATTCCTATTCGCCCAGCAGCTGCAGAACGATTGAGTAGTCCAAAAGCAATTGTTGAAAAATTAGGTGATTGTATTGCGCAACCAAAGCTTGATGGATTTCGAGTTCAGGTTCATATGAAAAAATCTGGGTCAAAAATTGATGTTCATTTTTTTTCTCGCAATATGTTGGATATGTCCGATATGTTTCCCGATTTGAAAAAAGCTGTCATGGATTTGGATGTAACAAGTTTGATCTGTGAAGGCGAAGCAATTGTGTATGACCAAGCAACAGACACTTTTTTACCATTTCAACAAACGGTCAAGCGAAAACGTAAGCATGATATTGAACAAGCAAGTCAGGATTTTCCTTTGCGATTGTATCTTTTTGATATTTTATACTTGGATGGTGCATCACTGCTCAATCAAACGCATGCTTATCGTCGAAAAACATTACAAAAATTGATCAAAGGCGTGAAGGATGAATCACTTCAAATTATAGATGAAGTTAAAATCACATCAGCTCAAGATTTACAAGATTATTTTTTAAAAAATATTCAAGCAGGACTTGAAGGATTGGTTGTTAAGCGTGAAGATGCAATCTATCAGCCAGGAAAAAGAAATTTTAATTGGATTAAATTAAAGCGTGAAGCTCATGGATCGCTGTTGGATACCATTGATGTTGTCATTTTAGGATATTATGTTGGGCAGGGCAAACGTGCAAAATTTGGAATAGGAGCGTTTTTAGTTGGAGTTTATAACGCCAAAGATGATAATTTTGAAACAGTTGCAAAAATTGGGACAGGTATGACTGATGTTGAATGGAAAGATTTAAAAATTCGTTGCGATAAAATTAAAATTTCTGCTCAGTCAAAAAATGTTGTATGTACCAAAGATCTGTATCCTGATGTTTGGATTCAACCTGAGCTTGTATGTACCGTTCAAGCTGATGAGATTACCTGGTCTCCCGTACATACTGCAGGAAAAACTGAAAAAAAATTAGGAATGGCGCTTCGATTTCCACGATTTGTTACCTATCGAGCTGATAAATCAGCAGAAGATGCAACATCAGTGATTGAGTTACAGCATTTGTATGAGCAGCAAAAAGTGAAGGCTTGATTCTTTTTTGAGGATATGTTTAAGTCAAAACAATTCAAAAAAAGGATGAGTTGATGCAAAGCAAAATTCATTATGTATGTTTTTATATTGTATTGCATAATTTTGTGATTCTTGAAGCTCAAAAAGTAGATACCTCAAATTTGTTAGGATTGCTGGATCATGCTTCTGCAAAATTAAATTCTGATAAAATTGGTAACAAAAACATAACAAAATCTTTGGAGCAACATACCAAAGTTTCATTGCTTGAAGATATTGAACAAGAAGAAACAAATACAAATTATCAAGATGCATTAAAAATTTTGAGTGATAAAGCTATGAAAATGTCATATCAAAATAATCTTGGCATTATTCAATTGTTATTGCTTGATTGTATGTCGCAAATTTTACAAAAACATGCTAGTTCTTTTGCAAAAAAACAAAAATTTACATCCCTTGCAGATCTTTTGGATAAAATTGTTCCTGCATCTTCAAATGCGTCTCACGTACAGTTATCAAATTTAATGGATCTTTTGGAAAAAATAACATCAAATTCAATAACTCCAAAATCAATACAAGCAAGTTTAAAATCGTTGTTACTTCAAAATACAGAAGCGACGTTACATGTGCCTGCAAAGACTGTTAATTTAGAAGAATTGTTAAAAAGTTCTTCTACAAATTCCACAGTTCAGTCATCAATTGATAAAACTTTAAATTTAGCAAATTTATTACCATCAGGATCTTAAAAATGATGCGATTTATTTTCGTATTCAGCATTGTTTTATGTAGTAACCATGCAATAAAAGCAATACCAAATGCAAAAATGACTGAAATTTTGCAAAATTATCAAGAAGCTTTACAAAAATTATTGCTTGCACATGATCAAGATCCTTTGCATACAAATCAAAATGTTTTTGATGATGTATTGATTTTTACAACGTATAAAAAGTTGATTGCTCCATCAACTATTTGGATTAATGGTTATGCACGCATTATAAGCTCTGAAATGGTTCGTAAATTTCCTTATCGGCAAGATTTGCATAGGCTTGCTTTAGAATATAAAAAACATCGTGTATCTGTGCAAAAAATTATAAATTTATTTCCCAAAAATGCTCAAGCTCAAGCATTAGAAATTTTTCATGATTCTTTAACGGCTATGGTTGGTCAAGTGTGTTTTGATATTGTGCAACAATTAACAAATCGCAATGAAGTTGATGAATCATCTTTGACCTCAGCTTATCAAGCCTATAATTTAGCATGGGACATTAAAACAAGTTCAATGAAATTGCATGGTGCTGCAACGCTTCAAGATTTTCAAATGGTGATAACTCAAAATATGACGGCGTTATTTTCAAATGCTGTAAATTTAGCTCAAAATTTATTGTCATCAAGCATGAGTTCTGGAGTTTCTGTTGAGCAAGTGTATAAAAATCTTGAACAATATTATCAAGTTTTAAATCATGTGTATCAAAATAGTGGTGATACAACTCAGGCAACTCAACAACAAAATTTACTTGCAGCATTACACGTAGCACAGCAAAATTATGCTCAAGCAAAAAAACAGCAAGTACAAGCAACAGCATTGGCTCAAAAAGCTCGAACTTCAATTATTCTTGATTTGCACAATGCAGCAACTCTTTTAACATCGATTAATAGCAATATTGAAATGTTGACTTCTGCTGTGCAATCTTATGCAGCTGCGCAGCAATCGTTTCAAAATGCCAATGACAACATTGGAGTTAGTGTTTGTACCATGTTGGCATCAGAAATTAATGATGGTGATCTATTGCTTCGTGTGATTCAAAAGTTGTGGGCATTATTTTTGAATGATCAATCTCAAACTTCAGGATTTTATACATTTCCAACATTGGATCAATTTGTGAATGGTCAAGCATCAGGTCAAACAACGAATGCAGTACAAGTTTTACAAAATTTAAGTGCGATGTGCTCTGCTCAATCAGCTGACCAAAATAATGTTGGTTCATTGATAAGTATGACTAATAATTTACAAATTATGCCAATTTTGCAAAACATTTTGCTTTTTTTAGAACAAAATCCAAATTTGACGCAAAAAGTTGACACATTGTTTGATTTGTCATTGTTGCAAGATACGCAAACAGCGCTTTCTGTTCTTGTTAGCTGGTGTAATCAATTGCTTGCTTCTGTTAATAATTCTGATCAAGAGGCTATGGCTCAAGCAATGGGGTATGCACAATTGCTTGATAATGTATGGATTAAAAATAATGCTTTGGATCAATATCTGGCTCATCTTCCAGATTGTTTAAGTTCTGATGCAACATGGGTAAATTTTACAGCACAGTTTTTATATCAAGCAAGTTTATTGAGTAGTCCTGCAGACGCTCAGGATTTGCTCAGTTCTGCAAAAGTACAAGCTCCAGTTGTTCTGACTGTTCAAGATTTAAAAACAATGCAAGCAAAAGCTGATACTTATTTTGCACAGGCAGAAGCTTTTGAAAAATCAGAAAATTTTGTACAGGCAACAATTGCATATGAAAAAGCAATGATGTTGTATCAAAAGTTATATCAACATGAATCGACAGGAATGGAGCAGATTAAAATTCTTACGTTGGCAAATCAGGCAAAAACAAGATTTGCAGCATGTTCTTTCGGGTCAACGGTACAAAGTCAAGGTGCGCAATCATTAGGTGCCGTTACCAATATTCCAGCAACTTATACAGCTTTGAATTATCAACTTTCATTTGATCCAACATTGATGGGATCTTTGTTACCAAAATGTTTAAGTTCTTTGACAGCAGGACAAACACTTTCAAAGTTGAGCGTTGCAGATCAAAAAGATATTTTTGCATTGATCAAAGGATATTTGGTTGCTCAAAAAATGGTTGATCAAGGAATTATTTTCAATGAAGGCTCACCAAATTTTACCGATTATTTTACAGATTATACTTTGACCAAGGTAGTTCAGGCGTCACAACGAGCTTCGTTGATTGTGAATCAAATTTCGTCATATTTGAACAATTTTGAAAATATTGGCATAACTTCTGTAACATTAAATTCTTCAAATCAAGTTAACGTAGCGTTGACGAATTGGCCACTTGATCCGTTGGTAGCTTTATGCTCAACATTGTCTTCGGCGGCAACATACTTTGGTGCTTCTGCAGATTTGTTTGCGCCAGGAACAGTACCTTTAACTTTTGGTGCAGCAACATATGATCCAGGAAATGATATTGCTTCACAAAATTTGATGCTTCAAAATTTAGGGTATGCATATCTTTGTGCAGCACAGCACAGCAGCGTGCAGCTTGCAAAGCTGAAGAAGCAAATTTCAACGTCGTTAGGTATGACTGCTCAAGGAGCAACAGCTGTAAATTTACCACAAAATTTTTCAGCACAGTTTAATGCGGTTGCAAATCAAGTTATTTCTTTGCAAGCATTGTTGTACGGATCTGCCAATGCAGCTTCAGGATATTTTGCACAGGCTGGAAATGTTGTAATGGCAAAAAAAATTAAAGATGAATTTTTAAATTTGTATCAACAACAGATTGAATTTTCAAAAAAATGTTTGATTGGAGATCCTACAAATTTTGATTATCAAACGGTTGTAACTGTAATCAATCAAGCATATGTTTCATGGGCATCAGAGCTGGATCCTGTCAAAGATGTTGGACAAATTGCCAACATTAATGAACAGATTGCAAAATTGTATGAATTTGCAGGACAAAAATGTTTAAGTTTTTCATACACGATTCCATCGTTTCCGGATGTTTCGCAAAAACATTTTATGGTTGCTGCGCAGTATTATCGATCAGCTCAGCTTCAGTACAAAATTTTGAAAGATACTATTCAAGAAAAATTATTAGCTGCGAAATTGAATGACATGTATTTTCAAGCTTGTGTTCAAAACTTAAATTTATATTTGTACGTTAAGCAGCATGGTGCTTTGTATGATTCAATTTCTCAAAATGCACAAATCCCTGTTTCGTTTGTGCAACTTTTGCAAGATTTTGCGAATGGATCAATTGGTAGTGGTGAAAGTGATTTATACAAAACTGTGCAAAATTTATTGTTTGATGCTGCAATGGTCCTTGAATTTTTAAGTAGTGGCTCTTCAAATCATCAACCGATACTTGCATTTTTAGCAAAAAAAGGTTTGATTGATGCATCAACGGTGACATCCTTTTCTGCAATTCCGTTGAGTGCAACTGAAAAAATTGTTAAAACTGTTGTCCAAAATTATACAAAATTCACAGCAGATCCAGCACAGTTTGCAGCGATCAATGAGCTGATGTTTAGCATGGTTAAAAATATGTACATGATGGATTATCAATCGATTGTAGCAACATCGACTCAAAATCAAATTTCTTTGGCTACGCAGCAATTTTTAAGTTCTATTTCAAATGAAGCTTCAAGCTTGCAGAACCCATCTGCTGGATATGTTGGGTAAAAGACATGGATCCCCGTCTTCACGGGGATGAGGCGCTTTGGAATATATTGGATAATTGTTGTTTAATTATCCTTCCCCTCATTCCCGCGTAGGCGGGAATCGAAATCATTTATTGTTCAATATGCGAAACTGTTAAATTTTCAAGTTGAGTTTCTTGTTCAGTTTCTCTGAAATATTGCTTGATCGCTAAAGTGTACAGTGAGTTGTGCATGAAGCAGAAATCACGTTTGATGTAAATATTTGGCAAAATCATGTTTTGACTTAAATCAGTCAGCGTTGCGCCGGTCGGAATAAATACTTCTTGTGGATCAGCAATAAAAATGATGGTGTTGAGTGGAATATTGTGATCATCGGGTAAATCAGCTTTTGAAATTTCATAGTAGTATAGTTCAAGCTGATCGTTTTGTTTAAATTCTGCAAAATAAAGATCTGTTGGTTCTTTGGGATCCAGCATCCAGTTATGCATGGTACTTGGAGCAATCATGTAAGCAGGTAGTACGCTTTTGGTTACTAAAAGATAAATATTTGGAGTTTGCTGATTTCGTTTGAAAATGATTTGTCCATTTTTATCACTGAGTGCTACATTTCCACCATATAAACACATGACTCCAGGTAAAGCAGTGTTAAATTTTTGCATGTTGGACATGGTTTGAGAAAAAAAACTTGGCTGTTTGAGTTGTATGGAATATTTTTCAGGATCAAACTTTTTAGATTTTTCAATTTTGAAATAGGGATATTTTTCAATAAAAAAAGTAATGATTGCATCGGTTGAGTGAAGTTTTATGCCGCAAACAAGTATAATCGTAAAAATTTTTATAAAATGTTTCATCTTTGACTCCTTTTTTGAATATGATACCATTGCAAACGAAAGAAAAACCAGATTTTGATAAATTTTGGTTTAGTTGTGCGAAAAATTGAAATTTTTGAGCTTATTAAAAAAGGAAATTTTATGAACAAATTATTCATAAATCTTCTCTTGGTTTTGGGTATAAATTTTTCAGTGTTTGGGTCAGAGCGTGAAAGTATTTATGAAGAAGAAAATGCTAAAGCTGAAGATGCTGCATTAGCCATTAATCCATTACCTTTTGATAGATCAAATCGAAGATTTGCTTTTGTGGGGAGTAAAGAAGATTTGAATGTTTTTTGGGTTGTAAATGGCAAACCAATTTCAGAATATGAAATCAACACTAATCCAGATTATGCACAATTATCTTCACATTGTTCATCAGCAACAACATATTGCTTTGTGAATTTAGGAAAAAAAACTCAAAATCAACAATCAGAACAAGTTGAAAATGGATCATCAGTTATCATTGTTCATACAAAATATAATTTAGATCCAAATGATTCTGAGGCTGAGGAAATATTGGATGAAGCATCTGCTTATGCTCAAAGAGTTGATAAATATACTCGACTTTCAAAAAAAGAACGTAAAAAACAAATGCAAAAACATTTAATGAGTAAACATGATCGATCAGAAATACCAGCCCATGTGGACCCAAATTCTTCAAAATAATAAAATTAATGCTGCACAAGAGCAGCAATTTTTAAAATATCTTCAACTTTTACTTGAAGAAAATCAAAAATACAATTTAACTGCAATCATCAATGTGGATGATGTGATGCTTGATCATTTTGCAGATTCACTTGCAATTTTGCATCATCATGATTTTGCAAAAATTCAAAAAATTATTGATGTGGGAAGTGGTGGTGGATTTCCAGGAATTCCGCTTGCTATCATGCTACCCAATATTCAATTTTGCTTGATTGAAGTAAATTTAAAAAAAGTTTATTTTTTAAATTTAGTAGCAGAAACTTTAGGTTTGAAAAATGTAACGATTTGTAGTCAAGATTGGCGTACCTTTTTGCGATCAGAGCCTGAAAAAATTGAGGGATCTAGTATTTTGGTGATTGCGCGAGCGTCACTCCAGGTGGATGAACTGTTGCGTATGTTTAAACCATCATCATTTTTAAAAAATGCAACATTGGTTTATTGGGCTTCAAAAAAATGGATTCCAACTGCACAAGAAAAAGAGTATCTTAAATCATGCGTTGAGTACGTAGTGGGGCAAAAACAACGAAATTTATGCTTTTTTAAATGTTCATAGTTTGATTTGCTCAGAAAGGCGATACATGAATTTAGGGTCCACAAAAGGTCGATTAGCATCATGGTTGAGCATTCAAGGTGGATTATCCTATAACAAAATTTTTCAATATTTCTATCCTGAGTGCATTTCAGCTTTAATTATTTATTTTTTACCTTACTGCATCGATTGTTTATTTATTTGTAACTTAAAGTCCACGAATTCTTATGCTATTTCAGGAATCGTGGATAATTTTTTAACAATGTTTTTAAAAGCATCTGAAGGTTTGTCGATAGGAACGGTCATTGTTGCTGGGTATTACAATGGTCTTGGTCAATTTAAAAAATCAGGGGAAGCATTTGTAGATGCTTTTTGGACCGTGTTGTGCATTGGAACTTTAGTTTCAATCAGTTTGTATTTTTTAGGTTATGCAATTTGTACATTTAATAAATTTTCTCCTGAAATGATTGAGCAAGGTATTCCCTATTTGAAATGCAAAGCTTTTTCAGTTTTTTTTATATTTTTATATTTTGCGTTAGTTGGTTTTTTGCGAGCAATTAAAAATACTTTTGTTCCCATGGTGGTATTTGCATGCGGAGCGGTTGTTTTTGTGATTGTTGATTACATTTTAATTTTTGGTGCATTTGGTATGCCGCAGTTATGTTTATTTGGTTCTGCGGTTGCTTCAGTGGTTCAATATGCGTTTATGTCCATTATTATGATGCTGTACATTTTGTACACATCAAAACATGAAAAATATCAAATTTCAATTTTGCATGCAAAGCTGAATTGGTGCCGAATAGGTAATCTTTTGTGGGTATGTATTCCTGTAGTGATTGATAAAGTCTCAATTGCTTTTGCGTATGCATGGCTTGGCTCATGCATGTCACATTTGGGTGCAACAGCAGGAGCGGCATTTTCTTGTATTAAAATGATGGAGCGTTTTGCATTTTTGCCAGCAATTGCTTCAGCTCAAGTTATTACGTTTTTGGTAAGTAATGATGTTGGGCAGCTTCGATGGAATGATATTCATGCAAATATTAAACGAGTTTTGATTATAGCAACGCTGATGGTTGGTACTATTTTACTTATTGGTTCGCTCTGGCCATCATGGTTTGTAACTTTTTTTGATAAAAAAAGTGAATTTGGACATTTGGTTGCAATTATTTTTCCAGCGCTCAGTGTACTTATTTTGATAGATTTGTTACAGTTAATTTTGTCGGCAGCACTTCGTGGTGCTGGTGATGTAGCAACCGTTATGTGGACACGAGTTATAGTTATCAGTTGTTATTTTATTCCTGCAACGTACGTTATTTCTTGGATCACCTTTAATGCAATGGTTACAAAAATGTTAGTAACTTATGCTGCATTTTTGGTGGGAAATGCACTGATGAGTGTTGTTTACATCTATCGATTGCGACAAAATCACTGGAAAAAACAAAAAGAAAAGGCTTGCAATGGCTAAAGTGACCAAAGAAGAGATTCAAAAAATTGCAGAGATGACCAAAGTTTCATTTACTCAGGCAGAACTTGATAGCATCATAGAACAGTTCAATGATGTTATTTCTTATGCAGAGCGTGTTGTTCAGATTGCGCAGCAGGCAGAAATTATTTCAGTAAAAAATATTAATTCTGATCGACCAGATGTCGTAATTTCAACAGATAGTACAAAAATTTTAGAACAAGCGCCGCAGGGTGAAGACAGTTATTTTGTGGTGCCAAAATTTTTAGATAATTAACGATGTTTGTTATCTCTGGTATAAAATAAAAAATTATTCATGAATAGGACCTTGATATGAACGATCTATCATTTGCAACGGTGCAAGAGCTGTTGCAAGGCCTGGAAAAAAAAGAATATTCACGCGAAGAACTTTTAAAATTTTTTATGCAACGTTTTGCACAACATGATGAAAAAATTAAATCAGCTTTAGAAATTTTTGATGAAGCTTCAATTTTACAAAAATCAGAACAAGGTGGAATTTTAAATTCAATTCCTGGAATTATCAAAGACAATATTTGTCAGCAAGATCGTATCACGTCATGTGCTTCAAAAATTTTAGCAAATTACCGTTCAACCTATGATGCAACGGCTATTGATCGATTAAAGCAAGAAGGTGCGCTTTTGATTGGTCGTGCAAATTTAGATGAATTTGCAATGGGTAGTTCAACTGAAACCTCAGCATTTTTTAAAACAAAAAATCCATGGAATCTGAACTGTGTTCCTGGTGGTTCAAGTGGTGGATCGATTGCTGCAGTTGCTGCAGGATTGGTTCCTTGGGCGTTAGGCAGTGAAACTGGAGGTTCTGTTCGACATCCGGCAGCATTTTGCGGAGTTGTTGGACTCAAGCCAACGTATGGAGCGGTATCTCGTTATGGTTTAATTGCCTATGCATCATCACTTGATCAAATTGGCATTGCAACGCGCAGTGTTTATGATAATGCATTAGTTTTTTCTGCTATTGCAGGACATGATGCAAAAGATGCATCATCGCGAAAAGATTTGCAGAAAAAAAATTATACAAATTTGTTAGATGGCAAAATTCCTCAAGGATTGCGCATTGGAATTGTCAAAACTGCAATTGAAAATGAACATTTGGATCCACAGGTAAAAGCAAGTACATTGGAAGCTGTGCAGGCCTTGCAAAAAGCTGGCGCCGTCATTTCAGAAATTGATTTAACAACACTTGATTATGGTGCTGCAACTTATTTTATTATCAGCCGTGCAGAAGCGGCATCAAACTTATCTCGATTTGATGGTGTACGCTATGGTTATCGCTCAGAAGATGCAAAAAATTTAGAGCAACTGTATACCAAAAGTCGAAGTGAAGGTTTTGGGACTGAAGTTAAAGTTCGTATGATGATTGGAAATTATGTGCTTTCAGCAGGGTATGCTGCAAAATTTTATAATAATGCACAAAAAGTTCAGTCATTGATTCGCCAAGATTTTGCCCAAGCTTTTTCAAAAGTTGATTTGCTTTTGATGCCATCGCAAGCATGTCCAGCATTCGAAATTGGAAAATTTGATAATGATAAACTTCAAATGGATTTGCAAGATTATTTTTTATGTTCTGCAAATTTAGCAGGAGTTCCTGCAATTTCAATTCCATCTGGTTTTAGTAAAGATAATTTACCTTTAGGATTTCAGTTAATTGGGCCACATGCATCAGAACAATTATTATTTCAAGTTGGTCATGCATATCAACAAATGACTGATTGGCATAAAAAACATCCAATATTGTAAGGAATAAACAATGAATCTACTTGTACCTCTTTTAGTAACAGCATATTGCATCAATCAAGGTGTTGGTGAAATTAACCATGTTGATCAAAATTATGTAACGACAGAAATAAATGCTACAAAAGAACTCCAAAATAGTGATGATCTTCAATCTTGTAGTTATTCCTTAGAAAATAATCCTTACAGCAGTTGGTATCCTTACGAACTTGATCAGTTCAAATTACCAAAAAAGAAACCTCAAGTAAAAAAAGAAAGTCAGAAATATCAGCGTGGAAATTATATTGCGAATCAATACAAAAAAAGATCTCAAATGAAGAATCGTAAAGAAAGAAATTACAGAGGTCGATAAATTTTAATACATGAAAATTTTGTTATTATTGGCGCATAGAAAATTTAGAATAAATGTATATGAATAAATTATATTTTTTAGCATTTTTAATTTTTGAATCATTACATCCATCAGTTTTTGCATCACATCAACATGAATATCGATTTTTCAAAATTCCTAAAAATCTTGTAGAGGAAAATTCTATTGAAGTTTCTTTGAATGATATTATCAATAATAAATCCAATCATGGTATCAATGAAGATTTTTATATCATTTATAATGAAAATGGAAGATGTTATGGGATTTATGAATATTTAGTTCCCTATCTTTTTATGGAATTAAATAGTGCCCAAAGAAAAACTTCACCAAAATTTTTACATGTTCAAACATCAGAATTTTTTAGAGTAGAGAATATAAATGGGCAGTTTACAGTTACTTGCGAAACTCATTAAATTTTAAATTTTGATAAAAAAATAGGGCTCGAATGAACGAGCCCTATTTTTTTATCGTATGCTTACCAAGAAATTGATTTTCTAGGTTTAATACGTTTCATCGGGCGTAAAACTAAGCCAACTTTGTGTGCTTTTTTAGCAGACTTAGCAGCTTTTTTTGCTTTACGTTTCGGCGCAGCTTTTTTCGCAGCTTTACGCTTTGAACTAGCTTTTTTCGCTTTACGTTTTGGCGCAGCTTTACGTTTTGGTGATTTACGTTTTGATGAAGCGCGTTTAGCAGCTTTACGTTTTGGCGCAGCTTTTTTAGCGCCTTTACGTTTTACGGATTTTTTAGCCATTTTTTCTCCTTTTTTTCCTGGGAAAAATTTTTTTTACATTCACATCTTATAAAAAAAATATTATCAATAGCAATAGTTTTTTTCCTAAATGTGGAAATTTATCTTTATTTGTCAACATTTAAATTGTTAAAAAGTAAAAAAGAAATTTGTTTGTTTTTTACTTTTTAACAAAAATTCAAAAATGCATTGTATCTTTTTAGGTACTTGTTATTCTTGAGTAAGCTTACAATAGAGATAAACAAATTTTTTCAAATCAGGTATTCATACATTAAAATCTTAATAATTTTTAAATATATTTACAGGATAAAGAGTTTTTATGAATAAATATTTTTATGTTATTTTTGTATTTGCAATGGCATCAACAACGATTTTTTCTCATGAAAATGAATGGTGGCAAAAGGCAGCATTAAATTTTGAAAATTGTGTAAAAGAGCGCAAGGCTATAATATTAAATTTTAAAAATTCCACCAAAGAAAATATGTTATTTGCGCAACAAGCTTTAACTCCAATTGTTGATCTTGCTATCGGAAAAATGGAAAAAAACTGGCAAAAATGTATTCATTTTCAAAAAGTTTGTGATCGGCAGGCGTTGGCGCAATCGATAGTAGCAGGTGCCTTGACCTATGGTTCATTTCGCGGGATGGTTCCAAAAATAGCAAAACCATTTTTATTTTTATTGCCTGTTGAAATGGTTTATGTTCGGATAGCTCAGGATCTTCAAGATAATCAAAAAAGTTCAAAATAATCTTTAAATTAATCTACATAAGTTAAGAGAGCTTTATATGAAAATTCAATTGAAATATGTAAATGTTATTTTTTTATTAGGATTAATGCCTATAAGCTTGTTTTCAAGTTTAAAAGCGGCAAATAATACGCCAAGATTTAGCGAGCAACTTCGTCAAGGTTTTGATGAAATGCAAAGCGTCTTTAAGTTGAATGTATTAGATACTCTTGATAAAGCAATTCCCCAGGAACTTTGTAGGTTGAAAAGCATGGCGCAATCTATTAATCATGATTCGGAAAGCTTACAGTATGGATTAACTGCTGCAACTGTGCAGTGGATGTTGTATAAATCATTGAAAAAACTGCCACGGTTTTATGGAGCAGTCAATTTTATGGTACCGTTGATTTTTGTATCTTCGTGCATTGCATCAAAAAATTCAATAATCGCTGCATTTGCTGTAAGTCAAGTAAGATTAACAGAGAACGTGCAAGGATTGCAAAATATACAAAATCGCTTGAGTGAAGAAAAAGAGTTATTGAAACAAGGTCTTTCAGAAAAAAATGAAGAAATTAAGCGATTGAAAGATCAGAATCAAAAACTTGATGAGTTGGTACATCTGGTTTCTAAAACATCAGCTTTATCAAAAGAGGCTTAAGCCAATAATTACCAGAAAGTTTGTTTTGAAAACAATTTAAAATTCAGGTAAACTATAAGAATCTAAAAAATTTAAAGTTTACCTGAATTGTTGTATGGATTATTTTAATTCTCACGTCAAAATTAAGCATTTTTCATTTCCTCGTTTAATGAGTGGTCCGCTTGATGGGATTACTGATTCTCCATTTCGACAGCTTGTTCGTGATTTTTCAAAAGATGAGCTTTTGTATACCGAAATGCGTCATGTTAGATCTGTTGTGACACCTAAGGGTGGGGCATTGGCATTAAATTTTGCTCAATTTGAACGACCATTAAATTTTCAAGTGTCTGCAAATTCTGTTGAATTTATTGAAATGGCATGTGAAAAAATCCTTCAATCGGGTGTTGATGCTATTGATTTAAACGTTGGATGTCCAGCTTCAAATGTTGTTTCGTCCTGCTCAGGATCAGCACTTATGGCCAATCCGATCATGCTTGAAAAAATTTTAAAAGAGTTTCGCCGGGTGATTCCTGATCATGTTTTATTTACTATAAAAATTCGTGCTGGGTTTAAAGAAGTTAATGCTGTTGATATTGCAAAACTTGCTCAAGATTGTGGTGTTGATGCTTTAGCAATTCATCCAAGACTCAAAACGCAAATGTTTACCGGGCAACCTGACTACAAAGTAGCTGCAGCAGTTAAACAAGCTTTGCAAATTCCCGTACTTTTTTCAGGCAACGTGGTAAATTTTAAAACTGCAAAAATGACCTATGAATTGACTGGGGTTGATGGGTTTTTGATTGGGCGAGGTATGTGGGCAAAGCCTTGGAAGCTTGAAGAAATGAAACAGCATGCACTTGGTAATGAATATATCGTTGATTCACAAATGATTTTAAAAGTTGCATTGCGTCATTTGTCGTTAATGATAGAACAGTATGGTATGCATGGATTGTTTCGGTTTCGAAAACATTTGCCGTTTTACATCAAAGGTCATCCATCAGCCAGTGCGCTACGGCAACGGCTTGTTTTATCAGAATCTGAGCATGATATTAAAGAGGGTCTGCAAGAATTTTTAGGATAGTGTAATGTTGATTCGCCAAGAAATTCGATTATGGCTGGTTCATCTGTTTTATGTTCTATTTTTCTTATTTTTAATTCATCGATTATTTTTTCCATCATTTGGTATGGGGCAGCGATGTATGTCGTTTGTTTGTTATCCTTTTTTTAAAATTCATGCAACTTTAACGAATTCACTCACCAAACAGGCACAAGATCGCAAATCAATTTATGAATTAACTCAAGAACTGGATGTGATGAAGCTTCAAAATGATTTGCTCAAAGGTCGAATTGTCCAATTGGAAGCTCAGCAGCTTTTTTTAGATCAAACATTAGAACTTCGAAATTTTGCACAGCGTTATGAAGTGTTGCAAAAATCTTTATCGAAAATTTTGATGTGTGCTTGCAGTGCACAAGAAGATATTATTTTTATTGATGGCGGTAGTAATAAAAATTTTGCAAAAGATGATATTGTGGTGTACGAGCAAGCATTGATAGGTCGCGTGATTGAAGTGTATCCATGGTATAGCAAAGTTGCATTGATTACTGATAGTCGTTGTAAAGTTGCTGCACAGTTGGCACCATTGCCTGAAACTGTAAATGCAGATTTAAATGTCTGTGGTGTTTGCTGTGGAAAAAATAATCAACAGTTGCAACTTTGTTTTGTGCCCCATTTCAAACCTGTGGCGGTTGGGCAAACTATTATTTCTTCAGGGCAGGGATTAATTTATCCGCAAGGTTTTGCGCTTGGTCATGTTCGCGATGTGCAAACTGATCTGGTATCCCACAAAATTCAAGTGCAACCGATGTTTGATATCAACACTATTTCGTATGTGTATGTGCTCAACAAAAATTAAGAAATCGGTTTTAAAATTTTTCGCGCAACCATTAAAAATGGAGTCATGAAAGCAATGGCTAAAAGTTTTAATGAAAAGCTGACAATCAAAACATCAAAAATGTTTTCTACGAGTCCGTATAATCCTAAAAATGAAAATAGCACCGTATCTACAAATTGTGAAACTGTGAGTGCAAAATAATTACGTGCAACAAAATATTTTCCATTGGTCAGTTGTTTGACCACGCCGTACAAATAAATATCAATTGTTTGTGTAATTAAGTATGCAATCAGTGACGCTAAAGTAATGCGAATGGTGTTTGCTGTGATGTGTGCAAAGTGAATTTGAGTATCATCAACAGTTGCTGGTTGATATGCAATAATAATTTTTGCAATGATCATGTACGCTACGCATGATGCAAAGCTGATCCAAATTGCAGATCGTGCATATTTTTTATCCCAAAATTCTTGCAGCAAATTGCAGCTAAAGCTAATGCCAACAATAAATGCATCGGCTGAAGTGACGCAAAAATTGAACAACTCAATTTGTTTGATTACAAAAATATTGGCAGTTAAAAATAACATTGAAATGTAGGTGATGAGTGCTGATTTGCCAAGTCTTGCAAAAAATAGGGCGCCACAACTGACGGCTGTCACATGCACAAGAAATAATAGTTCGTTGATCATTTTACACAAACCATGGATGCAATGAAACATACGCCATAGCTATGGTAGTGATCAATGTTGGAATTTTAATCCATTTAAAATCAAATAATTTGTATGCAATGTTGCAAAGCGTGATCGTAACGATGATTGGGTATCCTGCAGTAATAATTGGATAGCCCCATGCCAAAATTTTTGCTAAACCAAAATTTGAAATGATGGTTGTGACAACCAAACCAATGATCAAGCAGTGAACATAGCTGATAGTTTTATCAAAAATTTCATTACGTAAATATTCTGCAAATACTGCAGCAAGGGCTGTAAGTGTTGATAAGCAGGTGATAATTACAGCAATAATTAAAAGCAAAATTCCTTGAGTGCCTACAATGTGCAATGCAATAGTTCTAAAAATTGCAGCACCATTCCCTATCATGTCAGGAGTAATTAAATGTGCATAGTAAGCACCAAGTAAATTAAATCCAACATAGAATGCCGTCATTAAAGCGCCCGTTAAAATACTTCCTTTCAAGCACATGAGTGCAAGTTCTTTTGAAGAAAGATTAGCTTGTTCTGGTGCTGTTTTGATCAATCGAATGATAATGTAAGCAAAAAAGAGCGAACCAATAAGATCTAAAGTTTGAAAACCTGCAATAACTTGATCAAAAAAGATTTCACTTCCTGATTTAAATTGTTGCATGGTAGAAAAATTACTTTTGAAAAGTCCGAGTGTAATAATTAAACCTAAAGATCCAATTAAAATAGGGCTCATGTATTTGCCTAAAATATCAAGCATTTTGGATTCTTTGTAGGTCAGTGCAAAGGTCAGCAAGCAAAATAATGCACTAAAAATTGGCAGCGTTAGGCTTGGAAAAAATGGAGCAATCATTTCATAAGGAACCGTAACACAGCGAGGCATCACAATCAAAGGTCCTAAGATGAGCATACAAAACATGATGGATAAAAATCCTGGAATTTTTCCGGTACGATTAAAGAATTGTGTGTAATTTCCTTCAAATAAAATCATGGCAACAAGGCCAATAATCGGAAGTAAAACTCCAGTGAGTAAAAATCCTAAAATTCCTATGGAATGTTTGCTGCCAGCAAGAACACCAGCTCTGATAGGATAAATAATATTTCCAGCGCCAAACAACATGGTAAAAATTGCAAGACCAATGGTGCTCATCTTGATGGAATTCTTTTGTGCCATAGTCAAAATCCTTAAAAAGGTTCATAGATTGATTCTTTTTATGATACGTAAATTTTCATAATTATCAAATTTAGCGCTTTTTAAGAGCATTTTGTATATCATTGGATATTTATATAATCAGTGCGAAACACTTTTAAAATGAATTTTTAATTGAAAAGATTAAAAATTTGAAGTCTCAGGAGTTAAAAATTTTGGATTTTTTGTTTTTAACAGTGGATCATAGGGTAAAAATCGATGATTGCATCGTCTACACCAATGACCACCTTTTTTATCATTATCTGTCGGAGTTGTATGATATTGCTTTTGACAGTCACATGGACAATTTTGAACATCTGCAGCTTGACGACGTAATTTTCGTTGATGATCGTTACCAATACAGCTTGGGCAAGTTTGTATAATTGCAGTGGTGATCATGCAGATTAACAAAAATAATATCTTTTTCATCCATTCCCCCTTGAATTTGCACATCAAATTCTTAAAGGAATATTACTAAATGTTGCAGTTTGATTTCAAGGTTTAAGAATAAATTAAAGTTTTTCTTGACTGTTTTTTATAACAAAATCAAGCCAGCCGGCCGGAGTTCCCGTATCAAAACGTTGTCCTTGAATTTTGTATGCCAAAACTTTATACCCCTTTGAAATCATTAAGCTGATAGTATCGGGTAATAAAATTTCACCATCTTTGTTGGGCATTGTTTGAGGAATAAAAGAAAACAGATCGCTGTGTAAAATAAATCGGCCAATGCCTGCTAAATTAGATGGAGCTTCTTGCATTTTTGGTTTTTCAACAAAATAATCAATTTCAAAAAGATTATCATCAATCTGTTTTTTTGGTGCAATTACACCGTAGGCAGAAATTTTTTCAAGTGGTACTTCCATCACACCAATGATCATAGCTTTATGTTCTTGTGCCATTTTGATCAAGTTGCCAATTTCAGGATTTTTGCCAAAAATAATGTCATCTGGGTAGCATAAAGCAAAATATTCATCAGTTTGAATTGCAGGTTGTGCATGAAGGAGTGCGTTTGCAACACCTTTTGGTTTATTTTGAATAAAATATTGAAATTTTGTTTTTGCAATTAGATTATTAAGTTCTGAAAGATAATAACTTTTATTTTGTTCTGCCAGTACTTGTTCCAAGTGATGATTGTAGGAGAAATAATCGATAATAATATTTTTGTCAGGTGACAAAATGATGAGCATGTTATCAATCCCAGCGTCAACACCTTCTTGCACGATGTACTCAATTGCAGGTTTATTTGATAATGGCAGCATTTCTTTGGGTATTGATTTGGTGATGGGCAAAAAACGACTGCCAATGCCTGCTGCAGGGATGATCAGTTTGGTAACTTTGATCATGGTGTATAAACTTCTTTTAAAACTGTTCTAAAAATTTTAAGTTGCTGCTGTGCAAATATCGAATGTCTGGAATGTTATATTTCAGCATTGCCAAACGTGTGAGTCCTGCGCCAAAGGCAAAACCACTAAATTCTTTTGGATCAATGCCTCCATGTTTTAAAACATTGGGATGAATGAGTCCAGCTCCCAAAAGTTCAATCCAGCCGCTTTTTTTACAAGTTGAACATCCTGATTTGCAAAATGGACATGATGCGTCAATTTCAAGGCCTGGTTCTACAAATGGAAAATATCCAGGACGAACACGAAGTTTAATATCTTTACCAAAAAATTGTGTTAAAAATGTTTGAAGTGTTGCAAGTAAATTTGCAATTGAAACATCTTTGGCAATAAACATTCCTTCAATTTGCATAAACATGAAATCATGTGAAGCATCAGTTGCTTCATTACGCATAGTGCGACCATGAGCAATCATGGCAATTGGAGGTTTTTGCGAAAGCATTGTTTTAAGTTGGACGGTTGATGTTTGAGTTCGAAGTAAATGCTGCTGATCAATCCAGAAGGTATCAGATTCTTCACGTGCTGGATGATTGTGAGGAATGTTGAGTCCTGTGAAGTTAAAAAAATCTGTTTCAAGTTCAGGCCCATCAACCACTTGATAGCCCATGGAAGTAAAAATGCTTTCAATCTGTTCAATGATGTGGGTGTAAGGATGCAGACTGCCTTGAAGTCTTGGCTTGGTAAGGGTTACATCAAAATTTTGTTTTTTGTTTTGTTCAGTTTGAATTTTTTCTGCAAATAATTGTTCTTTTTTGAGATTGAACTGTTCTTGAAGTCCATATTTTAAGTCATTTAAATGTGGCCCGACTTCGCGCTTAAGTTCTGGAGTTGCAGTTTTTAATGTTTCAAACAGTTCTGCAATGATGCCTTGGCGTGTTAAAAACTGTAAACGAAACTGTTCAAGTTCAGCTTCAGTTTTAACAGCATGAAGTTTTGTTAAAAGATCTTGCTTGATATCATTAATTTTTTTTAAATTCACAGGTATCCAATATTTTATAAAGGTTGTCTGTTCAAGCGTAACAAAAAACCCACTTCTTTAAAAGTGGGTTTTAAAAATCAAGAAATTTTATTTATTTTTGATTATTTTCTGCAAAAGCTTTTAAAATATCATCAATTTGAGTTTCAATTTTTATTTTATCAAATTTTTTAAACACAATGCCTTGTTCGTTGATTAAAAATGTTTTGCGTTTATAAAAACCAAAGGAAATGGTGCCAGGAAATTTTTTGCCAATTGTGCGATGGAGTCGAGAGTCGCTTACTAAAATGTAGGGCAAATTGAATTTCTTTTGAAATCTTTTATGTGCTTCAATTGAGTCGCAGCTGATGCCAACAAGTGTGATTCCTTCTGCTTCAAGCTTGGCAATGCCATCGCGAAAGCTTTGAGCCTGTTTTGAGCATCCTGGAGTATTGTCAGCAGGGTAAAAATATAAAACTACTTTTTTGCCAGCATAGTCAGAAAGCTTAAAATCTTTGACTGATCCATCAGGAAACAATGCTTTTGCGGTAAAACCAGGTGCTTTTTGACCAATTAAACTGGTTGTTTTTGTTTGCATAAAGCTGCTGAGAGCTAGTGCGCATATAATTAAGGAAAAGAATGATTTTTTGTTCATAAAAATCTCCATAAAAAAGGGATTAAGTAGTCCTTTTTAGTATACCAGAAACGAGTTGTGAGCCCTAATTTTTTACAGCCAGGTTTTTCACCATTTGAAATGTTGGCTGTGTGAAACTGTAGCCAGCTTTTTGAAAGCATTTTTGTGCTGCACAATTGGTTGGCGCTACGGCCAATTTGAGCTCAAAAATACCTGCCTGCAGGGCAAGGTTTTGTAGATGATTCATAAGGGCTGTTGCAATTCCGTGGCGTCGAAAATTGGGATGAACTGCGGTTGCAAATCTTTTCCAGGATTCAGATAAGATTTGATAAATGATACCACCGCAAACAAAATTATGATTATCAAATGCTGCTAAAAATTTATAGGTTGGATATTTGGTCATGAATTCAAGCATAGTTTCATAGGTATATTCAACACCAACTTCATTTTTGTTAAAAAGTTGTGCAAATTCAGTTACCTCTTGGACATTATTTTGATCAACGTGTCGAATGATGTAAGGTCTTGTCGTATTGCTTAAGGTTGTATTGCGCACATCTAAGTGCATGTTTAAAAATTCTTGAGTTTTTGCGTAGTCTAATTTTTGTAATAGTTTTAAAAAATTAAAACTATTTTGTGTAACATTGATGGAGATGCTTGAAATATTGGGTATTGATTCAAGATATTCAAGCAAACTTGCTGCGATTTTTTTGTTGTGATGGTTTTTTGATAACGTTAACGTGCGAATCCAAAGATCAGCATTTTTTGAAGTAAAATAAATCAAAACGCCTTCAATGACTTTTTGTTTATTGACAGCAATAATAATGCAATATGTTTTAGAATTCTCAATCCACTTTAAAACGTCTGAAATATTCGGTCGCATGGTTGCTTGAATCGGTGATGTGGCGATTAATTTGACTACTTGATCAACATAATTTTGATTTGATATATCAAGATGCTCAATTTCATATTTGGCCAATGATTGTAAGGTGCCTGAAAAAAATATGGCGTAAAAAAATACTAAAAAATGAAATTTTGTTTGCATAAAAGCCTTTTGGTGATGTTGTATAAAAATTGTGAAAAAGTATACCATAAATTTGAATTGTTTTCTTCTATGAAAATCGTTATAGTTGATCTAACTTTGTACAAAGTTTTCAAAAAACATAATCATATTTCAAAAAAGTAGATGTTAGTGATGCAAGCAAAAGTTTCATCGTTATTCTTGAGCGATTTAAAACTTTTATCAACCATCATCAAGAGCAATAGAGATCATCATGAAAAAATTGTTTTTGTTTTTATCATTGATCAGCATTTCAGCTGAATTTGTAGCAGTGCAATCAACGCGACCATCATGTCCAACCACTCCTCCAACACCCAAAGGAAAAAAATCCTTGGTGTTTCCAGATGCATCTGTTTTACGATTGGAAAATCCAGTAAAGCGATAAAGCTTTTTGATTGTAGGATATTTTGCGTATCAAAAATGTGTAAAATATCCTGCAATGATACATGAAGCAGTTTAAATTTTAAAAACCATACTGATTTAAAACCTTATTTATCCAAGAGTTTCATTATGAACATACCTTTGCGTACACAGCGATTTGCTGGTGCATTATTTTTACTTTTATCATTTCAAGTTATTCATAGTTCGTCGATTAACATAACAAGATCAAGAAGTGCCTCAAAAAATTCAAATGATTCTTCATCGTTATCATTTGATGATTCACCTTCAAGGCAATCATCAAGGTCCTTTGAAAGATCGTCATCAAGGAATTCATCAAATAGTGATAGCCATTCAAAAACGTTCACTGTTGATAGTTGTGCCGATACCAAAACAGAAACAAAAACCCAACAAAAAAGTGAACGATTTTCTTGCGGATCAAGTTCTTCTACCAAAGAAAAAGATGATGAAGAGTATGAAAGCAGAAGAGATGATTTTTATCGCAAAGAAGAACAGCGTAAGCAAAAAGAAGCTGATGAGCAATGGGTTAAAGATACTGATGAAGCTGATGCTGTTGCGCGTCGGCGGTCAGAAAAAATTCGGTTAGAACAGATCGAATTTGAACAGATTCAGCAAACGAAAACAGCTCAAGCAAATGTTTGTTTTGTTGCAACAAATGTTCAAGTAAAAATAGAAACTGAAAAAAAAGAAATACCGTCAACAATTTGTTTTACTTCAATTGATAGGTTGCCAGATATTCAATCAGAAGGTGTTCGAGTTGAATTACAAAAATCAAAATTTGTAGATGATGAAACAAAGAGTTCTGAAATCAAAATTAATGATCATACGGTTGACTTAAAACAAGAATTTCAAGCATCAGATCAAGAGCTAAAACAAGATACTCAAGAAGATGATGGCGTAAAAATATTTATTCCAACGCGAGAGTTTTTCGAAAAGAATAAAGAATATTTTGCAATTGTAAAAAAAGTATCAGGCCATAGAGTATTTATTCCAGAAAGCTTTAGATTAAGTCAAAATAATGCAATATTGCATCAAAATCATTATCAAAATCAAAGTTATAATTCAGCTTGTGTATCATCAGGGTTTAATGAAAATAATTTTCAAATGAATCCATTTGATCTTAAAGATCCAAGAAACAAAAAAAATCTTTCAGAAAAACAAATTATGGCAGCTGCTTTTGCAATGTTGGCTCAAATGGTAGGAGTTGTAGAAGCTGCTGCAATGACTCAAGCTGGATCAGTTGCAGCAGTTACAATTACTTTATCAAATCCTGTTCTTGTAGGAGGGATAGTTGTTGGATTTGTTGCAACGGTTGTTATTCCAGGATTAAAAAAACCCGTTCCTTTTATGGTATCACCAGATACTACAAATATGACTAAAGAGGAATATGAAAAATACCTTGAAGCAAAAAAACAATTTGAGAATTTAGAAAAACAGTCAAAAAATATTCAAGCTGCTCGAGTAGCAAATGATCTTGTTTTTAAAAATGGTGTATGTACAGGATGGAATGATGGAAAAGGAGTGCCTTTAGCACCCGTTGATCCTGCATTAATGTATGGACATGGCTCTTTGCAACGAGCACTTGATACAGCAACCTCTATCCCGACTAATAGTGGAAAACATACTCCACCGACTCTTGAAAGCATGTTGAAAGGTACTGATAAAATTGCTTTTTTTGATGGAAAAATAATTAAGTTCACACAAGAAACAGGATCATTTGGTCCAACTAACCATTATAAAGCAACGCTTGTAGAGGATTTAGGTCAGTTAACAGAACAAGATAAAAAAATATTGCATAAAATTTTTGGCATTAATGCCAAGGAAGAGCTTAAAAAAGAGAAACAACCAAAAGAAAAAAATAAAACTGATAATTCTGGGTCTGATCAAGGCTCAAAAGATGGTTTAGATAAAAATAATGGTGCACAAGCTCCAGGAAAACCTACAGAAAAGGATGGCTTTATGCCTCCAAAAAATTGGGATGGCAAAAAAGTTCGTCATCGTCGAGGTTATGGATGGCCTGATTCAAAAGGTAATATTTGGATTCCATCGGGACCAAATGGACACGGTGGACCACATTGGGATGTACAAAAACCAAATGGTGATTATGAGAATATTGTTCCAGGTGGAAAAATAAGAGGTCAAAAATGAAAAAAATAAATAAAGCTGAAAATGTATTGATTTGTAAAGTAAAGTTTAATTCTTCATTAGAAAAAGATATTTTTTTTCAATGGATTAGTAAAGTTGATTGTATTGATAAAAGTTTAATACAATCTGATCAAATTAATTTGTATATTGCAGCAGATGATATACATGATCATGATCTTGATAATTTAATGGGTCTTTTTTATAGATTTGATATTGAGATGACTCAGCTTGCTCGTTTTTTGACTGATCATAATAAAAAATGGTTTTATGATAATAAAATGGCATTTTGGCATAAAAAAATTTTTAAAAAAATTAAATTTAACTAAACAATAGACGTTATTTAAAATGGTTTAAAAAAATGAATCAAAATTATATTACATGCAAGCGAATTCAATATTTTTCCAAATTGGATGAAGAGATGTTTTTTGCATGGATTGCAAGTATTTCATGTATTGAAAAATTTGAAGCTGCCCATGATGAATTATATCTAGATTTGGTAGATAAAGAATTAAGTTATGATGATATGAAACATCTTATAGCTTTGCTATACCGGTATAAAATTAATATGCAGCAGTTACAACCTTTAATTACAGAAAACAATAAAGCTGCAATTAAATCATGGGAAAAACAAATTTTGAAAAAAAGTCAGAGTAAATTTATATAAATAAAGTGATAGATTTAACAAAATTTAAAATATTGAAAACAGAGTATTTGCAAATTCATCCTGAATGTATTTACGATGATGAATGCAAATTCTGCTCAAATATTGATATTTATTATATTGATGAAGAAAAAAATATAAACATACGGTTTGGGTATGAACATTTTTCTAGTTTTTGTTCTTTTTTATCAACTTATAAATTTATTCAAAAATTATTAAATAATGAAATGGTTCTTGATAAATCAATTATTGGGGATCCTGGTATTGAATGGAATAAATATCTTAAAGGAATTCGAGGAACTAAAGCAACTAATGAATTTTATTTTTTTGGAAATGGGCATAAACAAATACCCCTCTATTTTGATGGATGGTTATACAATGATAAAGAAGGCAATGTAATTTTTGAAATTACGCCATTTTATCCATTTCATTACGAAACTAAAAAAACTCATCCTGATTTTATAACCTACAAACAATTTATGAAAAATTATAAACCAGTTGTAATAACAATTATACCCAAAAACAATTTGAAGCAATGGATTGAGCAAGCTAAAGAATTAAAGAAAAAATATTTTCCAGAGTTTGAAGTTAAATAAAGTAACAGGGCTAAAATTTTTACCAAAAAAAATTTAATGGCACGTAAAAATCTTTCATTTTTTCAAACATTTAACGCTATGAGAATTTTTTTATCTTTATGTTATGAAAAAAGGAATGAAAATAATATTGGGATGTTACTTGGAGGGTTGCGTTTTTTTAAAGATAATCAAGATTGGCGTGAAAATCCAGTTACGTGGGATCCTGCTTGGATGGATGGGGTTAATAAAACGATGCAAGATCTTAAAATAAACAAAAACCCTAAATTGATAACTTACAATGATGAAATGGTGTACTTTTGTATAAAAAATTATCTACAATTGTTGCATGATCAGTTTCCCTTTTCCGATGTTGGTGTTGTTTTAGAAAATTTAAAAAACGCAAAGCATATAGCTTCTGATTCAATATGGCAACAATTACAGAATGCTATCAATCATTTTATAAATGAAACTGGATGTACCTTTGGTTTTTTAATTTAATTATGGAAAAAAAATTAAACTTGGTTCAAGTGTTTTTAGCCACAAAAGCTTTTTTAAGTAAGATTTATTTTAATAAATATTCAGATGATTTAGGTTCTTTTCTTGGTGAATTTTCAATTAATAAATGTAAAAAAGATTGGCAGCAAGATCCAGAAACATGGGATCCTTCGGTATGGAATGATTGGATGCAATCTGTTCATGTTGTTTTAAATATGGAAAATGTTAATGTTCAATTTACAATTGTTTCGAGCTTAGAGGCTTATTTTATTATGAAAAATTTTGTTCAAAAATATGCAATTAAATTATCCTCAGATGATTTAATTCAACTTTCGAATAATTTAACGTTAAAGGATAACCAATCTTTTTTTTGGAAAGATTGGTTGCAATGTATTGATGCAACTATAACCGATCGACTTACTGTAGATGGTTCTTTAGTGTCTTTAGATACTATCGTTTCAGAAGAACAAGCTTTTGAAATAATGAAAATTTTTTTGAAAAATTATTTAATATCAAAAAATGTATTTTCTGATTCTGTAAATATGTATGCAATTTTAAATCAAAATAAAAATATTTATATAGATTGGCTTATTGAATATAGTAAGTACAAAGATCAACATAGCAATAATAAAAATCTTACAGTTATTCAAGCATTTAATGTTATGTATAAATTTTTGAAAAAACAAAAAGAGCAGATGAAAATAATAAACGAAAAATACGTCAATTTATTACAAATGTTAAAAGTGAATACTGAACAAAATCCTGTAAATTATATGATTTTGTATTATTGGTTACAGGCTGCATATGTTAGTATTTTAAAATGAGTATAATTATATGTTAGTATTTTAAAATGAGTATAATTAAAGGCAAGTTAGAACAGAGAGAAGAATGTATGTTGAAAGTTTTAACAATGTTTCAAAATTTTAATACTATGCGAATTTATTTAACAACTTAAAAAAATTTTATATGATGAAAAATGGCTTTTTTGTGTATGAAAAATTATTTGCAAATATTTTATGAGCAATTTTCTTATGAAAAATTTTATTTTAAGATTTAAATTTTTTTACAAAATTAACAATGTTTAAAGTATTGATTCTTGGTTCTATGTTGTCAGTTTTTAAAATTAAATCATAATGTTTTTTTGGTATGACGTATAATAAGTCTTGATCTTGAAATATTTGTAATAAATTGGTTGCATAGCTTTGAAATTCTTTTTGAGTGAATTCTTGTATTATATATTCATTATCTAGGGCAAAATGATTTGAGTTTGATAATTGCAGTTCTACAAAATTTAAATATTTTTGAACTGTAATTTTATCAAGGGTGTCAATAGCATTATCTTTTGTTGAACTTAAAGTATAAAATTTAAAAAAAGAGACCATTCCATCTTTAAAAAAACGATGATTGATTATATTTTTTTCTAAAAAAGCAGTTTTATTTCGGGATGCTATTCGATGAATCATTTCACCAAAAGAGCAGTATGCTAAAATAGTATATGTTTTGACATTCGGTAAAATATCAGTTTCGTTTAAATACCAACAACCGTCAATTATCGTAAATTTGTCATGTGAAGCTATAGATTCATAAATTTTAACAAGACTATATTTTTTAAATTCTTTCATATGTTCATGATACGAAAGTCCAGTAAAATAATTTTGAATTTTTTTGATTGCCTTTAAAGCATTATTTTGTTGAGTTTTGGTGCTATTTTTTTTAAAAATTATAATATTTCGCCGTAGTGCATGAATCATATTTTTTTGAATAATGGCTTTTTCGATTGATGCAATTTCTAACGGAAATAATTCAGTCAGTTTTTTTACACCCCAATCCCAATATAATGATGCAATAATAGTAAATTCGTTATCTTGTTTTAATAAGTGACAAATGCTGCTTTTGCCTGAACTGCATGTACCTTCTAAGAAAAAAAAAATTGCATGTAATGAGGTAAAATGTAGAGCAATAAAAAATAATAGATAAGTATAAATTTTAATTAATTTCATATTACAATATAAATTTTGTTAATTCGTTGGCTGCTTGAATTGGTGAACAATTGTCAGTTTTGATAATACCGTCAAATGGCAATCGAGTAATAACATATGCTTTGTCTGATGTAAATTTGCTTAATAATTTCTTTTTGTATTCAAAAAACTCTTCTAAACTAAGTTCTTGATATGGAAATTTTTGTGAAGTTATCATTGTTTTTATAAAGTTTTGCAGTTGCATTTCTACAAGGTCAAGAGTGTGAATAACATCATTTTTATCAATTATCGCTATTGATTTATCAGGATTGTTTGATAAATCATATTTTTTTTCAAAACTAAAAAGGGTTTGTCGAAAAAATCTAAAATTTGAGATATCTGTGCCATTTGAAAAAGCTTGATAATTTCGTTTCATTGTTCGTTGAATAATTTCTGAAAAAGAACTAAATGCTATGATGTGTAAAATTTGATAGTACTCTTTAATTTTTTTAATATTTTCAGGTAATAAAAGCCAAGTATCAACAATGACATCTTTTTTTTCAGCATTTTGTAAAATAATTTGAGTAATTTTTTGTCTGATATTGTTTAAAATGTTTTCCCAAAGTTTAGAATCATTTAATGTTTTTTGAATAGTTAAAATAGCATTTTTTGCTTGTAGTCGTTGTTCGTTGGTTGCATCTGACTTAAATAAAATTTTATGAGCGACAATTGCATGAAAAATGTTTTCAGTGCTAATAGCTTCTTGAATAATTGTAAATTCTTTAAAAAATGTATGACTCCAAAAAGAGTTTAACTCTTGAAAATAAAAGCTGTCTTCTTCTATCAAGCACCATTCAGGGTTTTGTTGAATAAATTCGTGACATAAGCTGGTTTTTCCTGCGCATGCAGTACCATGCACAAAAAGAATTTTTCCGATGATTGTGTTATATGAAAATAATAAAAAAATTGAAATTGCAGTGTTTAATTGTAGGTTTATTTTTTTTGTTATCTTTTTCATATGAAAGTGTTTGTAAGTGTGGTGAAAATAAAAGTTGATGTATTTACAAATTGAATTTAATTCATAATTTATATGAAAATATCTTTTAGTAAACATGTATTGATAATTTTGATAAAGATAAACAAGCGCAGGATTTAATAACTTTTTTGAAAGTTGAAGCAATTCAAAAATTATGATATTTTTAAAATCAGAGAACACTTTCAATATGTTCATAAATCAGGGAATACAAAATGCTGCAATTATTCAAAAAAACATTCAATTTCGCATGGCAAGAAATGAAAGAACGTTGTGGATTTTGGTATAAAATCTGTTTAATTATCATGGCAAAATTTTTTGGAATCATGGTGCTTTTTTCAGGAATGCTTATTACGCTTATTTCTACAATTTTTTGGGCACGTCCGTATCTTCCGCAAAACTACACTATGGCTTGGACTGTGCTTTTGTGGAGTGGTGCCGTAGCAATTGCTGCTTTTTGTGTTTACTATGTTTTGAAAATTTCTATAAAACTTTCTATGGAATTGATGGCAACATTTCTTGCAGGAGCAAAAGATCAATGCCCTACAAAAGTAGTTTCTGAAGTATCACTTGCTCCATTTGCCTGCTTGTTAGCGATCCTATCATTTTTTGGCATGTTCGCATTGGGTGGCCAAAGATTGATCATTTTTTACACAGAATCAAAAATTTTAGGTGCATTGTTTTTTATCGTAGTTTCTTTGTGGGCTTATGTACGATTGCATTTTTCATATTTTATCATTTTGGAAAAAACAGTAGCTGCAAAATCAGCGTGTAGCGTAGCATGTGCATCAATCAAACAAAGTTTTAAATTAACTCATAAAAAATTTAGTCAGTTATTTTTAATTGTGTTTTCATCACAAGCATTGTCTTATTTTGGAGTTTTGGCATCAGCATTCGATCTGAATCAATATGTATCGCAAAGTTCTACAATCATCATGTATCTAATTTTTATGGTTGCTTTATGGTTGGCCCTACCATTCTGTTTATTGATGTATGCTCGTGCGTACGTATTACTTGATCGAAACAGTTAATGGATCATGCACAGATCAAATTTAAAAAAATTACTTCAAGATTATCATCCAACAGATCTGCAAGAACAAAAAAGTAAGCAACGTAAAAAATTTTAGGTTCTTGTTGAATTTAAAAAAAATAAATGTACAATTAAAACACAAAATTCAGAGTATTTTGAAGGTAAATCATAAGCAGTGTTCAAAGTTTCAAAATTACCTTTCAAAGGAAGTCCATGATCTTTCATACTACCATCACTTTTTTCAATTTCTTTTTTCTAAATATACGAGTATCTCATGACGTTTCTTGATTGTTTTAAACAACAAATCTTTCTATTTTTAATGTGTGCAATTGCCGTATGCGCAGGTTATTGTATTTCATTATTTTTAGAATTGAGAAATCCACATCAATTGTCTACAGAATATGTGATTGCATTTGCTGTAACATTTATAGCTAGTGGAACGTTATTAAGATTTTTCTTTCAAAAAAAATAATATTCATTTTTCCAATTTTTTAATCCTGTTTTTGATCAGGATTAGAAATCATTATTTACAAAAATTAAAATTTAATTCTTTAAAGGATTTATATGATCCATCGTAGACATATTGTATCGTTATTGCTTTGTGGTTTTGTGTCAGTAAATGCAACAACGACAGAAGTATCTTCAAGAGACGAAGTTTATAAAAAATATTTTCAGCAGCAGGAAAAAATTTATCAAGGTCTGGTAAATTTAGGAATTCCTGGCGCTCGTCCTTTAAGTATTGATAAAGCTTTAGCAGATTCAGTACTTGCAACGTGTCCACCAGAAATTCATGACATTATTTCTGATATTGAATATCGTGTGTTTTCTACTCATAAAAAAAATATAATTTTTCATGGTCCCTCTGGCACAGGCAAATCTGTTTTGGCTCAAGCAATTGCTATAAAAAGCCAAGCGCCATGTATATTTTTTAATGTAGGAACTATATCAACGGAGTATAAGGACTCTGGAATACAAAATTTGAATAAAATTTTTAAGTATGCGCAAGAGTTAGAAGAGGATATAGGTCAGCCTTGTATTATTATCTTGGATGAATTAGAAGCGTTGACTAAGAAACATGTTGGTACAAATAATTCTGAAAGTAATATTCTTGTAAGTTTTTGGCAAGAATTAGATAGGCTTTGCAATAGTAATGTAATTGCAATTGGCACGATGAATAATACAGAGGATGTACCGGATCAAATTATTAATCGAACTGCCATGATAAAGATTCCTTTATCAAATTTAAAGCAAAGAGAAACTATTTTATCTTTTTTGAAAAATAAAAGAGCAAATCAGTATAATCTAGCATATCCTGAGTATCTTACAGCTACTTATTTGGCTCGAAAAACAAAAGGTTTTTGTAATAGAGATTTGGAAAATCTTGTAGAGCAAGCAACAAGACCTGTTATAAAAACGCCAGTTCTGTTAGATGGAAGCAAGAAAATTGTTCCAGGTGACAATTTTAATCGTGAAATGAAAAAGATTCAATGGCAATTTGTAGAAAAATGGCAGCGTACTTTTTATAAGCACTTTCGTGACCCTAAAATTACAATACCTTTAGTTGGAATAGCGGCGATGCTTGGGGTTGGATACAATACTATTTTGAATCAAAGAAGAGGCTTTGATCTTCAAAAAAAGAGTATGGATATGCAACTGGCGCATCATAAAGAAAGCATGGCTGTTCAAACTTTTCATCAAAAAGAAAATATTGCTATGCAAGAAAAGAGCATGGCTGTTCAAATAGCTCATCACAAAGAAAGTATGACTGTTCAAGTGGATAATCAAAGAGAAAATATTGCTCTTCAAAAAGAGGCGATGAAGCAAGCTCAAGAAATTTTTGATAAACAAACTAGTGTCGAGCATATGATAATACAAGCGAAAATTAATTCAGTGAAAAATTGGCATGAGCCTGATGGACGTAGTATCAAAATTGGTGATAAAGGTATTCTTGTTTATGCTTATGATCAGGGGCAGAAATTCTTGTAAAAATTAAGCAATCAAAATTTTTTATATAACAAATAATATTTTAACATTGGAATTTTTTATGTTCAGAATAGCAAAACAAGTATTATTTTTTTCATTTTTTATATGTTCATCTGTTTGTTCAATGAGACATGTTGCTCAAGCTTTAGTAGTAAGAACTTTGGGTCAATCAGCACCTTTTCGTCAATCACTGCTTATACGATGTCCTAATTTTTTTATGGGAGCTATGGAGCAGGTAGTTGAAAAAGTTTTAGAGATTGAAAAAACAGTTGAGGTGCAAAAATCTGACGTGATCAAAGTTGCAGAAAATAAGGTTCCTTTGACAAATCGTCAAGATACAGTGTCAAGTGACGTTGATCATAAGGCAAGCATTGATGAGCAAAAAATAGTTTATGTAAAAATTAATGGTGAAACTTATGGTGTAATTGTGGATCCAAAAACTGGAAAAAAGTATATTTGTTTTTCTTTAAATTCAGAAAATCATAATTTGTCTGAATTTGATAAAGATCATGCAATGAATTTGGTGCGACGTGCTACAAATTTGCATGGTGCTTCGGTAGCTTCTGAACATCAACTTCAGTCTCATAGTGATAGTATAAATGAGCGAATTGTGAATAAAGATAAACAAAGTGCGCAGCATAGGGCTCAAATAGCCTATAATGTTCAAGTAAAAGCAGCAGTAAAATCGATTATTGCAACAGAAAAAAAACAATTATCTTCTGAAATTGCAAAATCTTTATCGAAAGTTGAAAGTATAAAATTTCAGTTTTCTGATCTATTTAATTTTTTAAAAAATCATGCTTTGTGTTTAAATTTTGAACTTCAAAATTTAAAAACACAAAAAATTTATAAATTGTCTTTATTAGAGCAAAAATTACAATCGTTACTTGAAAAAAATTATAAGGTTGAATCATTTGTGCATGCAGCGTCAGAGATGCAGTATGATATCAAAAAAACAATGAACTTGCAGGATCTTTATGATTTAAGTCAGGCTTTAACGTTACAAATTGAGATACAAGAATTAAAGGCTGATATTCGAGCGATAGATTATAAGTTTGAACAAAATGTGAATATTTTTTCAAATGAATTACAATCAAAATCTGTTGCGGCGATAGAAAAAGAAATTCTGTTAGAGCTTAAGACAAAACAAGAAAAATTGAATGATTTTACTGCTCAACAAGAACATCAGCTTCAATATTTAAAAAAAGAACTAAATTCTATTAACGATAGATTAAAATCTTTGAACAATGGTTGGTTTGGCGCGAAATCTTGGAGATGGTTTTCGGGAGATGAGATTCAAAAAATTCTTGTAGAAAAACAACAAAATTTGGTTGCAAAAATAGAAGGAATAAAAGAAGAGCTTAGGTTATGCAATGCTCAACTGCAAGACATTGAGACAAAAATTACACAAGCTCAAAATGTTTTTGTTGAAAAACAAATTGCAGAGCAAGAATCTCGACTTGTAGAACAAAAACAAGGAAAAGACGCTTTAAGTTCTTACAATTCGTTGATACAAAGTCAGCATGAGGTATGTACTTTTGATCTTGAAAATTGTCCAAATTCTAGACTTGAAAAGCATTGGTGTGATCGTCAAGATGCTTTGTTTCAAACTATCGATCAAGGTTATTTGCAATATGATCAATCATTTAATCTTGATTCGCAAACATGTGGTTTTCTAGCAGCTCATGGCATTGATTATAAAAATTTTCAAAATTTTTATGGAACTGCTTTACAACAACAGTTACATCAAGAAATGTGCAATATTTTGTCGCAAGCGGCACTCTTGCAAACAAAGTTTGAGCATCCAAGTAATTTAGTAAGCAGTATTGTTGATATTGCAGATGCTGCATACGATGCAAATCAATTAGGTCAAATTAAAACTGTGACGTCCTTGAATAATTTGAATTTTTCATTGCTTGAATATGGTCAGGCTGTTGTTACAGGTACGCAGTTAGGTTTGAAGGGTATTGCGCATACTGTATCGAATTTAGATCAAACAGCTGAATCGGTAGGCAAAGCTGTATATTATGTTTTAGAAACTGTAGTGCTCGGTAATTACACTGGATCTAATGATACGTGTATTCAACTTCGTGAGCAACGTAAAGCAGAAATTGTTGTAGGATTGCAAAATTTAGGTCATGCAATTGCAAATTCAACTGGACCGCAAAAAGTACAATTTTTAACTCAATTTTTAGTTGATTTTGGCGGAACTGTAAAAATTGCAAAAGTAGTTGGTGGAGTTTGCGGTATTGCCGAGTTTGCAGCAGTTAAAGGTACAGGTTACGTCAAATCTGAAATTGATGTTGCGAAATCTGTGCAATCAGTAGTTGCAATAGCTAGCGATGGTGTTGAATCAAAAAAAATTGCTTCTGATGTTACAAAAATAGCTTACAACGTTGAGTCTGTAGGACAAGAAAAAATTATGCAAGGTCTTGCAGAAGAGCTGAGAGTAGCAAAGGTACCAAAAATAGTTTCTTCATCGCCGATACGATGCAAAATACTGACACTCTCTGAAGTGGTGACGGAAATTAAAAAAGTCGGTGGAAAAATTTCTGTCTCTAATCTTGGGTTGTTTAATAATACTCAATATTGGCTTGAACAAATTTGCGCCAAAATAAATACAAAAATTGAGGGCGCTTTGCTTGAGCAGTATAATAAAATGACTCAAATTGTCAGTAATCCAAAAATGTCAATTTGTATGGATCTTGAGCATATTGTTAATGTTGGATATAAATTAGTAAAAGATGGATCAGGGGCTTATCATACTATTCAATTTACAGGTGGTCATTTAGCAGGAACTATGTCTAAACTTGCTCAGCAAGGATTATTTGAAATTAAATCTTTTGTAGAATTTGGTGGTGGCTGTATAGAATATTCGGTAAAAGATTTACTTACGGGTCTTGAGTTTACACATACTGAATTTCCAGCTCATTGGAATGTTGAAAAAATAGCACAAGAAACGAAATGTTTAGTTGAAAATGCAATTACAAATGGATCGCTAACTGAAAAAATAAACAAACCTATACTTGAAATGACAAATGAAGGATTTAAATTGAAAATTGTTACGAATTCTGCACCTAAAATTCATAATTGCGCTGCTATAGAAAATAGTATTAACAAACATATTGTTACTTCATATCCATATAAAGGATAATTATGAGATATATATTTTATTATCGTTATAAATTTGATAATTATGATGAATATACTTATAGAGAAAAAATACCTACTCGAAATATTCCGTTAGAAAACTTATATAATCGTTTAGATGATGATCAAATGCGTTGGATTGAAGTTGAAGAAGACAAAAAAGATCCTAATAAAATTATTATTTGGTCAAGAGATAATATCAAAGCAAGTTTAATGCCTCAAAATTTTAATGCTCATCAGGATTTTACTCGTATAAAAGATTATTTGGCTTATTGTAAAGAATTTGGAAAATATGGACGCAAACGCTTTAAAGAAATGCCAGCCATTCGAATTTTTCGTGAAAATTATGAGTCTTTAAAGCAGCAATTTGAAGGTGTTCGTAAACGTAAGCCTCAATATTTAATCATGCGAGAACATGATGATGGATATGTCGATATGCTTGAAAAAAATGAATTGTCTGAGCAAGATATTGCAATTATGCATCGTGAACATAAAATATTTCAAAATTATATTAAGCGATTGGAAGCATATCAAAAAGCGCATCCTAATCGTTCATATGTATGGCGTTCGCCTGAAGATAATGAATTTGAATCAGATTTTGCATTATATGATCCTATTGATGAGCAAGGAGTTGATTGATCTAGGAAAAATAATCTTGTGCAAGGTAAGTCATACATCTTTATGCATGTTTTAGTACGATGTGAAAATTATTTTAAATTTTTAAAATAGTAAAAATAAGAAAATTTGTTAACCGGTGGAATTTATTATGTTATGGAAAATGTTTTTACTGGTAAATTAATTGAAAAGACTGTTTTTTCAGAAACTTGAACTGCTTCTAAAATTGTACAAGCTGGATGGGATATTTATCATAATGATTATCTTATATCAGTATGTGACAATGGCAGATTTTCCAAAGTAGGTTTGTGGATGTTGCAGATGCTGCATACAACGTCAATAAAAGCGGACAAGTTCTTTTAGCTTCACGACTTTTGGATGTTGATTGTATTTTGCTTCAAGTATTAGGTGAAATTACTGCAGCGGCAATGCCTTACGCGAAAGCATGGGTTTCAGGTGTTATGCATAGTGCTGTAGATCTTGTTCATGCGGCTGCGCACCCCATTGAAACAGCTCAGGGTCTTGGCAAAGCAATTTATTATGTTTTAGAAACTGCAGCGTTGAACTCTTACAGTGAATCAGATGGATTTGAAGATATTTATATTCCACTGCGCGATCAACGTAATGCAGAAATTGTTGCAGGATTAAAAAATCTTGGCGATAAAATTGCAGATTCTTCAGGCCCAGAAATATTTGAGGCATTGGTTCAGTTTGGTTCAGATTTTGTGGTGCCTGGAAAAGTTATTCATGCTGTTGGTGGAGTTTGTGGCGCTCTTAAAGCAGAAGCAAATATTGCTCGAGCTGCAGAATTAGTAGTAGGCGCAAGTGAACAGGTTAGTGCTGAAAAAATTGGCGCTGAAGTTGCAAAAACAGTTCAAAAGATGGAGCAAGTTGCGCAAGAAAAGATTGTGCAAACTGTTGCAGAAGAGTTAATGAATGCAGAAAAGCAGATTGAAAAAGTTCCAAAATCATCTATAACGCAAAAAATTAAAAGGGCTAGCGACGCTCCTCCTGCGGTTGATATGCGAAGCTTATTGGATAAAAATTTGGAAATTGCTGAAAATGCTATAAAAGATGCTGAACGTATTAAAAAATTTCCTGATGGAAGAGTTCGTTATTATGAAGCGGAAACACTTTCATCAAAGCCTGGTCCAACAAGAGGTTCATCGTATGTTACAGAATTTGATACAAAAACTGGTAGGGTTAGAAGTTGGCAAGAGTGTTATGATCATGTTGGCAATGTTAATCGTGTACATCCAAAAACAATAGATGGATTTGATGTTGTTGCCCAGCATTATCCCCTTACTAAAGCAGAATTAGAATTGTTGGCGAAAAAATAGAAAGGCGTTGTTGATGTTTACTAAGCAGCAATTTGGTCAAGAATTAAAAAATCGTTTGATTAAAAAACAATCAATGCAAAAATTGGCTTTTTGGTTACATTCTGTGTATTTGAGTATAGAAGCAGAAAAAGATTCATCTCTTAACGATGTAGTATACGCATTAATGATGATGGATGCAGGACCTGAATTTGAATTATCTTATGAAGAATTAGATCAAATAGCAGATAAATTGATAGCTGGTGAAGACGTTAAATTATAGTTGAAATAATGATAACTCATGGGAATTTTATGCATAAAAAATTAATTTTATTTTTACTCTCATCTTTTATGGTGTTTCAACTGAATTGTTTAAATTATATGAATGATGAAGATATTTCATTGGTAACATTTTTGACGGGTAGTCGTGTAAAGTCGATTTATTACAATATTTTAAATAATGGTGATGGAACCGTTGGTGGATTTCGTAGATTGTTTGGTATCCATAACATGAGTGTTACAGTTGATGGTTATGAAACTATCGATTTAGTTAAAGATGATGTATGCAAGTATCCGTATTTGTTTACGATTTTGAGTAATGTTTTGTCAAATGATAACATGATTGTTCAGCGATGGTCATGTGTAAAATGGTTGCTACCATTATCGTTTAGTTTTAAAGTTGAAAATAATCATTTGACAATTCTTGCAACAATTTTTAGATATCGATTTTTATCATTGTGTCGTGCAAAAGAAACTATTTTGTTGACTGAAAAGATGGATGTACAAAAATCTAAAGATAAAGATCTATTTTGCACTGTGAATATTAATGGTCAATTAGTAGTGGTATCGCAAACAACTGTGTTACAAATTACGAATTCGATGATGGAGTATGCTCAGTACTGCAATAAATGACGTTAATTATTTTTTCTCTATTTACAACCGCGCTTTCATATCTTTTTGTTTTTTTAAACATTGGCAATGGTTAAAATTTTTTAAAAAAAGCAATTGTAAAGCACTTTGTTTGAAGTTGAAATTTTTTATGTTAATTTAAGTGAAGTGCTTTAATGTGTATTAATAATACATATAGGGGAATATATGCACAGATCAAATTTAAAAAAATTACTTCAAAATTATCATCCTATTGATTCTCAAGAAAAAGCGTTCAAAGAAAAAACTCTTTTATTTATTGATAAATATGTTGATTGCTTTGAACGAACATTAGAAATTGGGCATATTACGGCTTCAGCATGGTTGCAAAATAACGATGGTTCAAAAGCATTATTGTTACATCATGCAAAATTGAATCGTTGGTTTCAATTAGGTGGTCATTGTGATGGGGATTCAGATGCTTTGGCTGTTGCTATTAAAGAAGTTCAAGAGGAATCAGGAATACAAAATATTGTTCCAGTAAGCACAGAAATTTTTGATATAGATATTCATACAATTCCCGCAAATAGCCGTGAAAAAGCTCATGATCATTATGATATTCGTTTTTTACTCAAAGTGTTGGGTGATGAAGAGGTGATTCAAAATCGGGAATCAAAAGAGTTGCGTTGGATTGGTAAAAATCGATCACAGCTGCCAACGGATAGTCGTTCAGTTTTTCGCATGTTTGATAAATGGCTGCATTTTTAATTGAAAATTTTAAAGATGTATTGATGTATAAATGGTATATGCTATATATTCTAGCAATGTTTGGAATCGCAATATCTTATTATCTGAAAAACTATGTTTTAGAAGATAAACAATGAATCAAAATATGCATACTTGGATTGCAACTTCATTAAGTGTATTAACAGTACAGGCTTTAATTGTTTGGCCTAAATTTAAAGAAGTTGAAACTGAACATGAATTCATTATTTTTTTTGTTCAATTTATTTCACCATTTGTATTTTTGAGCATTTGGTATTGTTTTATTAGTTAAAAATAAATTTTTTTGAAATAAATAAAACATCTCAATCTTTTTTATAAATCAATTTTAAAACGAAAATAAATCATCTTAAAAAAATAGCTCATTGAAAAGGGAGTTCTTTTTTGATCAAGCATGAAGTTAATATATGCGATTAATATATAAACAAACAAAAATAAACCGTGTTGATATTAAGGCTATTATAGATAATAATAGCAACATCCATAATAATGATCCAACCCATTCACAATGATTAAAAAAACTTATTATTTTTTTAATAAAAATATATTTTGGATCGGCAGTGTCAGATATAGAATTAAGATCAGTTGAACTTGGTAAAGAAGCAAATCCACAAGAAAAAGCTACCCAAATTAAAAAATAATCTATAAAAGAAAGTTCTTCTACAAAATCTGCACCATGTAACAATATGCTAATGTATGGCATTGATATAATTAAAGCAGCTAATGAATTAATTAAAAGAGGTGATAATGCAATGATAGCATTATGATTTTCATTTGAAACATGTTCATGATGTACTATTCCAGAAATACCGGATCCTGAAATACCACCAAAACTAAAATATTTAACTTGAGATACTTTGATGTTAAAATGGTCACAAAAAAATTTATGTGCCATTTCATGAAGAATCACGCCAGGAAAGGTTAAAATATCCATTAAAGGACCAGGAATGATAATTATCATTGCTTTGTTTCCATTGTGTATGTGTTTAAGATATATATCTTGGTAGCATCATTTTCTATTGGGCAAGAATTGTTGTATTTATAGACATAGACTGAAAACATTGATAGAAATTGTTCGGGAGTCATATGATGCACCAAGCTTTGTAGTTCAGTCATTTGTTTTTCTGTGATTTCTTTGTTGTCTAAATACTTTATTCCTTCTGAAAATTTTTCATCAGTGTTACCTGTTGCAAGATAACATCGTGCTATAGAAAAATAATGATTTTTTGGATATTTTGAGTATTTTGAAATTAAATTTTCATGAAGTTTAAGCGCTGCAGCGTAATTTTGCTTCAATTCAAATTTTTGTATTTGAAGCAATTGTTGATAGATCATGCGATGAGTGGGAAAACTACAATAACAAAAATGAATCATTTTAAATAACCATATACTGATTATAAAAATCCAAAATAATACAATTTTGGCAGGGAAACCTTTTTTAAGTGATTTATGAGTAGTTGTCGAGTGATTAATTATTTGTTTTTTTGTAAAAAAATCAAAAAGAGATAAAGGATTATTGTTGAACATCATCTTCTTTTTTTGTTATGAGTATTTGATTTTTAGAATAGAAATTTTATTTCATTTTATGATATTTTTTTTAATAACTCAAGAATCATGAGCTTTAAAGCAGATGTCAATGCCATGACTAATTAAAATGAAACAGTTCTTGATTGTGCTCTTCGTCTCAATCTGGATAAAGAGATCATTGATTTATTCAAATTGAAAATTCACAAGGATCATATCAAGCATAATCTGATATGATCCTTGTTTTATATTGAATTGTATTATATTTAATTAAGCCCGAGCCATGTTGAAAAATTATTTTCGTTCAGCATTTGCCTCTGCTAACAAAACAAATAGTAGTTCTTCTTTTTTACAAGTGTCTGGAACAATTGAAAAATTTTGATCAGCATATTTGTTCATACACTTTTCAAAATCTGTTTGGGCCTGAAAAAACTCACGCAACTCTTCTGCTCTAGCATTGTGAAGTTTTGTTTCAGGCATTTGTTCAGCAATGTTTACTGCAGCGTCAGCAGTTAATACTATTGGGCTTAGAACTTTAACAACTGGCGCTGCTGCAGCACATCCAGTTTTTACAGCAGTTCCAGCTGCAATAGCTTTTGTATAAACTATGACTGATCCGGTTTTTATAGCGGCTCCGGTTGTAGCAGCTTTCGCGCTAGCTATTACAGCTGCAGCCTTAGCATTTGCTATCACTGCAGGTATAACAACTGGTGCATAAATTACAGTTACTGTTGCACCAGTAATGGCAACAGCCCAAAACAGAACAAATTCTGTAAGTGAGCTTGAATTTTGTGAAGAATCTTCTGTTCTTATTGAGCTTGGGCCAAGTAGATTAAGACTTAAAAATATAAGACTTATTTTTTTAAACATATTTATTTTCTAAATTTATTAAAAAAATCAATTGCTTTTTCAACATCATCAGGATAGCCAAGTGCAGCGTAATTCATAGCAACTGGCACACAAATTGCTGGAAGTCCATTATCGAGTCGTTGATCATCTGATGCTTTGTGATGATCGGTACAGCATTTATAAAATGCTTTTTTTACGGTATTAATTTCTCGTTGTTCCGCAACTACTTTATTATGTTCTTCTAATGCTTTTTTATTCGCTTCAATTGTTTGTTGATCAGCTGTGCTTGGAAATAGAGAGTAAATGTCTTTTGCCATATTCCAAAGCATAACGCTAGTATTTAATTTATTCATAAAAGATATTTCTTTGTTAGATTCACTTTGTTGATTTGGCGAATCAGCTTGTTGAGGTTTATTTGAAGTAGGATTGAAAGATGGACGAGGAGGTGCATTAAAATGTTTGCGCGGGGGAACGTTGAATGAATGTTCTCTAGGTCTATGTTCTTCAGAGCTATAGACTGTAGTGAGAATAATACTTGCGAAAAAAATACTTATTTTTATATTTTTCATGATAAAGTCCCTTTTAGTTGATCGTATAAACTTGATAGATGGTATTTTGTAATATATTGACTATGTTTTATGACAATAAAAAAATTAATCATAAAAATGGTTGTTGTTTGTTAGTTGTTATGGTTTTTAAAAGCTATTATTATCCTTTCAGCTTCATTTGTAGCTCCTGCACTTCCAAGTAGAAAGGCTGCATGTTCGCATTCAGATGGTATTTCAAGTGATTTTTTTATTGCATTTTTTCGATTTTCAACAAGGCAAGTTACCAAATTTTTTCTTAATTTAATTAAATTTGATTGTTCTTGAATATTTTGTATTTGATCTTGTCTTTCTTGAGTTGGATTTAAAAAATTATTTGTATTTTGAACAAGTTTGTAGACATTGCGTCCAAAAAAATAACAATTTCCGACATTGTTTATGATTGGGAAAGCTTCAGATGCTTTAAGAACATTGTAAAAAGAAATTTGCAAAACAAGGATTAATATAGAGTTATAAAATAATTGTTTTTTTTGCATAATAAAATATCCAATTAAAATTGTGTTGTAAAAAAATCAATTATTGGTTTGATGAAATTTATATATAATTATTGGAGCAATCGAGATAGTTCTTTTACTATTAAATATTCAGAAAATGTTGACATGCCAGTAAGTCCAACATTTGATTTTTTAGTAAGCTGTATTTTTTTTTGCTCTTCACTGGGAAAAAAATCATATTTAATTTTTGCGATAAGAAATAAAATAATCGCAATAGATGCAATAAATTTTAAATTTTCTTTAAAAGTAAAAGTACGTTCATTTTTTTGATCATCAGAATCAATATTTACAGCTTGTTCAATCGGTTGATTGT
>CAYOQO010000006.1:0-70673 GCA_964406135.1 uncultured Pseudomonadota bacterium | reverse complement strand
TCTTTTCATAATTTCTCCATACATTTTCGGAATCATAATCCGAATTTACCTGGAAGGACTGTGCTGTGTCAAGGGTTTTATGTATCAACTCTTGCAAAAATTCCTTATACTTTCGTATCCTTAGCTTTAAAATTAGGGAGTTTTGTATGAAAAATTTAAGATTTATAATATTGTGCTTATTTTTTATTCAAAATTATATTCAATCATCTGATGCAGACACAATTGGATTTTACAAAGATGACATCTCAGAGCCCAATACAACAATTTTTTATCACGTCACCAAAAAAGAAGTTCCTGATCAAGAACTTTCACGTAAAGTTGATCCTGAAACTAACAAAACCATTATTCATCGCCTGACCAGCAATCCTCACTACAAACCAAAGGCTATTCCTACAGAACCAGATTACACAGGTGTTAAATTTCCAACACTAAAAACACCTGCCGATAATGTTAATCCTGATTTACAAGAACGTGAAGAAAAACTAAAAAAATTTAGAAAACAAGAAAAAGCTGCTCAAAAAATTCAAAAGGAATGGCGTTCAAGAAAAAAATCAATAACTACCGAAAAAAATTTAGAAACGGCTGATGACAAACATAAAAATAATGTAAGCTGGAATAAATTAGGCCTTGAGACAAGGATTAAGAATTTAGCGAACCAATCATATCCAAAGTTTAAAGAATTAATTTGCACATCAGATTATTTAACCAAAACTGATTGGATCTATCAATTTATTGAAGCTGCAGAAGATAAAACAATTTTTGAAAGAAATTTAGATGGCACCATTAATCCTGAAAAATTTACGCCTGAATTTGAAAAAGAAATTGAAAATTCAAGTGATTGGCTTGATGACGCGATCACAAAATATTTGCCTGAATTTCATGATATAGTCTATGAAGCTTTTATTGATAAAGCTACTGAACAAATAGTAAAATACAAAGCTTCATGGGCTGACGCTGTTTCAATTCCTGCACCACAAGGTCATGGCTCCTTTCAAGAAGAAGGCACGCCATTATTTCCAAAAGTATATTACAATGAATACTCTTCAAATCATGAATTAATTCTTGGCAGAATTTTTGTTACAATTTTAAAAGCAGCTCCACAAATATTCGAAAAATTAAATTTTGATAATTTAATAAAATTTGAATATTCAGAAAAAGATTCATCGTCTGATTCTCAAAAATTCTATATCAAAATATTCGATAGAGTCATTGCATCGACAACCATATCTTCTTCTGAAATGATTTCAGCAAATGATAAACGCTCAATTTTATTACAGAAAATAAAAGAAAAGGACATTGATTTCCTGGCATTAGAATATTTTTCTGATTATTTAACAGAATTAGGCCTTGAGTTTTCACCAGAAGAACAAAAACAATTTGATGAAGTGAATGCTCAAAGATTTGAACAACCTGAATGGAATAGAGACACTGAACCTTACGAAGAATATTTAAAAAAATACGATGATTTTGAGAAAAAAATTACTACAATAATGAACGCTCAATATAAATTTTTGAGTGATCATATCAACTGGGCATCATCTGCACGACAAACATTTTACTTAGGACAATTAATTTTTGATAAAGATTTGACAGCATTTGACGCACTTGGTGGTCAAGAGTGGCTTGAAAAACAACCTAAAAATGTGCAAGAATATATCACCAAATACATTGAAAAAATTAAAGATTCCAGATTAAATACGCGGATGAATAATGCCCTTAAAGGCGGCATGCGATCAATGTGGAGTAAAAAAGAATAAAATTTGACCTTCTTTTTAGCACTTGCACAAAAAATATCAGTTCGGTATATAGTTTAGATAACTACCTTTTTTCTTCCGTCATTCCAGACTTGATCTGGAATCCAGATATTAAAAAAGTTTTTTCTAAAGGATGTATCTATGACAACCAATCAAAATCAATTCGAACTTCTTGAAAAATATTGTCAAAATATTACCAAGCTGGCACAGCAAGGAAAACTTGATCCCGTCATCGGACGACATGAAGAAATCAGAAGAGTTATTCAAATTTTATCACGCAGAACCAAAAATAATCCTGTTTTAATTGGTGATCCCGGCGTTGGAAAAACTGCAATTGTTGAAGGAATTGCACAGCGAATTATCAACAATGATGTTCCTGAAAGTTTAAAAAATAATCAAATTTTTGCACTCGACATGGGCGCACTTATGGCCGGAACTAAATATCAAGGTGAGTTTGAAGAACGAATCAAAGGCATTTTAAAATCAATTGAAGACGCTGGAGATCATGTCATTTTATTCATTGATGAACTGCACATGCTGGTTGGCGCAGGATCAACTGGTGGCGGCATGGACGCATCCAACTTGCTTAAACCTGCACTTGCACGTGGCCAACTGCACTGCATTGGCGCTACAACCATTAAAGAATATAAAAAATATATTGAAAAAGATGCTGCACTTGAACGCAGATTTCAAAAAGTGTTAGTTGAAGAACCAAACATTGATGATGCAATTTCAATTCTTCGCGGACTCAAAGAAAAATACGAACTGCATCATGGCATCAAAATTACTGACGCAGCGCTTGTGCAAGCAGTACAACTTTCTTCAAAAAATATTCCTGATCGATTTTTGCCAGACAAAGCAATTGATTTAGTTGATGAAGCTGCATCCATGGTTAAAATGGCAATTGAATCAAAACCAGAACAACTTGATCAAATGGAACGAAAAATTCGTCAACTGGAAATTGAAAAAGTTGCACTCACCAAAGAAAAAAATAATCCAGCATCACAACAACGCCTGGTAGATTTAGGCACAGAGCTTGATGCACTCAAAAAACAACATCAAACACTTTTGGGTCAATGGAAATCAGAACGAGAACCACTTGAAAAAATTCAACAGATTAAAGAAAAAATAGAACTTGCAAACTATGAATTTTTACAAGCTGAACGCATGGGTGATTTTGCTCGAGCATCAGAAATTAAATATGGAAAAACTGTACAACTGGAAAAAGAATTAAGCACACAACAAGAAAAATTGAAAAAAAGTGGCTTTAATTTACTCAAAGAAGAAGTAACCGAAGAAGATATTGCAAAAGTATTATCACGCTGGACAGGAATTCCTGCAGCAAAATTGCAAGCATCAGAATCTAAAAAATTGCTTGATATGGAAAAAGTATTAAAACAGCGCGTCATTGGCCAAGATCAAGCAGTTGAAAAAATCACACATGCAATTCAAGTGCATCGCGCAGGACTGACTGATCCACAAAAACCAATCGGTTCATTTTTATTTCTCGGGCCGACCGGTGTTGGAAAAACTGAAGTTGCAAAAACTTTAGCTGATTATTTATTCAATGATGAACACAAATTAATCCGCATTGATATGTCAGAGTACATGGAAAAACATGCCGTATCTCGCTTGATTGGATCACCTCCAGGATATGTTGGACATGAAGAAGGCGGACAACTAACGGAAGCTGTACGCAGAAATCCGTACAGTGTTATTTTATTTGATGAAATTGAAAAAGCACATCCTGAAGTTTTCAACATTTTTCTGCAAATCCTGGATGATGGCAGATTAACTGATGGTCAAGGCCGCACCATTAATTTTAAAAATTGTGTCATCATCATGACTTCAAATATCGGCTCAGAATTAATTTTACAATCAAAAAAAATTGATGAAAAAGTTAAAAATGAAATTGAAAAACAACTTCATAAAGTTTTTCGGCCAGAATTTTTAAACAGAATTGACGACATTGTCATTTTCAACATGCTTGATGAAAAAGTGATTAAAAATATTGCAAAATCACATTTAAAACATTTTGAACAACGATTGGCGGCAAAAGATATTAAAGTTACTATTTCAGATACTGTACTTGATTTTATTGCAGAGCAAGGCTATGAACCTGAATTTGGCGCTCGACCACTCAAACGCGCAATTCATCACAGTATCGTTGTGCCAACATCTCAATATTTACTGGCACATCCTGATACCAAAACTATAAAAATTGATTTAAAAAATGATCAAGTTATCATTTCATCATAAATTTTGAAATAAAAAAGGAAATTATGAAACATAAAATATTTTTAACCTGCTTAATAACATTTTTTACCTATCATGCAGAAGAAACTATTCAGTTTAATACCGCTTTAGCAGAAGAAATACCTCATTTTGATTCCATTTTAAATGAACAAGAAACAGTGCGAACATCACTATCTGTAGAGACAGGATCAGCTCCACGACCTGGCGGTTCATACTACAGCCAAGGATTGTACGTACCCCAACCACGCGAAATTTTATTTATTGCAGGCCAACTTCCTATCGATCCTGCAACAAACACCGTTATCATGGATCCAATACTTGCTACACGACAATGCATGCTCAACATTGAAGCTCTTTTAACCAACGCTGGAATGGATTTTTCAAACCTTAAAAAGGTTACTATTGCTATAACCAACATGAATGACGTTCGAACCATTTGTGGCGTGTATGCATCATATTTTACAACGCCTCCCTTTCCAACATTGTCAGTCATTGGTGTTGCGTCTATGCCACTTGGTTCTATTGTGGGTATTGAAGGTACAGCTGTTAATTAATTTTATAAATCATGCGCTAACAAAAATCCCGAATTTAATTCGGGATTTTTTATTTTATTTTTTTGTATTTTTACGCGAAATTTTTGCTACATCAGCTTAAGTTATTTTTTTCATATATTTTTTAGAAGCATTAATTATCATGCTCGAGCATTGCTTCTATTTCTTTATTGTCTGCCAAACGACCTCCAATAATTTCACCACCAATAGAAGAACCTCCCAATAAATATACAATGCCTGGTTCAGATCTTGGTTCTTCAAATATCACATTGCGCGCAATGTGTGAATTATTTAAAACTAAAACCTTAATAGATTGAATTGCTACAAAATCTCTACCACCCCTACCATTGTTACATCTAAAAATGGAAGCTTTTGCAGGCACCACATATACAACATCTCTTTCAGCGGTTTGATTTTCAGGATATGTAACATGTGTCCCGCGTGGAGAAATTATAGGTTGCAAAATTAAAGGAGGCTTATCATTACTACCACTTGTGTAACACAAATTAGTAACCATCATAAAAAATAAAAATATTTGATGTTTTATTTTTTGCATTGTTAATCTTTATTTTTTTGGTAAATATTTTAAACCGTAAATTGCTAAATCTTTTTCTTCAACCGTACCAGGTGCTTTCATCATCGCATCATGACCTTTTTGTGTTTTTGGAAATGCTATGACATCACGAATTGATTTGCTTTGCGTCATCAGCATAATGATACGATCAAGGCCAAGCGCAAGGCCACCATGCGGCGGACATCCCATTTCTAAAGCGGTCAAAAGTGCACCAAATTTTTCTTGCATTTTAGTTTCATCAAGACCTAAAAACGCAAACATTTTTTTCTGAAAATCGATGTTTGAAATTCGAATAGAACCGCCACCAAGTTCAAAACCATTCAATACCACATCGTATGCACGCGCTTTAATTTCACCAAGCGGTTTTCCTTCCCAACCTGGTTGTGGACTTGTGAACGGATGATGCACTGAATTCCAAGATTTTGAATCTGTATCATATTCAAACAATGGAAAATCAGTAACCCAACAAAATTTAAATTCTTTTTCGTTAATCAATTGTAATTCTTGTGCCATTGCACAGCGCAAACGACCCAAAAGCGTCCAAGCTTCTTGGTATGGCCCAGCAATAACAAATAATGCATCACCAGCTTTTGCAGTTGGAATAATTTTTTGAACCTGCGTTAAAAAATCTACAGGTAAAAATTTTGAAACCGGAGATTCTGCTTGGCCTTGTTCATTAAATCGAATCCACAGTAATCCTTTTGCACCAAATTGCATTGCTTTCGTTACCCAACCATCAAGCTCTGATCGAGTAAAATCTTTGCCTGCAACATGAATTGCGCCAATTTTACCACCTTGCAATAATACTGTTTTTAAAAATTTTAATTCTGTTGTCTCAAAAAGTGTACTTAATTTTTGAATTTTTAAATCATAGCGAAGATCAGGTTTATCTGATCCATACCAAGCAAATGCATCATCATACGCAATACGTTCAAATTTTGAAGGAATATCAACATTAATTGATTTTTTAAACAATTGTGACAACAATTGCTCAATCATAGTCATGATATTTTCTTCTTCTATAAACGACATCTCTACGTCAATTTGAGTAAATTCTGGCTGACGATCTGCACGCAAATCTTCATCACGAAAACAACGAGCGATTTGAAAATACCGATCAAATCCTGATGCCATCAAAAGCTGTTTATACATCTGAGGAGATTGTGGCAATGCATAAAAATGATGCTGATGTACCCGTGAAGGAACTAAATATTCACGCGCACCTTCAGGAGTATTTTTCGTCAAAATAGGAGTTTCAACTTCTAAAAATCCATTACTTCTAAAATACTCACGAACTAAAAAGGAAACTTCGCTGCGCAAGCGAAAAATATCAAACATTTCATTTCTGCGAAGATCCAAATAACGATAGGTTAAACGTGTTTCTTCTTCAACATCAACTGTTTCATTGATCATAAACGGCAAAGCAATTGATTTATTTAAAATTTCAAGAGATTTAACCTGCAGTTCAAATGCTCCAGTTTTCATTTCATGATTTACTAATTTTGTATCACGTGCAATAACCAAACCGGTAACTGCAATCACAAATTCAGAACGCAAGCTATGTGCTAATTCATGCGCAACTTTGTCAAAATCAGAGTTAAAAACAATTTGCATCAATCCTTCACGATCACGAAGATCAATAAAAATTAATCCTCCATGATCTCGTCGACGATGCACCCAACCCATAAGCGTAATTTCTTTACCAACCTGCTGTTGATTGACAAGCCCACAATACGTTGTTCTTTGTTTCATGAAATTTTTCTCAATTTAAATTAGAAGAAGTATGCAATACCAATGTTACCAACATATCCAACATCACAACCAGTTACTTCATTATATTTTTTTATAAGAGTACCAGACATATCTTTATAATGTTTTCCTGGTAACAATAGACCAAAGTATCCAGCCATTTTCCATTTTTCATAAAACAGTGCTGAAAATTCTACAGTAAATTCTGTTCCAATAAAATTATCTGACTGTTCTGATGCTGTAGTTACCACGACAGATTCTGAATCGTTCAATTGAACTGTTTTTGTTGCTGTTGGGAAATGCGCTGTTTCAGGCGACCAGTATGCAATAATATTTTGCACAATGTTAACACCATGTTTTTTTAATGCTTGAACTTTCCAATCAAATCGCGTACCAATAAATGCGATATTGGTCATTTCATTAACTGCATCTGGTTGCAATACTGAAGTCGTGTTGACATTAAACAAATTTTCATTTGGCAATCGAACGTTAAATCGAGGGACACCTTGGTTAAATAAAACTAAGTGACGTAAACGTTTACCGCTGTATACAGATTGCAATGGAATAAATGCAGTAAACTGCTCGTTGAGCAACTGCGCATCAGTTAATTTATTAACATCTTGCTGTTCATCAATAAACCCTGATGCATAACCAACACCCAAAGAGGCGTTAAATATTTTTGGAACAAAATCATACGTCGCGTCAGCAACAAAGAAATATCCTGAAGCATGACGTGTTTGCGCCGGACGGAAACGATCAAATGCATTGTAAAGATCAATTGATGGAGATCCAGCAATTGTTCCAATTAATTTACCATTTTCAAAACGATTTTTTGGTGATGCAGCAACAATTGTTGCTGCTTGTGATGTAATTGTTGCAGATGTTGGCTTAAGTGTTGTTGCAGGATCTGAAGTGTAAACTTTTGTATACTGCTCAATCAAAATACCATCACTATTTCTAACAACTTTTGTTTTGTTGCGATCCCAAGGCTTAACATCAAGTTGCCCAAAATTGCGCGCACCCTCTATACCCCAACTAACTTTACCAAAGTTACCTTCAATTGAAGCTCCGGTGGTTGTCAAATATGAATCATCATCATTTGAAAATTCTAAATCTTGATCAGGCGCATGTTGAATTACTATATACGGTTCAAAATCAACTCGGTTATCATATTGATCCCAAATATGTATATCACTACGCAGTGCAGTTAAAAATGATTGTCGACCAACACCACGCTTCCCACAAGCTTGGCCCAATTCCCCTGTTCGCACAATTTCTTCAGTTTCGCTCAGCGATGTTTGTTTATTTTCAAGTAATGCGAAATAGATATCAAATACAAAACGTTCAGATACAGGATTAAAGCTAAATAAAACTGCTGGAGCATATTGATCAATAGATGAACCTGGAGCAAAACCCAAGAATCCTAATGCATCATACGCTGCACCTAAAGAAATACCGCGACCAACCTGATACGGAATTAAACCAATTTGAACATAGTTATTATGTTCATTAATTTCTCCCAAGCGAACTTTCAACCAAGATTCACGCATCCACAACAAATGTTTATTTGTTGCAGTACCTTTAACATCAAATTTTGTGTTTGAAATCGTAACTGAACTTGCATCACTTTTAACATCAGTCACACTACCCCATTTGAAACGAAATCGCAGCGTATCATAAAACATCAAACGCGGTTCGTCTTCATTACCCTGAGAAAGCATTGACCACAAGTCAAACGTTGTACGAACAAAAGCAGTAGAGTCATTTGCAACATCAGCATTTAAAAAATTCATATTGTTTGCAAAGAACGTTTCATTGTTAACCTTGCCACCAATATTAACAGTTAAATTGTCAGTTTTAAATTGAATTTTATCAGGATTGTCATCTTTTTTAGATTTTTTCTTCGTTGTTACTTTTTTAATTTCAAGAACTTCTTTTTTTACAGCATTATTTAATGCTTCACTCAAGCCATCTTCTTGGGCTTCTGGGGCCACAACAGCATCACTTTGTTTAATTTCGAGTGCCAGAGCAGATGTAAAAGAAAATATAACAAAAGAAAAAATTATTCGACTTGTGAACACAGAAGAAAATTTCATACAAATAATCCAATGGAAAATGAATCTAAGAATTAATAACTATTATCTGATTACAGCATCCCTGAAATCATAAGCTTTGTCAAACAAGAACCTGCATAAACAGCGCCTTTATAAAAGTTTTGCCTGTTTAAAATACATAAGAAATTGCAATGTCGCAAATATATACCGGACTATCTCCAATTTTGCCCTTGTGTTCTCGCAAATAAGTGCCTTTTAATGAATGATAATAAGAACCAGGAAGCAAAACTCCTGCATATCCAGATAATTTTAAATTATGAATAATATCCATTGATAATTCAACGTTCAACTCTGTGCCTAAATAATCACCAATCTCTAAAAATGGTTTTGCATTTTTTTTAGTACTTGGATTTGCAATTTTTGGCACTTCAGGCGACCAATAACCAATTACATTCGGTGCAATTAAAAGTTTATGATCTTTCCACGAATGCACCTGCCATCCAAGACGTGTCCCCACAAATGCAATATTGGTTGTAGAATCAAGCGTATCGGTTACCAATGGCTGCGTTGAATTAATTAACGGATTTGATGATTCTGGAGCTGCAACAGTATATCGAGAAATTCCTTGATTAAACATAATCAAATTTCGTATGCGAGTTCCAGAATATTGCGATTGAACAGGAGCAAACCCCGTATAATTTTGATGCAAAATTCCATCCAAGTTTGAATGATTTAAATCAGTTCGTTCGTGAGGATATCCTGAAAAATATCCAACACCTAAAGCTCCAGTTAAATAATCTTTTACGTATTCATACGCCACATCACCAACAAAAAAATATCCACTGAGTGTAAATTTTTCTTCAGGGCGAAATCTGGTTAAACCATTGTATAAATTCGGACCAATTTGTTTTCCATTTTCCAAAGAACTTTTTGGACAAGCGTTGACATAAAATTGATTCGTTGTTGTTACCGGGACCAAAGTAGCTGTAGAATTTAAAGGATTTTGATCATAAATTTTTGTGTATTGCTCAAACAATTCTCCACTATCATTTTTTTGCACAGCAATCTGATTGCGATCCCATGGTTTAATATGCGCCTCTCCAAAATTACGGCCACATTCAAAACCCCAACTTACTTTTCCAAATTCAGCTTCAACTGCAATTCCTGCTGTAGAAAGATCTGATGTTATATCATGCACAAATTCTAAATTTCGATCCGGAGCATATAAATGCATCACATATGGTTCAACAATTATTTTTTGTTGTGCTGCAATATCTTGAAATGTTGATTTACTGCTCAAAGAAATAATATAAAATCTTTCACTTATGCCCCGCATTTTGCATCCAGCGCTAATGTCGAAAGTTCGAATTATTTCATAATTTTCATTTAAAGATGTTTGTCGGTCATCAATTAAGGCTAAGTATGCATTCACAATTGTTGATGTAACAGGATTAACACTCAATAATACTGCTGGAGCATATTCATCAATTGCAAATCCTGCGTTAAAACCCAAAAATCCTGGTGCATCATATGCAGCACCAAGAGAAATTCCTCGGCCAAGCTGAAAAGGAATTAATCCAATTTGAACATAGTTTTTTTTGTTGGCAATATCTGAACCGATTTCCATTTTAACCCAACCTTCACGCATCCACATCAAATGTCGATTCATTTTTGCACCTTTAATAGATTGAGTCGTATCTACAAGCGCAAAAGAACTACTAAACATTGACGTTTCAGCAGAAGAACCCCATGAAAAACGAAATCGCAAATCTGTGTAAAAACTTAATCGCGGATTTTTAATGTCGCCATAATCTGCATGAAGATAATAATCAATAGTTGAAAGAATATACATAATTTCATCTTCACCAACTGTCGAATTCAGCAAATTAGTATTTGCACTATTGTAAAACTCTGCAACTGAAACACCGTGACATTTTAAACGAAAATCTTCGTTAAAATTCCACGTGCCACATTTCAAAAAATGTGTAACGGTAAAAAAATACACAACAAAAATAATCCTGGAAAAACCAGACAGTGATCGCAAAAATTTCATATTTATTTCTTTTTAACTCGTGATTGTTTTCAAAATTGTGTCATGATAAAATTTGTAATACTATCCACAAAAAGCAACAATCTGTCAAAATAAATCATTTTGAAAAAAATAAAAAATAAAAGGTTTTTCATGATTCAAAAAAAGTCGCTTATTGGTGCTCACGTATCAATTTCTCAAGGCTTTAATCATGCAATTTTGCGTGGAGAAAAAATTGGAGCAAACTGCATTCAAATTTTTACAAAAAGTAATCGCCAATGGAAATCTAAAAAAATTTCAGAAGATGATATTTCAAAATTTTTAACACAACAAAAAAAATCAACTATTCAACTTGTTGTTGCCCATGCATCTTATTTGATTAATTTAGGATCATCAACATCATCAATTGTTGCAAAATCTATTGATGCACTTGTTGAAGAATTACAACGTTGCGATCTTTTGCAAATTCCATTTTTAGTTCTTCATCCAGGAACAATGCACACCCAAAATGAAAAAGAATCGCTGCTATTTATAGCTGAAAATATCAATACTGTATTCAAAAAAGCAAAACCTAAAAAAGTTATGCTTTTACTTGAAACCATGGCAGGTCAAGGATCAACCGTTGGAAGTACATTTGAGCAAATTGCAACAATCATTTCTCATGTTTCACAGAAAAAATATATTGGGGTGTGTCTTGACACGTGCCATATTTTTGCATCTGGGTATACATTTGACACCCCAGAAACATACAAAAAATTATGGCAACAATTTGATCAAACTATTGGACTTTCAAAATTAAAAGTTTTTCATATCAATGATTCAAAAAAAAATTTAGGCTCTCGCGTTGACCGACATGAACACATTGGCCAAGGCATGATAAAACCAGCAACCTTCAAGCTTTTAATGCAAGATCCAAAATTTAAAAAAATTGCAAAAATTTTAGAAACACCAAAAGGTGATGATGAATTTGCAGACGATATAAAAAATATTAAAAAACTACAAAGTTATATGAAAAAATAAAAATCGATGGTGGAATGCGCCCCTAACCATCATAAGCAAACGCGCCACCATCGACAATAAGCAGTTCTCCAACCATACTACCTTACTATCAAAACAAGGAAGGAGAGACATAATCATCATAATCAGTAATTTTAACAAAATGAAAATAAATTTTTCTAATTATTCAACAACAACAAAAAAGAGCCTTCTGCAAGGCTCTTAATCTTAAATTGCAACAAAAAACAACAAAAACAACAGCTAAATTGATACCTCAATAACATGTTGCACAACATCGCCTTCTTTCCAATCAGAAAAACCGTCAACGCTGAACGCACAATCACTGCCTTCTGAAACAGTATTAACCTTTGCACGATCTTTTTGCAGTGTTTTGATAACACCACGACCAATAACTTCTTTGTTTCTCAAGATTTTAACTTTTCCACCTTGAAGTAAAGTGCCAAGTTCAACACCTGCACCTGCAACAACTCCAATTGTTTTAATTCTAAATATTGCTTTAACTCGCGCTAAACCAAGTTGCTTTTCTTCAATTTTTTTAACACGACTATTAATAACAGCTTCTTTTGCATCATCTAAAAGTTGATAAATGATGTCAAAAGTTTTAATCGTAACACCTTTTTTGGCAACAGACTGTGCAGCTTTATGAATTTTAACACCAAGGCCATAAATAATTGCTTTTGTGGTAAGTGCCAACTCAACATTATTTTCGTTAATATCACCCACGCCAAAATCAATAACTCGAATTTTTTCAGCTTGAGCTAAATTTAATTTTGCAATGCTTGCAAGTAATGCTTCTTTTGAAAGTAATGTACTTGCTTTCAAGATAACATTAATACCACCATCGCCTTCAAGCACTTGGCCTTCTTGGCCAATTTTAACAACATCTGCAGAACTTGGACGAATTAACTGTTTTTGATGTTTTTTTACAGCATCAGCATCTGCAACAAACTCAAAAATATCACCGGGTTGCGCAAGTTCTGAAAAACCTGCAATTAGTGCTGGTACTGAAGGACCTGCACATTCTAAATTTTTTCCTGCAAAATTTTTAATTGAGCTAACTTTTCCAAATGAATTACCGCAAATAAAATGATCTGCTCGACAAATAGTTCCTCGTTGCAAAATCACGGTAGCAACAGCACCACGACCATGTTCCATTTTAGATTCTAGAACAAAACCACGAGCAGGATCTTTTGAATCTGTTTTCAAATCAAGCATATCTGCTTGGAGTCTGATAACCTCTAAGAGCTCATCAACGCCTTCACCTGTTTTTGCAGAAACAGGAACACATGGAGTTTGTCCGCCCCAATCATCTGGCAATAATCCTTGATCAGCAAGTTGACCTTTTACAATATCAACACGATCCTTAGAAACTTTATCAATTTTGTTTAATGCAACAACAGCTGTTGCGCCAAAATTATTAATAATTTTAATACATTCTGTAGTTTGAGGCTTAATACCATCATCAAGCGCAACAATCAAAACTACCAAATCAGCTAACAACACTCCGCGTTCACGCATCAAAGAAAAAGCTTCATGGCCTGGAGTATCGACAAAAACTAAATTTCCATGTTTTGTTGTAACTTCATATGCTGCAACTTGTTGTGTAATACCGCCTTTTTCACCCTCAGCAACACGAGATTTTCGTATGTAATCAAGTAAAGAGGTCTTGCCATGATCAACATGTCCAACTACAACAACAGTTGGTAACCGACGCTCAGTTCCTGTAGAAGTTTTTGCTTCTAAAACACGCTCTAAAGCATCATCTGTATTTTGACGAACATTTTCATATGCAATATTTAAATGTTGAAGCAACTTTATAATTTGATCTTTTTTAACAACCTGATTTTTATTTGCAAAAACACCACGCTTTAAAAGCTGCACGATTAAATCAGTCACAGAACATTTTAAACGTAAGGCTAAATCGCCGACGGTCATATCTTGAACAATAACTTTTTCTTGAGCAGCAATACCATGTTTAAAAACTTTTCCCGAATCAACAGGATTGAAACGTTTTTTTAAATACTCAATCTGATCATCTGATAAAATAAAATTTTCATCATACACTGCAGGCTTGAGATCTTTAAGCACACGAATAACTTCGTTGATTGAAACACCAAACTGCACAAAAAAATCTTTAATTCGCATCAAAATATAACTTTATCGTAAAATTTTTTTTAAATTTCTGACCGCAAACCAACTTCATCTAAGCCTTCACCCGATGAAACAAGTTCAATATCCATTCCCAAAAGCTCTGAGGCTAGACCAATATTTTGGCCCATTTTTCCAATTGCCAAAGCTCGTTGATCTTCACTTACCCAAGCACGAGCTCTTTGCTCATCTTGAATTTCAACTTTATTAATTTCTGCAGGGCGTAATGCAAAGGCAACAAGTTCTTCTTTGGAATGTCCCCATGAAAAAACATCAATTTTTTCACCATTTAATTCTTTTAAAATAGGCTTAATTCTGCTACCGCCAACACCAATGCAGGTACCAACAGGATCAATGTTAGGATCATTTTGAGCAACAATAATTTTGCTTTTGTAACCAGCGCGACGGGCAACAGCCTTAACATCGATCAATTTGTCATACACTTCAGGAATTTCAAGTTCAATCAAGCGAACCAAAAAATCACCTGATGCACGATCAAGAATAAGTTGACCATTGTTGCGATAATCTTGATGCACAACTTTTAATAGTGCACGAATCGGACGACCAGGAATGTACTTTTCACCAGGAATAGAAAGGGATGTTGGTAAAAATGCTAAAGTGTCTCGAACCATTACCAAAGTACCAGCAGGATCGTGCTTATGAATAACTCCTTGCACAATCTCGCCTTGCTTGTCTTTAAACGCATCATAAATGCTTAAAGCTTCAACATCTTTTAACTTTGTTGCAATAATTTGTCGCGCTTTTAAAATTTCAACTCGACCAATTGGTTCTTCAAATGGGGTCCAAATTTTATCTCCAACCTCTAAACCTTTTTGCAAAGTAGCGGCTTTTTTTGACGATATTTCAAGCATTGGATTTTCAACAGAGCTAACCACAATTTTTTCAGCTTCAACTTGTAAAGCTTCTGTTTTTTTGTTGATGATTACTCTCAGGATTGCATCAGGATATTTTTTAAGATATGCAGCAAGAATGCCCTCACAGATGATATTTTGCAATGATGCCTGATCCAGGCCTTTTTCGTCAACAAGTTCAGCGATAACTTTATACAGCATTTTTAAACAAGAACCCCGATTTTGAATTTATAATTTTTTAAAGCATTGAATTTTTTGAAAATTAGGACATACAACATCATAACAAAAAAAATAAAAATGAAAAGAAGAAAGATGCAAGACCCCCTTGCTGCCTACTCTTCTTCTTCTTCTTTATAAAATTATAAATTTTATTAGTGATAGGTACATGCATTTTATGTGGATAACTTTTTTTCGACAGCCATTTTTTGGCTTTTTAATCACTTTTTGAGTAACTCCTGGTATGTGGATAAGTGGTGGATAACTGGGGGGATAATTTTGAAGTGCTCGGGTTTTTTCCGCTCTAGATCGATGTTCTCATTTTTCAACACATCTGAAAGTGCGATTCATGGCTCTTAACGAAATGTTGGCGTGGGGTATGGTGGTGAAGTTATCCACCAGTTATCCACCAGTTATCCACCAGTTATCCACCACTTATCCACATAAAAAATATTTTTATCCGAGTATGTATTTTGTTAACATCTGGCCCCAGTTATTGGAAAGAGCAAAGGGTGATTTTAAATAATTGTGAGCTATAGAATGTTCTGGAAAATAAATTGAAATTCCTTGAGCTCTGCGTAATTTTTGACCAACTCGATTTTCAATAACCAATTGAGATATTATAAATAATCCTTGATTTAAAGCTTGAATTAAGCTGTTTTGAAGATGAGCTTCAAGCTGTTTATTGTGTAAATTGATATGTTGAATGTGTTTTAAAATATTGATATAAAAATCTCCCAGATCAATATAGCTTGGCTCATCAAAACAGGTGCAAAATTGTGTTGATTTGCATTTTCGAAGCATGTTTGAAACGCTATAATTATTTTGACTTGTAAGTGCTTGGCTCAGTAATGTTGCGACTTGGGTTACATTACTTTCAAGCTCTGATGCGTGGGAAAGATCAAGCGCTGAAAAAGTATAATCGTTAATGATTTTTTGATACGTTTGTTCATAAGCAACTACGATGTGTTGAGCGAAATCTCTTGGTATCATTGATCCTTGTAGAAACGGTTTGAATAAAAGTTCATAATTTTGACCTGTTCCGTAAACCACCTCTTGCGATGTTGCCATAAAGTGCGCGTATTTTTGAACAATGCACGAAATTTCAATCATCGACATTAAGCATGCATCAAAAGCTACAAGATCCAATTTGTTATGGTTTAAATATTTTGATGAAATTTCTTTGAGTGCAAAATCAAGCTCACTGTTCGAAATGTAACTTTTAAAGGTATCATCAAAACAAATTCCTCGTTTGCCATCAGTTTGAAGAAAACTTGCAGTAATTTGTGACAAAAGAGTCATGTAGCTTATGCCGCGATCAATTTCAAGCATATTGTTGGTTGGGTTGCGGTAAAATAGATCACAAGGATTTATTGTTTTAGTAAAATTTGGATCAATTGCCGCAGATCCATGATTCCAAAAAATTAAACCGTAATGATCTGCGGGATAATGCGATACGCCCCATCCAACACAATCGATAAGTGTTTGAGGATTGCCGCTGTTGAGTTTTACAGAAGGGCTTGTTTCGTCTTGAACCAAAATTCTTCTGCCTTTTTTAATGATATAACGTTTTGTTGGATTTAAATGGCCTGGAGTATTAAGTTGTACAATGATGGTGATATTTTCATTTGAACCAATTTGTTCCATTTGTTTTAAATTTTTCCATGCAAAATAATGAAGATCGTTGTCTGCAGCCATGTAAATGATGACGGTCCATGATTTTTTAGGATTTACAGATCGAATTTCAAACAGATCGGTTTCTTCAATGGTGCAGCATAGCTCTTCTTTTTGAGCTTCTGCAACAAGTTCAATAATTTCTTCTTTGGTAATAAGTCGTTCATCAAATCGAGCAAATATTGCAGTATAAAATTGTATGAATAGCAAGCTGATGCAGATTTTTGAAATTTTTTGCAGATGCGAAAAAGTATTCAGCTCCATGAAATCCCTTTTTTGATAAAAAATTAAGAAACCTTCTTGTTATGCTTTAGGAAGGTATGAGATTTTGAGGTTGAAAGGCAACTGTTTTAGCCCATTTTGCATGAAAGAGCCAGATAATAACTGCTGTTATTCCAAAGCTGAGTTGAAAATCTAAAAATAAAATAAGCCATGGATTACAGGAAACCATAAAAATTGTGGTTAACGTTAAGGCGTGAATGCTTGAATATTGAAATTTGTGAATTTTGCTGATCATTTGCAGCATGATCATGCATAAAGCTCGCAAAAATGAAACACTGGTAATGCTGATTTCAAAATATGCAAACATTAAAAGTGCGCCAATAATATATCGATAAAAATGTTTGATACGTGCATAGTGAAAAAGTGCCATAAAGAGTCCAAAAAGTGTTACTAAATGAATTCCTGAACGAGCCATGTGATGAGCTATGCCCCAGTACAAAGATTGATGTTGAATCAAAATAGTTTCAATTGATTTTTCTCGTTTTCCTAAAAATAAAGGATTAAATAAATTGATGGTTGTTGCATGCAGCAAGGTGCAAAATTTACTGTTGCATTGTTCAAACCATGATCGATTCAAAAAATTGTTAATAGAAATTTTTTGAAAAGTAAGAAATGTTGTTGCCCAAACTCCTTCTTTGATCATATATTTTTGATACTCATTGCTTGATATTGGTTGTTCAAGTATTGCTTTAAAAATGGTAATAATTTGTCCCTCATGCAATTTTTCTGTTCGTTTTGCAGGAGCAATACAGGTTATTTTTTTTGGTGTGCGCAACAATCCTGCTGTTTCATGGTAAATTTTTGTGGTTTCGAGTGTAAGTGTTGTTTGATTTTTATCAAGAAAATTGGTTTGTTTTTGAAGAATTTTGGCTTGAACAATGCAGGGTTTTTTTAAAAATTCTTGATGTTGTTCAAATTGTTTTTTGCTGTGATGAATTTTAAAATAAATTTGAGTTGAAAAAAGCAAGCATAGAATGCTGATCAAAAGATGTGCATATTTTTTGATTGTGATAAACAAGGTTATTGCGCAGGCGTAACTGAGCAAAATTAAATTTGTTTGATTTTGAAAAATGGCAAAAGCGGTCAAAATTGTTGTGATTGCACAGATAAATAAAATGTGCGTAATTGGGATAAAGTGAAAACGTGATGTTGTTGGATTCATAATGGTTCAAGCATAGCAAAAATTGTTTTTTTTAGCTATGCTGCAAAAGATTATCAAAAAAATCTGAAAAAATTTTTAATTTATTTTAGTAAAAGTGGTGTATGCAAATATCTGATAAACGAGTTTTTAAATATGTTCTTGATAATGGGCTTACAGTTGCCATTTGTCCGAAAAAATTAGCGCCTAAAGTTTCAATGCAGCTTTGGTATAATGTTGGATCAAAACATGAACAGGCTGGCGAAAAAGGCATGGCTCATTTTATTGAGCATATGATTTTTAAAGGCACTCATGATTTACTTTCAGAGTCCGATATTAATTTGATTGCGCAAAAACTTGCTGCAGATATTAACGCTTTTACTTCTTTTGATTATACGTGTTATTTTTTTGATGTTCCAACAACAAATTGGACTCAGGTGCTTCCAGTTTTTGCAGATTGCATGCAAAACGTTAAATTTGATCAAGAGCATTTAAATTCTGAAGTCAAAGCGGTGATTCAAGAGCTTAAAATGTACCGTGATAACTATGAATCAACGCTTGCTGAAGGTTTGGTAACAGCAATTTTTGAATCACATCCATATCACTATCCAATAATTGGATATAAAAAAGATTTGTGGAGTTTGCAGCGTGAAACACTTATAAAATTTTACAAAAAATATTACGTGCCTAATAATGCAACGTTAGTCCTTGTAGGTGATCTTGATCCGCAAACAGCTTTGCAAGAAGTAAAAAAATATTTTGGTTCAATTCCAAAAGGCTCTGAAATTATTCATGAAAATTTTGAAATTACTGATGAACTTCAATCAAAGGCGATCACAATTTATCGAGATGTTGCCCAACCGATGAGTATGTTTGTGTATGCATTGTCAAAAGCAGAAGAAAAAAAATCATTTTTTTATGATATCATTGCATATTTGCTTGCGAATGGAAAAGGTTCTCGTTTGCATCAAATTTTAGTGGATGATTTACAACTTGCAACATCCGTAAGCACCATGACGTATGATTTGGTTGATAAAGAGTTATTTTTTATCATAGCAAAACCAAAGCGTGAAGAAGATATTGCAAAAATTAAAACAATCATTTTAGAACAGATTGAGGATTTAACAAATCAAGAAATTCCTGAAACTCAACTTCGCAGAGCTTTAAATTTGGCGTATATTGATCAGCAACATTTACTTGAAGATGTGCACAAGCAAGCATATGCAATTGGAAAATCGCTACTTTCGACAGGTGATGAAGAGTATCCATTTACCTACTGTGATTATGATCCAAAAACTTTGCGCTCAGATTTAAAAAATATTTTACAACAATTTTTTCGTCCGTCGCTGTGCCATGAAGGAAAAATTGTTAAATTGGCTGATGCTGATCGGGTTTATTTTAACAAATTGCAAGAAGCTTCAGATGAACTTGACACTAAAATTTTGTTTGGAAAAGAACGAATATCTCCTGTTGCTCCCGGAAAATATGTTGATGCTGTTTCGGTTGAAAAATTTAAAAAACGAGCATTTCTTAAGCCTGAAAAATTACAGCTATCAAATGGCTTAAAAGTTTTGGTTCATAATGATACGGATGTTGATTTGGTTGAGTGTGTGCTTGAATTTAAAGCAAATAATTATTATGACCCGCAAGATTTGCAAGGTGCTGCTTATTTAGTAAGCAAATTAATGCTTGAAGGTACTGCAAAATATCCCGGATATCAATTTATACAACAAGCCGAATCGTATGGAATTTCATTTGAAACTGCTCCAGGATCAATTTTTGTTACTATGCCATCAGATGAAGTTGAAAAAGGTTTTGAATTTTTATTTGAAATGTTGCAGCATGCAGAATTTAAGGCGGAAGATGTTCAGCGACTTGTTGATAAGACAAAGGCGCAGCTTGTTCAATTTTGGGATACTCCAAATCGATGTATTTTAGCTGTTGCTGCTGAAAAAATTTATAAAAACCATCCTTATGCAAAATTATCGCTGGGTACGCAGGAAAGTTTAAGTAACATAACGCGTGAAAAATGTTTTGATGTTTATCAAAAAAATATTTCTGCTGATGGTGCAATTTTGTCAATTGTTGGAAATTTACAAAAGTATGATATTGCAAATTTAGTTGAAAAAAAATTAGGTGTATGGCGATCACCAAAAGTTGCAGAGCTTACATTTCCTGCAATTACATCGGTGAATCCAGAATCATTTTCAATTTTTAAAAATCGTGATCAAATTGTTTTGGCGTTTGCAGGAATTTCTGTTGATCGAAAAAATATTGATTATGATGCGCTGCTTGTTTTTGATCAGTTGCTGACTGGCGGTATGAGTTCACGATTGTTTGAACTTCGAGAGCAAAGTGGTTTATTCTACACGATTGGCGGATCAATTGTGTATGGAGCTTCAAAACAACCAGGTATGATTTTTATCAAAACTATTGTGTCAAAAGATCGACTCGATGAAGCTCAGGTGGCTATTGCGCATTGCTTAGATACCGCAATTGATACCATTACGCATGATGAATTTGAGCAAGCAAAAGAGGTTATTATTAACTCATTTCCGTTGATGTTTGAAACCTATGAAAACATTGCAAATAGTTTAGTTTTTCTAGAAAAATATAATTTTCCAGAAGATTATTTAGAAAAACGCATAGATTTTATTCGATCTTTAACACTTGAAGAGGTATCAAGAATCGTGAAAACTTATGTAAGCATGGACAAAATATTAAATATAAAAATCGGTCGATTATAAAAAATAAAAATTTAGGGATTTTATGAATATTCGGGTATTTGTGGTTTTTTCATGGTTGTTTATTGTTGCAGGGATGCAAGCAGGATTCATGCATCCTATATATAGAAATAACACAAATATTGCACATCCAAATGGTACAGGTATTGTGTTGGTAACAATGATGGAATTGTTTGGAGCTATGACAGATTCAGTTGCTTTCAATAATGAGATAATAGCTCCTAGTGATTTGGCACTTACCTCTAATAATCTGATAACAACTTCTGGCTGCAAAGCGGTTGAAGATTTTATTAAAGGGCAAAGCAAAAAAGATCAACGCTGTTTTAATAAAAAATCGATTCCTTTTTCAAAGAACTTGATTTATCCAATTGAACAATTGAAGCGAAGAAAGAATCAACCAAATTCGCGTTATCACAAAAAAAGTCACAGATAAAAATTTGTAATATCTTGCAAAAAGTTTTAATTTTTTCTTAAAGTAAGTTCAGGTTGATTTTTCAGATACATGTTAAATAAAAAAAGGAATAACATGAAAAAACTTTTTAATTTGTTGGTTTTAGGTCTAGCTTTAACAGCTTTTGCTGGTTGTTATAAAAAAGATGACAAAGCAAAACAACCAAAAAAAGAATACAAAGCAAAAAAGAAAAAATCAGCAAAAAAACCAATGAAAAAAGACAACAAAAAAGATGTTAGCAAGAAAAAAAATATGAAAAAAGAAGACAAAGGCTATTAAGCCTGAGTTAACTTTTAAAATTTAAGGGCGCTATGTTAGCGCCCTTAAATTTTTTAACAAATTCCACAACATTTTGAAGATTTTTCTTTTGTGCTGATAGGATTTACGGTAACGACGGGCGGTTGAAGTCGTTGCTCTTCAATTTCTTGTGTGATTGCGCGTGCATGATGAGCAACTTCATCTGCTTCATGTACAATTTCTTCAATCGCTGTGTGCATTTGCTCTGTTGCAGGATTTTTTGGATGTCTTTTTTGATATTTGGAAGTTAAGATTCTGGTAATTTGTCCTTGTCTGTTTTGCAAATCTGCCAAATGTGCCATTTCTTGTGCGATATTTTCAGTGACATCACATAAAAATGTTTGAGCTTGTGCAAGTGGATTAGTGCGTTCATCAACATAAATTGCCAATCGTTCAACGTCTTCAACAACAGGTTTGAGCATGGTATGAAATTTATTTTCATACAGTGTATCAACCGTGCTTTTGACTTTATGACCAGCATAAGCAACAAGAACTAAGCTTAATCCTGATGATGCAAAATTTTTGAGTAAATTTGCGCCCCAAAATGCAGCTCCAATCATATCAGTTGGAATTGCTGAACGTTGTGCTTGTGATGATTCTGATGGATATATGAATCGAAATAATTTGTAAATTCCTGCGCTAATAACTAACACGCTGACAGTTTTTTCAAGAGAAGCAAAATGGTTTCGACTGATTGATGTCATGTTTGATTGAAATGGTTCTGATCTATTTTCTGATTGCACAGCTTTTTGAGGTTTTGGTCTTTGAATCATTGGCTGGCTGAGTCGACGAATTAAAACAAGTTTTTCATGATTTGATGAATGTTCACTGTTTGATAATTGTTCGCTATTGCTTGAGCCTTCATGATCACTGTGATGTTCAGGTATCGTGTCATTTTCTTGTGATATTAATGGCATATGACGCATGCTTAATGTACGCACGTGCTGTAAAAGTTTTTTTGTGATTGGCTTTGCCTCTTGAGAAGCTATGATTTGACCCCGTGATTGGTTAGATCCTTGCAAGGGCGTGAAAACTGTAAAATTCATTAAAATTATGATAGAATATTGAAAAATAGATTTCATGGCGTAACCTTCCATAAAAAATAAACCCATTCAATCTTAATTGTAAAGAAAATGGCTTTGTAAAAGCAATATCTTATAAAAATTATGAGTAACAATTCCTCCTACTTGATTCAGCAAGATTTGCAATTTCATGCAAAAAATCCGTCTAACTTTGGCCTGTTGCCAGATTTGGATTTCGTTTCAGCACAACACAATCCTTCATGCGGTGATTCGGTCATGATCGGGGGTAAGGTGCTGAATGGCAAAATTGTAATGTTGTGTTTTCAGGGATCTGGTTGTGTGATCAGTATGGCTATGGCCTCAAAATTAACATTGGCATTGCAAGGCATGAGCCTGAATGATGTTTTAAAGTTTGATGAAAGCATTGTGCAGCAAATCTTGGGTCTTTCTTTGGGTTTGAATCGCATCAAGTGTGGTCTTTTGCCGGTTATGGCGCTTCAAAATGGTGTAAAGACCTTAAAAATTTGAACATTTTATAAAAAATTGATACATTGAAAATAGTTGTTTTTTATTATTTTAACTACATTTTTTAGTTTTTAGTTCGATAAAAACTAGTCGAAAAAATCTTATGTCAAAAGAACGTATAAAACCCTCTCAGTATGCTAAATCATGGCTTGTTGTTGCAGATGATCTTGAATTGTCAGCAGAGCAAAAAAAGTCAATGCAAGATCTTTACGAACGTGAAGTTGGTAAATATTCTGCAGGTCAATTGATCACAGGAAAAGTCCTTTCAGTTGATGGTGATGGCGTATTAGTTGATATCAAATACAAATCAAACGGTATTGTTCCGTTGTATGAATTTTCAGAGCAAGAATTGAAAGATTTTGCTTTAGGAAAAGACATCGAAGTTATTATCGATGAGCTTGAAAATATGAACGGGGACGTTGTCCTGTCATATGAAAATGCAAAAATTGTTCGAGCTTGGGACCGTATTACAAAATTATTTGAAGAAAATAAACCGGTTGAAGGTGTGGTAACGCACAAAGTTAAAGGCGGTTTGAGTGTTGACATTGGCGTTCCGGCATTCTTGCCAGGATCACAAGTTGACTTGTATCGTGTAACAGATTTTGACAATTTTGTTGGCAAAACAATTGTTGCAGAAATCGTTAAATTGAACAAAAAACGTGGCAATGTTATTATTTCTTGCCGTAAATACTTGTCAGAATGTCGTGATAAATCTCGTAAACAAATTCTTGATACACTTGAAGTTAATAAAGTTATCATGGGAACTGTTAAAAATATTACCAACTATGGTGTGTTCATTGATGTTGGTGGTGTTGACGGATTGCTTCATATCACTGATATGACATGGGGTCGCATTTCACATCCAAGCGAATTGTTAAAAATTGGTGAATCAGTCACGGTAAAAGTGTTGTCAATTGATAAAGACAATAACAAAATTTCTCTTGGTATGAAACAACTTGGCGATAATCCATGGCAAGATCTTGATAAAGCAATTCATGTTGGATCAGTTATTAAAGGTCATGTTGCAAGTATTGCTGATTACGGATTATTTGTTGAAATCAAAAAAGGTGTTGAAGGTTTAGTTCACATCTCTGAAATTTCATGGACCGATCGTATCAATAATCTAAGAGATCGTTTCAAAGTTGGCGAAGAGATTGAAGTGCTTGTTGCATCACTTGATGTTGATAATCGAAGAATGTCTTTGAGTATCAAACAATTAAGCAAAGATCCTTGGACAACTGTTAAAGAAACATTCAAAAAAGATGATCGCATTAAAGGTAAAATTACCAACATTGCTGATTTTGGAATTTTTGTTCAAATCATTCCTGGTGTTGATGGTTTAGTTCACGTTTCTGACTTGTCATGGACTGAACACATTGCTCATCCAAGTGATTTGTATAAATCAGGTCAAGAAGTTGAAGCTGTTATTTTGTCAATCGATGAAGAGCACAAAAAAGTTGCGCTTGGAATCAAACAACTTTCGCTTGATCCTTGGAAATCAATTGAAAAAGAGATGCCAGTTGGATCACGTGTGAGCGGTACAGTTACAAAAATTGGTAGCTATGGCGCGTTTGTAAAATTAGCAAACAAAGTTGAAGGTTTGATTTATAACTCTGAGCTTGAACAAAGTAAAGATAATCCAGTTGAAGTTGGTCAAACTCGTGAACTTCGCGTGATTAATATTAACGCTGGTGAACGCAAAATTGGCTTAAGCTTAAAACTTGAAGATACTGGTAAAGATGATCATAGTGCACAACCTATTGAACGTTCAAAGAAAAAAGTAGCAAAAGTCATTGAACGTGAAGAAGTTGAGCAACCAAAAGTTGCAGCACCAAAAATGAAATCAGCTTTACAAATTGAACTTGAACGACATGCTGCGCGTCAACAAGATACGCAAGATGATGAAAATCAAGATTCACAATCTAAAAAGAAAAAAGCTAAAAAATAGCGAAATTATCAACAAATACAGCCATAGTTATCTTACTATGGCTGTATTTTAATTTTATTTTGAAAGATTATGTATGGAACAAACATTTGCAATTATTAAACCTCATGCAGTTAAAAGCAAATTGAGTGGAAAAATCATTGATATGATTGAAGCTGCTGGGTTTGAAATTGTTGAGATGAAAAAAATCACCATGAATCAAGCACAAGCTCAAGCATTGTATGCTGAGCATGAAGGTAAGCCATTTTATAATGGTTTAGTTTCTATTATGACAGCATCTCCATTAATTGTGCTTAAATTGCAAAAAGATAATGCAGTTGTTTTATGGCGTGAACTTATGGGCGCAACAAATCCAGCAAATGCTGCACAAGGCACGATTCGTGCATTGTATGGTAACAGCTTAGATGAAAATGCAGTTCATGGTTCAGATTCGTCAGCAAGTGCTGCTCGTGAATTAGCAATTTTCTTTTAAATTGTAAAACTTGCAAAGGGTACAGGAAACTGTACCCATTTTTTATGTCAAATTTTAAAATAGCAGAAAGAGTTAGTATGAAAAAATTAACAATAACATTATTTTTTGTTTGCATTTCAACATTGGTTCTAGCGTCAAATAATTATTTTGAACCTGTTCAATTATCAGATTATGAAACAGTGCTTTGTATTTTAAAACAAAGAGCGGTAGATCATAATGTTGCAGACTGCGTAGCAAAAAATATAGCAAATAGAAAAATGTCACAGGATCAAGTTTACCAAAAATTGCATAAGGCTGGTGGCTATGGCAAACAAGAAATTTGTATTCCTCAATATGCACAAGCGGCAAGAGCAATTGTAGAAAATGCTCGATCTTTGTAATTTGAGTTTTCTGTTAAATTTTTAAAAAATGTTAAGCTCCTCGATGTATAAAAATTTCGAGGAGCTTTTTTTATGTGTAAAGTTTATAGCCTTGTAATTTTACTTTTTACGCAATCATTTTTTGCAACCTCAGCAGCATGCATCATTATTCATGGTACTTGGGCTCAGGATGAATCTTGGTATCAACCAGAAGGTGATTTTTTTAAAGCCGTCTATCAATGCGCTCAAGAAACAAAAATTGTTGATCAAGTTGTTTCATTTTCTTGGTCAGGCAAATTGAGCTACCATTTTCAGATGGAAGCTGCTTATCGTTTGCAAAAATTTATTGAAAAATATGATTTTGTAATTCTGATTGCACATAGTCATGGTGCAACTGTGGGAATTTTGGCAAGTCAATTGATGAATAAAAATGCGAAAAATATTGGTAAAATTAAAAAAATGTATGCTTTAGGTGTTCCTGTTGATGCAACAAATAAAATTTATCCTGATATGCAGGTGATTGAAAAATTTTATAATCTTTTTTCATTTGGTGATTTTATTCAGCCTGTCCATGGGGTGCATGAACGTGTGTTTGCTTTTCATGAGCGATTGGCAAATATTTCAGTTATGCTTGATGATTTGCATCCATCGCACAGTCAATTACATAATCCAATAATTGGTCAAGAATTGTTAAAAATTGAAAATTTTTTTGCAGAAAAATTATTGGGTAATTTTGAAAATTTTGAATTGCCTGAACCTGGATTGATTAAATTTTGTAAATACTGTGTACCAAGTTATTTTGTACAGCATGATCAATTATCACTTTTAGAAGTTGATAAACAAGCGCAATGGATGATGACGATGGCATTTTTTCGAAATAAAAAATCATGAAGATTTAAACCCATAAAGTTTTATAATTCCTTGAAAAATGTTGCCGCTTGAAAACTGAAATTTAATATTATTAACGACAAGTCCTGCAGTGTTTTGGTATCCAACAATCATGCCAAAAACTCCTGGATAATCTGTAATAACTTGGCCATTCATAAATGCAATAGCTCCTGATCCTGAAAAGCTTGCAATATTTGGGTATAAATATAAATAACCTGAAACATAAAGGCTTGTTGTGCCGCTTAATGGTATATAGGTAGTTGAATTAGTATTTGTAACTATTGCAGAATTGTAAGCTAAAGTGTTGATTCCACCCAAATATCCAGTGGTAAAATAGGATGTTCCATTGTTATTTGAAAAATAGGCTTGAAGTACAACTCCTGCTGAGACTGGTTGTAAATTATCAAGTTCAATGAGATAAACATTATATGTTGAATTAATTTCGGTACTTGTCAGTGTTAAAGTTGCACTACTTGAAGCTGTAAGTGTTTTTAACAGCGTTAATCCATAATTATTATTTTGCCATGTTGGTAAAGCAGAGGTTGTTCCATTGGTAAGTACTTGTCCTGAAGTTCCAACGCCAGAAATTTGTTGCAATGATCCTGTTGCTGTTGTTCCACCCGTGAGTAAAGCATAAGCTGTCATGCTTGTAAGCCCTGTTCCTCCTGAAGTTGTAGAAATTGGTGATCCACATAAAAAGGCGCTTGTGTTAAAAATTATGGTTATTAAAAAAACATTTCTCACATAAATCCTTTTTTAAACAAGACCGTACAGCGAAATTGAACCTGAGGAAATGTTTCCCGCTGAAAATTGAAATTTAATATTATTAATATTTGGATTTCCGCTGATAGTTGCAATGACATTTCCATAAACTGCGGTATAGCTTGAAGCTGTAATTCCTGAAATTGCTGGGCCAGAACTTAATGCTCCATTTGCTCCATAAAAGTGCAACACTCCAGAATAATAAAGGCTTGTTGAGCTTCCAAGAGGAATAAAAGTAGTTGAGTTAACATTGGTGATGGTTGCAGAATTGTATGCTAAATAATTAACGCCAGCAGAATATCCTGAAGATAGATAGGAAGATCCATTATTTGTTGACCAATATGCTTGCAGTGTGACGGTTAATGAGGTTGGCGCTAGATTATTTAAAACAATCAAAAAAACTTTATAGGTTGAAGACAAATCAGTACTGTTAAATGATAAGCTTGCACTGTTTGATGCTGTAACAGTTTTTAAAAATACAAAGCCATTCGTGGTTCCAGTATTTCCATCTGCTTGCCAGGTTGGTAAGACTGCAGCGCCATTAGAAGTCAGAAGTTGTCCTGAAGTTCCTGTGCCAGAAACTTGCTGTAAAACGTCTGTGGTTGTAGTACCTCCTGCAATCAAAGCATAAGCAGTCAACGAGCTATTTCCTGTGCCGCCAAAAGAAACTGCTGTGGGAGATGAGTTAATCCAAAAATGCATTAACAATAAAAATAAAAAATAAATCATCTTGATTCCGTAATTTAATAAACAAGTCCATAAAGATATGCTCTGCCAGTAACAATGGTACCTGATGGATATAATAATTTTAGATTATTAACATTGGGGTTGCCTGAAATTGATCCAATACTCATGCCATACGGTGTTGGGTTGAATGCTGGAAATGAAAAACCGAGCAAACAAGGGCCAGTGCTTGCAGCAAATCTGCCATTCATGCCAAATAAATAATACATGCCTGAATGTTGACCTGATGAAGCTGAGCCCAGCTGAAGTGCTGTTGATAAGTTAATATTCGTAACTGTTGCAGAGTTATAAGTTAAGGTATTTGTTCCACTTGAATAACCTGAAGTTAAATAGGATGATCCATTATTGGTTGACCATTGCGCTGTTAAAGCTACGCTAACAGCAGAAGGATCAAATCCTTCAATAACTAAAAGAAAAACTGAAAAGGCTGTAGAAAAATCAGTTGATGTAAATGTCAGGCTTGCGCTGCTTGACGCTGTTAAAACTTTTAAAAGTATCAAGCCATTTGGTTTGGTCCATGTTGGTAATGCGTTTGCGCCAGCTGAAGTCAAAACTTGTCCTGCAGTTCCAGGACTTACGGTTTGTAGTGATCCTGTAGAAGTTATTCCGCCTGAAATTAGGCTGTAGGCAGTAATACTTGATGCTCCTGTGCCACCGCTGGTTACGGAAAGAGGTGAAGAGTGCGTAACAGAATTCAAACATAAGGCGGTAATAAAAAATAAGATTGAAAACAACATGGCTCCTTTTTTATTTTTAATAAAACATAATGGAAATATTTTTCAATATTTTTATACTTAAGTTGATCTTACAACAGATATTTTAAGGGGTGCACATGTCACGATCAATTTTAAAACAAAGTTCAAAAATTGGTTTTTTTGCTTTAATTAGTCGTTGCATAGCGTTCATGCGTGAAATTTTTTTAATTCGATTTTTTAGTGTTGGTGAAACTTCAGATATTTTTTTTACAGCATTTCGAATTCCAAACACTATGCGAAAAATTTTTGCTGAAGGATCTTTATCTTCAGTGCTTGTGCCTGCATTAATTTCATCACAGCACAAGGGAGGTGATCAGGCAATGAATCGTTTGACCACATTTTCTTTTTTAGTAATTGAATCGATTATGCTTATTTTTTGTGGCATCATTTTTTGGTTTGCGCCGGAAGTGATTCATATTATTGTGCCAGGATTTGGAGCAGAAAAAGTTCAATCATGTGTTCAGTTGCTGCGAATTTTGATTTCTTTTATTTTGTTTATGTCTTCTGGTGCAATTTTTGCATCAGCATTGCAATCACAACATCGTTTTTTTATTCCGGCACTTGCGCCATCAATTTTAAATGTAACCTATGTTGTAGCGCTTATTGTTTGTTTGTATTTTCAATTGAACGTGACCAGTTTTTGTTATTGCATGATTGCAACATCGGTAATTTTTTTCTTGATGCATTTGATAACTTATTTTAAAGATGGTTATCGGCTTGCGTCAGCGAATGCTCAGACCAAAATAGAATTTAAAAAAATTTTGGTACAATTTTTGCCTTGTTTTTTGAGCGTTGGAATTATGGAAATTAATCATTTTATCAATACTGGATTTTGTTCATATTTTCAAAGCGGATCGCTTACGTTGCTGCGTTATACCTTTCAATTTGTTAATATTCCGATTGGAATTATTGCAGCATCATTGGTAACAGTTTTGTTGCCTCATTTTTCAAAATTGCATCTTGAAAAACCAGAGTCACTTGCAGAACAATTGTTTGAAGCTATGAAATTTATTATATGGACAACCATTCCATTAACTTTTTTAATGACATTTTTTTCAAAAGAGATTTTTCATACGTTATTTTTAGGTGATGCTCAAGCAATGAGTAAAGTTCCGCTGGCTCAATCTATTTTCTTAGGATATTTAGTAGGTCTGTTATTTTTTTCACTTAATAAAATTTTTCTAAGTATTTTTTATGCCATTCGATTAACTATGATTCCATTGTGCACCACGCTTGTTTCCATTGTTGTTAATTATTCTTTAAATCGTATTTTAATGCAGGATTATGGAGCTGCAGGCATTGCATTTTCATGTTCAGTGGCAGCAATGGTGCAAAGTTTTATTTTTGTGCTGGTGTTGCATCAACGATTAAAGTTAAGTGTTCCATTGAAGGATTGGATCAATTTTTTGATGCGTTATGCAATACAATTTTTAAGCTGTACTGCTTTGTTTTGGTTTTTGTATGTGATTGTACGTAGCGCTGTAGATTCGTTGAAATTTGAGTTAAATTTACATTTTGTACAGATAAATCAAGAATTTTTTATTTCAAGTCTTGGCTTTTGGTTTTGGGTTGGGCCATTAACGTTGATATTTCTTGGTAGTTTATATGTTTCGCGACGCTTTTTTGGTATAAAATTAAGCTATTTTGATTAAAAATTATGATTTAAGCAAAAAAAATCCTCGAAGAAATTCGAGGATTTTTTGTATTTTGGTTGCGGGAGTTGGATTCGAACCAACGACCTTTGGGTTATGAGCCCAACGAGCTACCAGGCTGCTCCATCCCGCGGTATATTCAATGAATGTACTAGATAAGTACAATATATCGATTTATTCGATAAAGTCAATGAACAAAAATGGGGCAAATTATTGAAATATACAGATTTTTAAAAAGCAGGCAACTTTTTATGTCCCTTTTGACTGTTCGATGATATATGGTATTCTGGTAATAAATCTTTGAAAATAGATACGGGGGCGTACTGGCTTCGACGTATTAATGATAGTCAAGAATGCATGTCGAGCGTTTGTTGAGTGCTCGTAAACGAATCAACTAAAAACAAATGCAGAATCTAATAAAGAAACTGTAGGAGCTACTTTCTTTGCATCATTGCTTGCAATGTTTGCAATGTTTGCAATGTTTGCAATGGTAGCAGCTTCCTTCAGACGCCGTGAAGACGAATATTCTTCACTGTCTGTCGCTTAATAAAAACCATATTCCTTTTGTGCAATCTTTCTTTATTTCATAACGCAAAAGTATAAGAAATAGACGAGCTTGTGATATCTGCTTCCTGAGTAGCAAGTTTGTATAAATGGAAGCTAAACATGTAGTGCTTTTGATTTGATTTTTTGCGGACATGGGTTCGATTCCCATCGCCTCCACCATACTTCGCCTCCCTAACGGGCAGCTTCCTACTTCGTTAAAACTTCGTAGGGCTTTATCAATTTTTTCCCCAATTTTTCCAAGGACGTTTGTGAAATATAAATCTATTTTTTCCTGTCTATTGTTGCTGCATTTTTCCATAGCGGCAATTTCTTATCAAAGTTTTATTGAACAAAATTTTAGTCAAATTCATATCAGTAAATTTCCAACATTTCGTTTGTGGGGCGATGAGCTAGTTGTTTTTAAAAATCGTGGTGCTTATCAAGCAGTAATTAATCTTTGGCAACAAAAATTAACCGTAGGTTTTGAAAAATTTTTTAATGCTTTGTATAAAGAATCAGGAATGCTTCCTGAAGAACTGTATGCACAGATGTCTGAAGAAAAAATAGTTGCTTCTTATCATAAAATCAAAGATGCGGAACGTGAATCGATGCAAGAAGCTATTTTTATTGATGAACAAGATGCAGATCCTGAAATAATTGGTTTTATTAAAATGATTTTATTTCGTTACACGACAAAACGAAATATTAAAATTGTATTGACTGATGCAATTTCTCAAGCAACAGCAAGTTATGGTTCAGATCTATTTGGTCATACGGTATTTTGCAATGTACAAATATACACAAAAGCAAACATTAAAAAATATTATGAAGCTTTGCAGGGAGGCTATAGTATTCGATATGACGTTTTACCAGATGGTACAGTTCGCTGGATGGAAATATCGAACTTTTTAGTTTTAAGGTTAATTTTTATTGCATCTTGGGTACAGCATCAAACAGACCTTTTCATTTTTGAGTTAGATCGTTGTTTGCAGCGTCAAATGATATCATACGAAACTATTCGTTTGGGTATTACACTTCAAAAATTTCTAAATGTGCTCTCGGCAGTGTTTCAGTCAGTAAATCCTTTAGAGTCGGTATTGTTTGTTTTACATTCTGAATTTGAAGCAGGCAAGAACGTTAAGCTTTGGAAATCTTTAGTGCGTGATGTAGCAGCCAGTTATAGCTCTCAAACTTTATCTGAATTTAAACATTTTAATCAAAAAATTAAGCAAGAATCGAAAAAATAGATTTTTTTTAGAGATTCTTGCTTTTTAAAAATATTTTTTTTTAAAGTTATAAAAAATTTTGATGAAGGGTTAGGGGTCTGAATTCAAATTTTTTATAACTTATTTTTTCAATGGAACAGCTCTTTTGATGTTTTCTACAAATGTTTTATTAGGATGATCTTGAAGGCATACATGTAAAGCCTCTATTGTTTCTTTGTTAAATGATTGAGCCAGTTCTTGGTGATATTTTAGTGGCAAAATATCCCAAAATGTTCTTCCTGAAGATTTATCTTCTCGATTAGCTAAAGATTGTTTGGTTAAAACATGAATTGTTGTTTTATTCAGATATTGTTTTAAAAAATGTAAAGCATTTTCTGTGATAGGTCGTGAACATCGATTACCCTTTTTTATCTCAGAAACTAATCTGGCTGCCACCGAGTGAAATATTGTTGTTCCTGGATATTTATCATTTTCTGTTGTTTGAATATTAAAGTCAGCTTTTTCTGATAATTTTTTCATGTATCTTTCAAACCAGTGAAATGATGCAGATATATGAGCGACATTTTCGCCAGTTTCAGGATCAATTTCTTCAAGACCTTTTCTTGTGCAATAATTAAGAAAAAAGCATAAAACATGTTCTTGTTTTTTTCTAGAAATATGGGCTAGGCTCCCATTATGACATGCTTGCATACTACGAATAAATTTTTTTAAAATATGAATTGCAAAGTCTGGTGGCAGAGCGGCATTAAAAATTTCAGTATGAGATGTATATAATGTATCTAATTCTTGAAGAGTTTTCTCAGAAGGGCCATTAATATTTTCTAAAAAAACTAATTCTTGAATTTTCTCCATCATGGCAGTTACCATTGGAGGAAATGATGCATTTGTTCTGCGAAATTGATGATATTCTCTTGAATATTGCCCTGAACTATCAGGGACGAAGTAGCCTGTTTGATAAGGAGTGTGGACTATGACAGTGTTTTGACCACTTGGAATTATAAAAAAATTTGTGCATAAAAATAACACGATAAGTGTTTTTTTGTTCATGAAAAAATCCTTTGAAGTAATAAAAAAATTTGAGGCTTTGAAAAAATTGACGAAATTTTATAAAAATAATATAGTTTGAACATTAAAAGTCAAAATATATTTCGAGCATTTTTAAACAATTTAAAAGGACATCAATGAACAAAGTTTCAATAAAAAATATTATTTTTTGTACAATCTTTTCGGCAACTGGTTTTATGCAAGCATCATCCGCAGCGCCATCAGGATCAAAATCAGTTGTAATTGTGACGGTTAGTGGTCAAGAAGTTATGACCAACTCTGAAACTGGAAAATCAGTTCAAGATAAATTAAAATCTGCACAAGAAAAACTTGCAGCACCATTGCAAAAAGAAGGTGAAAAATTGCAAAAAGAAGATCAAGAGATTGCAGATAAAGAAAAAAGTGGAAAAATTGATAAAAGTGAATTGGAATTTGCAAAACGAGAGCTAGGTTTAAAAATTCAAAAGCTTCAAGCTGAAGGTCAAAAAGTTGAAGCAAAATTAGGCGAAATGTATCAAAAAGAGATGGGCAAATTCGAAAGCTCAATCAAAGAAACTATCAAAGAATTAGCACAGCAAAATAATTGGGACATTGTGTTAATGGAAGAACAAGCTGTTTATGTCAATAAAAAAGCTGTTTCAAAAACATCTGATGTCATTAAAAAACTTGATGAAAAAACAAAAGCTGCAAATTTAGCAAAAAAACAAGCCCTTGAAAAAGAAGCAGCATCAAAAAAATCTGAATAATGACAGAAACTTTAAATAAAGAAATTAAAGCGATTGTGGGTCTTGGAAATCCAGGGCCCCAATATGCTTTTACGCCACACAATATCGGTTTTTTAATTCTTGATCGCTTGTGTGATGTATGGCAAGGATCATGGCTTGAAAAACAAAACATGATGATTGCATCAGTGCGAGTACAAGATCAAGAAATTCTTTTAATCAAACCTCAAACATTCATGAATAATTCTGGTGAAATTTTGCATCATCTGCAAAAGCGCGGTATTAAAATTGAAAATATTTTGGTAGTTCACGATGAAATTGATTATCCGTTTGGAAAAATCAACATAAAAGATGGTGGTAGCGCTCGGGGACATAATGGTTTGCGGTCACTTATTGAGCATGGTGGTCAAAATTTTTATCGTTTGCGCTGTGGCGTTGGACGACCAGATAATCCAGCTGATGTTGGAAATTTTGTAACAGCTCCATTTCAAGAAACTCAAAATCAAGTTTATGAATTGATTGAAAAATCAGTTGCATTGCTACAAAAAATATTACAATTGCAAAACTAATTCATCTAAAAGTTTGCCATGTTGTTGATCAATCCAAGTATACAGTGCTTTGCGATATTCTAGTTTTAATTTTTTATACTCTCTGCTGTTATGTTCAGCTTCAATCATATTCCCGCGCAGTTTATGAAGCTGTGGACTTAGCCCTTGTTTGAGCGAATCATTAACATACGTAATCAATTTTGGATCATTTGCAATACTGGTTAAGCAATTTTGAATAAATGTTGCAGCGCCATTTTTTGTATTTTCAGATTGAATTGCAGATTCAAATGCTTTTTTCATTTCATCAAATGACATTGAGCCTTGTGCATACATTACTAATTTGATTAAATCATCTTGATTAAAGTAGATCCATTGATTAACAAAAACACGTTTAACCGTAGAAAGATTTGCAGAATTTGCGCCACGTTTTAAAAATTCTTGCACAGGCATGACAAGTTCAATTTCTTTGTATGAAAAGCTATCTTTATCAATATCTTGTTGTAAATTTTGCAAATCTTTTTCAAGATAAAAAAGTTTTACCCATAAAAATCCTGAAAATAAAACAATAGAAAAACTGATTAAGAATATAGCTATAAATCTACGATCAATCATACAACTTCCTTATATTTTTTTAAATTGAACTCCCATTAAAAACATTAAAATTCCTGCAGCGACTGAAGCGTTGTAAGAAATATCACCGCGCCGTTGCGGTAAAAGTACGCGAGTTCCAGATTTTAAAGTTTCTTTTGAGACTCCCGATTCTTCATTGCCAATGATGAGTGCGGCTGGTTTTTCAAATTTGAGTGTTGCTGCATTTTCACCAGCTCCAAGTGTAGCTATGTAAAGTCCAAAACCTTTTGATTTTAATTCTTGTAATGCAAATCCCATAGATGGTGCAATAAAAATTTTGCAATGTTCTGCCAATCCTGCAGATGCTTGAATGGCTGCAGGGGTCAAAGGTGCACTATTTTTACCGCAAATTACAATGCCATCAACACCAGTGCAATATGCAGATCGCATGATTGCGCCAAGATTTCGTACATCTTGTACTCCATCCAAAACAACGATAAAATTATTATTTTTTATATCAAAAATATTTTTTTCAAAAGGAAATGGCGCTGTAAAAATAACAATGCCTTGATGTTGTGTTGTTTGTGCAATGTTGTCTAAAGTTTCTCGTGTTACGAATTGAATTTGAACATGCGCTGGTAAAAGTTTTGAAATTTTTGGCCAAGATTTAATTTCATGTTTTGTGGTATAAACCATGCTTATTTTGCGACGCTTTGCTGTCAGCAGTTCGAGTGCGCTGTGAACTCCGTACACAAAATCAGCATATTTTGGAGTTTGTTTTTTTTGAACTATTTTTTTCATAAAATTTTATCTCATCAATCAAGGCCTAATAATTTTAGGGTATCAAACCATAATTTTTTTTCCAGAATCCTTTTTTCATAAATTTTCTAGGAGTATTAAAATATTTTTTATATTCTGTTTCTATAGCTAAATTTTTATCGAAAATTAAAAATTATGAATCATACAACATGGATCGAAATTAATAAAACTGCATTATTTCACAATGTTGATCAGTATGAATGTTGGTTGCCTTTGGGCACGGGCATTGCGCCCGTGATTAAAGCAAATGCGTATGGTCATGGTTTGTTAGAAATTGGACGTTTGCATGATCAAAATTCAAAAATCGTAAGACTTTGTGTTGCAAACACTCAAGAAGGTGTTGATTTACGGCGCGCAGGAGTGCAAAAACCTATTTTGGTTTTAGGATTTATCAACACGAGTTTGCAAGATATTGTTGATCATAATCTTGATATGATTCTTGCAGATGTTGCAACGATGCATGATTTGCACAATATTGCAAAAAAAAATAATAAAAAAATTAACGTTCATGTAAAAATTGATACAGGGCTTTCTCGCTTGGGAGTTTTTCCTTCAGAGTTTGTAGCGTTTATGCATGAGCTTGAAATGATGCCGTATTTAAATTTACAAGGAATTTGTTCACATTTTATTGAAGCGTGTAATCAAGAGTCAGTTCATGCTCAAGAAGAAATTTTAAAATTGTTTTATCAACCGGGCTTGCAGTTTCATACATCAAATTCTCATGGATCATTGCTCGTAAAATATCAATATAGTTTTGTGCGTGTTGGTGCTGGACTTTATGGCTATTTGCCTGAAGCTGATGAAGCGCGACAAAGTTTGCTGTATCCAATTTTGTCACTTAAAACAAGAGTGATAGCTATTAAGCAAATTGCTGCAGGATCAACAGTTGGTTATGCTCGAACTTATACTGCGACACGTGCAACAAAAATTGCAGTGCTTGGTATGGGGTATTTTGAAGGGATTAATCCTGATCTTTCAAATACTGGAAAAGTTTTGATTCATGGAAAAATTGCACCAATTGTTGGACGCATCAACATGAATTATTTCACGGTTGATGTGACGGATATTGATAATGTGAATTTGCATGATGTTGCTACGGTGCTTGGCCGTGATGGTGATCATGTAATTTCGGCATATGATTGGCGCATTGGTGCAAAAAAAAATGTGCGAATATTTTTGGCGCAACTGAACCCATCCATACCAAAAATTGTAGTTGAAGAGCCATTGCTTCATGAAGTTTTAACACAACATTACTTAAATAAAAAAGCGTCACTTTCATGACGCTTTTTTTATTAATTTTTTTCAAGATTTTTTTTTGAATTTTCGAAGTGTTGGTATACTTCTCTGTGTGTATCGTGTGCTAATGTATCAAAATCTTCTTTTGATACATTAAATTCCATACGAAATTTTTTAAGTTTTTGATTGTTCTTTGTTACAAATCTACTTATGTAATCGAGTGCTTGATATCTTTTTGTTTTTTCTTCGTCTGTTTGTTTGTGTTGAGGGATTGAGTTAATGCTGTCAATTGTGTTGAATGCTTGTATGTATTCTGAAGTTATTTCTTTTAATTGGTCGCAATTATGTTTATTTTTGAATTCTTCAAGTGCTTTATGGTCATTGATTTTATCATTTTCATTTGTGTCTTTTAAATAAGGTGTTCGCTTCATTAATTCTTCTATTGCTGCTATTTCAAGACATTGCAAGAATTGTTTCACTTCTTCAATGCTGTTAAAATTTTTTTCAATATTTTGTAAATTTTTTCCATCGTTTAAAGATTTATACCATGGAAAAGATTGTAAATCTTTTATAAAACTGAGCATTGCAATACAAAGTAAAGCAAATAATTTATTTTTCATGATGTTTCCCTAATAAAAATTTGTTAAAAATATTACATCAATTGTAGCAGTAAAATGTACATTAGCAACGACTTATTACAATGCTCGACATGCAACAATCATGTTGATTGAAGCAGGTTTTAAAGGAATTAACATTTTTGCAGCTTCAATTGCAGTTGATCCTGTGGTACATGAATCATCTACAAGCATGATATGTTTGCCTGTAAGATCAACATTGAGATTGTGTAATTTAAAAGCATCTTTTACATTGTAACATCGATCAGTATTTTGGACTTTGACTTGATATTTTGTTGCACGGCAGCGCTTGAGAGCATGCATTATGGGAATTTTTGAATAGCTTGATAAGCAAGTTGCTAAAATTTCTGCTTGATTAAATCCACGCTTCATGTTTCGTGTCCAATGCAGCGGAATTGGAATAAAATAGTCTATTTTAACATGAGGAAGAATTGATTTTTCCCAAATTAACTGAGCAAGTTTTTCAATGATAATAATATCGGATCGATATTTTGCAAAAAGCATAGGTCGGAGTGGTTCAGTGTAGCGTGTGAGTGTATAGACTGTTAAAATATAAGCATTATTGATGATAAACATTTTTGGTGCAATGAGCTCTAAATTTTGTTCACAAATTTGACACAAGATAGCACGACTTGGTATGTATGCTTTGCAGCTGAAACATTGTGGCGGACAAAGGATATAGATAAGAGTTTTATATAAAAAATTTAAACTTTTTTTGAGCATAATATTTGTATTCTTTTTATTGTTTTTTACATGAAAATTATGAAAAACTGTATATTGCTTGCTCTTTGCAGTTTTAAGGATGATGATCCTTATTCATTGATCAAGCATTTTTTCTTCTCCTCATCCTCGCGAAGACGGGGATCCATGTCTTCATTTTTAAATAAAAGACATTAAATTTTGTGATAGATCTTTCCATTCGGGATTATGTTTTGAAATTAAATTAATTTTCCACTCTTTGTTCCATTTTTTCAAATTTTTTTCGCGTTGAATGGCTTGTATCATCATGGAATATTTTTCAACATAGACTAATTGGTGCACTTTATATTTTTGAGTAAATCCATCAAACAAATTATTTTGATGTTCATGCATTCTGCGAGATAAGTTATGAGTTACGCCAATGTACAAAGTGCCGTATTTTTCAGAACAAAGAATGTAAACAAAGTGACCTTGCATGATGATATTGCCCCTAATGAATTTTTTTAATTATATCATTTTTTAAGAAAAAAATAGAAGACATGGATCCCCGCCTTCGCGAGGATGAGGAGTGGGGAAATATCAGTGCTTTTTCGAGGATGAGAAGAGGAGAAAATGTTTCCTGTTTGTTCATGGTGGTCTTAAGGATGAGCAGAAAAAAATGTTTTTTGCTTGTTTTTTTGTAATTTTAAAAATGAGTGGAGACGTTATTCATCAAATAGAGCAAAATAAATTAAAAATATTGCGCCGATTGTGATGCTAATATCTGCAACATTAAATACTGGAAAGTACCAATCAGCAGCATGTAGCTGTATAAAATCGATCACACTTCCATACCATAATCGATCACAAAAATTTGAAATACCTCCGGCAAGTATTAGCATGCATGCGCGAAACATGCCAGTATGATGTGCAATAGATTTTGTATACCACATAAAATAAAATAAAACCGACGCAATCAGCAGTGTTAGAAAATAAAAATAAGTGTCATGAAATTGCGTACCAATTCCCCAAGCAATTCCATGATTTTGCGTTAAGTAAATATTTAAAAATTGATTGATGGTTTGTGATGGCCATAATTCTGTAACGGCAAAATATTTAGTGATACGATCAAGCAAAAATGAACTTATAAAGTATATAAATGCAATTTTATCGAATTTGAGCGCCATGATGCACCACGGTTTGTTCCACTTGTTTCATAATTTCATCAAGTTCTGCTTTGGTCATGGTTTTTTCAGGATTACTCATGGTGTAACGCAGCGTCATTGCGCGTTCATCTGGCCATTCTTCTTTTTCAAAAAAATCAATTAAGCTGACTTTTGAAATTAAAGGATGTGATTTTAAAATTATTGTTTGAATTTTTTCAAACGTTAATTTTGCAGGAATTTTCAAGCTGATATCATAAGCGACTTCTGGAAATTTTGACCATTGATTAAATTTGAGTTCTTTAATTTCTTGTTCTTCAAGAAGTGATCCGTTCAGTTCAAAAATAAATGCTGATCCTGTAACAATTTTGTGCATCCATGATGTTGCCATCATGCCAGCGAATCCTAAATTTTTGCCATGAACATATAATTCTGCAACTTCATTTTGATCAAACCATGCAGGAATAGAGCTTGTTGGTTTTTGCCAAACTACATGAAGTTTAAGCATGTCAAATAAGCTAGAAAGCTCTGATTTTGCTGAATAAAAATTAATAAGTTTTTTATCAAAAATGATACCTGATAAAGTTTTATGTTCAATAAATTTTGAATTTGATGTGTGCCAAGTTCTGTTGAATTCAAAAAAGCGTAAATGATCATGACCTACGATATTGTTTTCAATGCTTTTGAGCAAATGAGGAATTAATGATGTGGTCAATGTTACCCAATTTTGTGACATTGGATTTTTCACGTGAATTGCATTTGAGGTGTCAATATTGAGTTTGGCAATAAATGTAGCATCATACAGCAAATAATCACGAACTTCATGCATATTAAGAGCAAAAGCTAAATGGCGTTTAATGTGATCAATATTTCTGATGACTTGCGTGCTGAATGGTTTTGTTTGTCGACCAGGAAGCTCTGCAGCAATATTTTCAAATCCGTAAAAACGAATAATTTCTTCAACGAGGTCTTGTTGTATGTTGATATCTTTGGTCATGCGATTTGTTGGAACGATGACGGTATATGAATTTGATTTTTGTTCGTAAGTTGCGCTAAAACCTAATTTTATGAGTGTTTTTTGTACAAAATCCTGAGAAATTGACGTGCCAAGCATTTTTTCTGCAAATTCATGAGAAAGTGTGCAGCTTCTTGGTTCAATAGCTTTACCGATTGAAACGATTGGCTCAGGTGTTTCTGAAATGAGCTTTAATTTTTGTGCTAAAAAAATAAATCGTTGAAGTGCAGTAATATTTTGCATAGGGTCAAGATGTTTTTCAAATCGCATGGATGATTCGCTGCGCAATTTTAAACGTTGAGCTGTTTTTCGAATGGTTAAAGGATCAAGCCCTACTGCTTCAATAATGATATTTTTTGTATCCGAATTCCATCCTGAACTTTTTCCACCCATGATACCGACGAGTGACACTGCAGAATTTTGATTTGCAATTACGATGTCAGATGATTCAAGCGTTACGGTTTGATTATCCAGAAGTTGTAATTTTTCATTGCTGTCTGCCATGCGTACCATTAATTGGTTGTTTTCAAATGATCGGGCATCAAATATGTGCATTGGGTGACCAACATCAAACATAACATAGTTGGTTAAATCAACTGCTAAATTCATTGGTTTGCTGTCTACTTGAGCAAGTCTGATTGCCATCCATGGTGTGCTGTCTTGAGAGGTCACATTGGGGCAAAAAACTCCAGCAATGCGTGAACAGTGTGGCTCTGCTTGCAGTTTAATTGAAAGATTTTGAGATGAATCTGTAATCTTTAGATCTTGAAGCATTGGCTTTAAAGATTTAAGTGGTATGTCTAAAAACGCTGCAACTTCGCGAGCGATGCCATAATGACCCCATAAATCAGGGCGGTGATTGATTGATTTATTATCAACTTCAAGAATGTAATCAGTTGTGGGAATATTTTTTTTCCAGGCTCCTGAAACTTCTGCTTGATTGACGTGCAATGCAGGCATCAAACCTTCTTTTTCAGAAGCAAAATCTTGCAATGTTGCCCAACGCCAGTTTTTTTCATCGTGATAAGCAAGGTAATGTTTATCAACGACAGCGTCAGTGCGTGCGGGTAAAGTTAATTTTTCATGTAATTCTGGGCAAAAAGCTTGAATTTCTGAGTCCTTGGAAGTGACTTGAATGATAAAAAAACGATTTGGATTAAAAATAAATTCTGTGTAACTTTCAATTTCTGCTGTGCGTATGTTAAAAAGATGTATTAAATTTGAGACATTGATGTTGTTAATTGTTGCGTCAAGATGGTCTGTGAGCCAAGATAACAAAATTTTCATAAAAACCTTGAGTTTGTTAACACAAAATAGATTGAAAATAGTATAGAACAAAACAAAGATCTGACAACCATTTATGTTACAAAAGAAGACTTTACGAAATCAAGTTTTATCCTTATACTATTAAGTAAATTAAGATTTTGCGTTACTTGTTTTTAATTCCAAAAGGATTTCAGATCATGGCAAAAAAAGGCAATCGTCAAATTATCAAGCTTAAAAGCTCACAAAGCCCACACATTTACTCAACTTACAAAAACAAAAAAAACGATCCAGAGCGTATTGAGTTAAAAAAATATGATCCAGTGGTTCGTAAGCACGTCATGTACAAAGAAGAAAAATAAACTATTTATGTGAGGTTACAATTCTGACACTTGCTCAGAATTTTTAAATATTTTAAATGAAAAAAAATTCTTTTAGTTCATTGTTCGCGTTAACAATACTTTGTGCTCAATTTTCTTTATCTTCTTTATTGCTTGGTAGTGCGTTTCAGGATGACCAGATGGTTTTTCAGAAATATCCTGGAGCGGGAAAATGGTACCAGGTTATGGTTGCAAAGTATCCTCAAGCTCATCTTGATCAAATTAAATTTGGCATTTCTGATAATTATGAATCAGGCCATGGGATAATTTTTTTTCCTGAGTGGCGATTGCAAGAGATGCAACAAGTGTTTGGCGATGTTGATTCATTCAATTTTACCAAAAACATGTTTGCTCCATTTGCAGAAGATGAATGGTTATTGCTGCACGAAGCTTCGCATGTTTTAAAAAATGATACTTATCATGGCGGTTTAGCTATTACTGCAGCTACAGGGCTGCTTATGGCATTAACATTAAATTCTGCTTATCAGATTGGTCGTGATAATATTGAACCATTAACAGGGATTTTGACTGTTGCTGGAGCGACTGTTGTGGCATATGCATCGCTCATTTTGTATGGACGATTTCAAGAAGGCCGTGCTGATAATTTTGCAAATCAGCATGCAGATGCTCAAGCGTTGTGTGCAGGTAAAAATTGGTTTGCTCGATTAAATACGCTCATGAGTTTTGAAAATATTATGATTCCTGATTCTTTAAATAGTTTTTCACAATTTTTACAAGATCCTGTTCATCCAACTCCAAAAAGTAGAGCATCAAAAATTATTCAAGCGCTGATGGTTCGATTTGGACAAATTGCGTAAATTTTTATGGAGGCTTTTATGACTATTCGTTCATTGATTTTTGTTATATTTTTGGTAATCGCTCATTCCATAAGTTCTTTACAAGTACCAACATCGGCATCATATTGGCCGACGCATCAATCATCACCTTATATATATAATGATTATTATTGGCAAAATCAGCAACTTAATTGGCAAAATCTGCAACTTAAAGCAAAAATCCGTGCCCTTGAAAAAAAGCAAGGGTGTCTAGAGCATTTAGTTTATGTTGTTGATGATCGATTTGATCGTATAAATACAATTGTACCATATGTTGCGGGCGGAATGATTATTGCGATAACTATAGCATTAATTGTGATCGTTTTGATGCCTGATAATTCTAAAACAGATGATTCAAATTCTGAATCTGAACAAAAAGAATAAAAAACTACTCTCCTCTTATTAATTGTCTGAATCCCAAACTTAATTTGGGATGACGGGAAGAGAGTAGACAGCAAATTAACTCTCGTGGTACAATAAAAAACAAGCACAGTCATTTCGGACTTTGATCCGGAATCTAGACAAATTAACAAGCTTTATTTCATTTCGGAGTCGCAAATCATGGGAATTATTCTTTTATTCTACAAATACGTTCAAATTGATCATCCTGAACAAATTCAAGCTTGGCAAAAAGAGCTTTGCTCGTCGCTTGGTTTGACAGGGCGAATTCTTCTTGCAACTGAAGGAATAAATGGAACCCTAGGTGGAACTAAAGAAGCAACTGATGCATATGTTGCTGCAATGAATGCGCATCCATTGTTTGGCGGCATTGATTTTAAAACTGCGCCAGGCGGATCTCATGCATTTCCGCGATGCAAAATTAGTGTTAAAAAAGAGATTGTGCATCTTGGAATTGATCCGGAAAAATTAACCACAAAAAATACTGGTCAGCATTTAACTCCAGAACAAACTCATGAACTTTTTTTGAACCCTCCAAAGGATTTTGTGGTGCTTGATGGACGTAACAACTATGAAGCGGCTGTAGGAAAATTTGAAGGCGCAATTACTCCTGATATTCGTTATTTTCGTCAATTTCCAGAATACATTGATCAAAATCTTGATCAATTTAAAGATAAAACTGTTTTTATGTACTGTACCGGTGGAATTCGCTGTGAGCGAGCAAGTGCTTACTTGAATGAAAAGGGTGTTGCAAAACAAGTGTATCAAGTTGAAGGTGGTATTCATCGTTATGTTGAAAAATTTCCCGATGGTTTTTTTCGTGGAAAAAATTATGTATTTGATCAGCGCATTACCGTTAAAGTGAATGATGATATTTTGAGTAAGTGTTTAAATTGTCCAATGCCAAGTGATGATTATGTGAACTGCTTGAATGCTTTGTGTAATAAACATTTTGTTGCATGTCAGTCATGCTTGGATAAATTTGCAAAAACATGTAGTCAAAAGTGCCAAATCTTGATACAAGAAAAAAAAGCACCTGAACGGACTCCGCTTCAAAAAATTTAATTAAGGATCATGATGTCTCATCAAAAACAACGTCAAGATTGTACACCAAAAATTCCACAATTAATCATAGAGCAAAATGTTTCTTTAGCTGATAAAAATTGGTTTCAAACAGGTGGCTTGGCAAAATTTTTTGCAGAACCAACAACAGCAGCTGAATTTGAGCAAGCTTTAAAATTTGCTCAAAAAAATAAATTAGAAATTTTTATGCTTGGCCAAGGTGCCAATATTTTAATCAGCGATGATGGTTTTGATGGCTTAGTAATTCGTCCACAAATTAAAGAAATGTCGTTTGTTCAACACGATGCAACTATGGCATACGTGAAAGCCGGTGCTGGTGTAACGTTTCATGATTTAATTTTGTATTGTCTTGATAGAAATTTATTGGGATTAGAAGAATTTAGCGGGATTCCCGGAACTGTTGGTGGATCTGTTTACATCAATTTGCATTATTATGAATTTTTATTGGAGCAGTTTTTGGTTCATGCGCAAATTATTCACAAAGCAACTGGTGAAATTATCACAGTTGATCCAACATGGTTTAAATTTGGCTATGATCAGTCTCGACTTCAAGAAAAAGAATATTTTTTGGTTTCTGCAACATTTCAACTCAAGCATGCAACCGATCTTGAAGTTGCACGAGCGCGTGGACGTCGTGAAGAAATAATTCGTCATCGTGAGCGTCGATATCCAACAGTTCGCACATGCGGAAGTTTTTTTCGAAACTTTTTGCCATCAGAAGTTGCAAATACCGACAAAAAATTGATCTATGTTGCTTATTATTTGGATAAGTTGGGTGTCAAAGGTGAACTGTGCATTGGTGATGCAATTGTTTCGCATCAACATGCCAACATGATTGTGAACCGCGGCAAAGCAACAAGTACTGATATCATCAAGCTTGTTCAGTTAATGCAAAACATGGTGTTTGATCAATTTGGCATTAAGCCCCAAGCTGAGTGTCAATTGATTGGTTTTGCAAAAAATGTTTTATAATCTTTAAGATTCCTGAATTTTTACCGACCTTGGTGATTGTGTTGCAATTTGATACACAGATTCTTTGCGGCTGTTTTGTTGTAAATGTAAATCAGATAAAAATTGAGCGCGCAGTGATTTGAATGGTGCATTTGATGCATTAATCACGCCAGGAAGAGAATCGGTTGTATTGTTGACTGTCACGGTAAAGGCTGCATCTTTTGATATAATTTTTGTGTCTTGCGACCAAAGTTGCAGCGCACTGTCTCCGTTATACCACAATTGAACTACCACTTTTTCTTCATCTTCTTTTGCAATCAATTCTGGCATAACTATGCTGGTCAAAATGGGATCGATACTGATGATGATGCAGTAACTTCCCATAGCGCCCCAACCCTCAGCAGCCATTTTTTCTGAAAGTGCTGATCCTGAGTAGGATAAAACTTGAGAAGTGTATTTTTCTTGTACGGCTTGTTCATGGAGCCAAAAAGCTTGATCGTTAAAAATTTGAACTATTTTGGAAGATGAAAAATTAAAACCTGTGGCATGAGCATTTGCAGATGAGCAAACCACGGATGATGAACTGTCTGCAGGGCATAAAAAATTGTTTTTTGAAATTCCAGTTTCAATAAGCCCGTTAAAAGTTATGGGTAGGGTTATGCAAGACCAAAATAAACAGAATAAAATTTTTTGAAGGTTCATCAACTACTCTCCTTTTTAAAATTATTTTAGGCCTTAGGATCAGAATCTGATGAATTGGAACTTGATTCTGAGACATCTTTTTTGCGCTTGCCGGTTAAAGATCCTCTTTTTTGAGATTGAATGGTTGCAGAATTAGGTGTTGCTTCATCACAGGGTGTGGTTAAGTAAGCTTCTAATTTGCGAGCTAGGACATATTGTTTTTCACTTACAGCATTGTTTATAAGAATTTTAATTGCTTCACAATCTAACTTTGCATAATAATCCTGAAGTTCTTTTTTTAATTTTTCAAAAGTTAATTGACTTAAATCATTGCTTTCAAGGTGCTCTTTTGCAACAGTTTCTATTTCAAAAGAGCTGTTATTTAATCTATGTACGGTTTGCATTAAAATTATGAGTTGTTGAGTTTTATTTTTTTTAAAAAAAGTATCTCGAATTGTAACAATTTTTGGATTATAGCTGACAGGTGCTTTATTTTCATTGTCTTTTTCAAATTGAACTGAAATTGGAAACAAAAGCCCCAAATTGTACAATTTTTTTAAACATTCTGAAGTTCTTGGGTCAACACTTTTCTTAGTTAGATTTTTTGCTTGTTCTAAAAGAATTTCTGGATCTATGTTAATTACTTCACAAATATTTGATACTCGAGTGACATGTGGATTTTGTGGTTCAGGTGAAATAGAATGGTTGGAAGAATTGCTTGAAGATTGTGGGGTCATGCTTGTCGATCGACTTATTTGAGAGCTGTTGGTTTCATCTAAATGCAAAGAAGGATGTGGGGTCAAAGAAGGAGAAGTTTTAGGTGTGTAAAAAGCTGTATGAAGTGGTAAGCATAAAAAGATTGAAAATATGAAAATATGAATATTTTTTTGAATCATGAGCATCCCTAAAAAATTTATGATTGTTTGATAAAATATGCTAAGTAAAAAGATTTTGTTATACTATCAAAAACTTAAATGCATGCATAGTTGAAAAATTCATGAATCCATATTTTTATTTCGAAATTCTTTATCAATCAAAAAAATCTCGTGCTCGTGTTGGCAGAATTCATACACCTCACGGAATTATTGAAACCCCAAGTTTTGTAGCTGTTGGGACAAATGGTGTTTTAAAAGCACTGGATAATAAAACGCTTGAAACTTTAAACCAACGGTTGATGTTTTGCAACACCTACCATTTAATTTTACATCCAGGGTCAGACGTTGTTGCACAAGCTGGTGGACTTCATAAATTTATCAATCGAACATCACCAATCATTACCGATTCTGGTGGTTTTCAGGTTTTTAGTTTGGCCTATGGTGGCGTTGCCAGTGAACTGAAAAGCAAGGGACAAAAACAACATCAAAATTCAGTTGCAAAAATTACTGAAGAGGGTGTGACTTTTCGTTCGTATCGCAATGGTGATGAAGTTAAATTAACTCCTGAATCGTCAGTTTTGGCTCAAAAACAACTTGATGCTGATATTATAATTCCTCTTGACGAACTTCCGCCGTATCATATTGATGCGCGGGCGCTTAAAAAAAGTTTAGATCGTACGCATCGTTGGGAAAAGCGATCGCTTGATGTGCATCTTTCAAACAAGCAACAACAAGCAATGTATGCGGTTATTCATGGTGGCATTTCTCCAGAACTTCGAAAAATCAGTTGTGACACTTTAACAAAATTGCCATTTGATGGTTTTGCAATTGGTGGCAGTGTTGGAAAAAATCGAACTGAAATGGTTGAAATGCTAAAATTTACAGTGCCACAGTTACCCGAAGATAAGCCAAATCATTTGCTGGGTATTGCAGATTTACCGTCCATTGAAAGTATTATTCCGCTCGGAATTGACACGTTTGATAGTTCACATCCAACAAAATGTGCACGCCATGGTCATTTGTTTACTTCACAGGGCACTAAAAAAATTGAACAAGCGCAGTGGAAGTATAATTTTGAAACTATTGATGCTGCGTGTAATTGTTTTACGTGCAAAAATTATACGAACAGTTTTTTACATCATTTATTCAAAGCAAAAGAAGTTGCAGGTCATACGCTTGCAACGATTCATAACATTGCGTATATGAACGATTTGATGTGCAAATATCGAGAAAAAATTATGTTAGGGCAGTTATGAAAAATATCACAATCATTCAATCATTGATCAATCCAAAAATTAAACATTTGGTAGCGCTTCAAAAAAAAGCATATCGTCAGGAGCATGGACAATTTTTGGCTCAAGGTGCAACGGTATATAAAACATTACTTGAAGCTGGTATGAAATTGCATTCAGTTTTTGTGACAGCGCAGGCGTATGATGTGCATCATGAAATTATAAAACCAGACACCATGTTTGAGGTGACTGAAGCGATTATGAAAAAAATTAGCACTGAAGTGACACCAAGCGGCTTGGTTGCAGTTTTTGCAATTCCTGCAATGAACGATGTTGAAATAACTTCAAATGCGCTGGTGCTGCATAACATTCAAGATCCCGGCAACATGGGAACATTAATTCGAACAGCTGCAGCTATGAATATTGCCACTATTTTTACCATGCAAGGCGTGGATGCTTACCATCCAAAAGTGGTACAAGCAACAGTTGGAACTATTGGATTTGTAACTATTATTTCTACCAATTGGCCAATTTTTTATAAAACTTATAAGCATATTGCAATGTGTGCGTTGGTAGTTGATGGTGGAAAAACTCCAGATCAGCTTGATTTAAAAAATTGTATGTTGGTGATTGGTAATGAAGGCGCAGGTCTTCCACCAGACATTGTCAGAGATTGTCATGAAAAATTAACGATTCCAATGCCGGGCAAAACTGAAAGCTTGAATGCTTGTGTGGCAGGATCGATTGCGATGTATTTGAAATCAGTTCATCCCCTCATTCCCGCGTAGGCGGGAATCTAGGCCATATTTTTTTGATAAATTTTTATTTGATAGGAAAAAAATGAGCTCTATGCACAAAATTTCTTTAAAATCAGCAATACTCATGAACCTGAACATCATGGCGGGTGCTGGAATTTTTGTAAACATTGTTGATTTAACCAAAGAACTTGGTCTTTTGGGTGGTTTGCTCTACTTGGGTGTTGGTCTTTTCATGTTCCCTTTAATTTTTACGTTTGCTCAGCTGGTAAAAATTTATCCTGAAGGTGGGTTTTATGCTTTTGCGCGACCCATTTCACCATTTTTAGGATTTATCAGCACCTGGACTTACTTTTTTGGTAAATTAGCTTCAGCAAGTTTATTGTTGCATGTTGCATCAACGTTTTTGCAAAAACTTTTTCCAGTAATCTTTGGCGTTGTGCCTACAGTCTCGGTTGATTTTGGAATTTTGGCTATTTTTATGGTCCTTAACTCTTTGAATTTGCGTATTGGTATTTTGATTCAAAACTGTTTTTTTGCAGCAAAATCTATTCCATTGTTGCTGTTGATCGGTCTTGGAATTTATCATTTTGATATTAATTTGCTTGAAAATTTTGAGCTGGTAACGTTGAGCAACTTTGTGATGATGCTGCCGCTCGTGCTGTACTGTTTTTCAGGATTTGAAGCTGCATGTTCTATCAGCCGCAATATTGAAAATGCTTCCAAGAATGCTCCCAAAGCAATTTTTTATTCCTTTTTTTCAATCATTTTAATTTATGTAATTTTTCAAACTGTTGTAGCTATGATGCTTGCGCCAAATATTGCAGGGATTGCAAATTATGCTGATGCATTTCCATATTTAACCAGCTTGATGCCGGTTGCACCATGGATTCAAACAAAGTTTGCAACTGCGATCAGTTTTTTTATTGGTTTTTCTGCAATGGGTGCTGCCTACGGTTTGTTGTTTTCAAATGCTTGGAATTTGTACACATTGGCACAACATGATCATACCCTTGGATCAAAAACCTTGGCAAAGTTGAATCGTCATGGAATACCATTAAGTGCTGTACTTGTTGAAGGTGCAATTTGTGGTTTATTTTTGGTTATTACGGGTGGTTCAAAAATTCCTTTACAGCAAACTGCAACATTGGGTTGTACGATTACGTACACGATTAGTTCAATTGCATTTTTAATGTTATCGATCGGCTCAAAATGTACGGGCGTTATGTCACTGGTGACTTGTACAGGGTTTATTATTGCCTGTGTGCTCAGCGCTATCAAGTATAATTTCACTTCTTTGTATCTCTTCGGCATGATGTTTTGCTTAGGGTTGTTTATGTATTTCTGTTATTCCAAAAAATAGGCCCTTTAAAAATACCCCACCCCTTTTTACAGGGGGGGCAAAATAGGGCAAACTGGAGTTATAGAATAAATAATAAGGCCTTTAAAAGGGTCGACTTTTCAAGGAGGTTACTATGAAAAAATTATTTTTAACTTTATTGACTTTAACGTCTGGTATGGCTTTTGCTAAAGGTGGTTATGGTAAGCCTAAAAGAGCAGCAGTAGTTGCTCCGGCTCCAACTCCAGTAGTTCAAGCTCCAGTTAAACCAGTTACTCCCACAGTTACTCCTTTGGTTGGTATGATTCAAGCTGCTTTAGGAAAAATTGCACAAGGTGTAAAATCTCCAGAAGCTGTTCGATTACAAACTTTAACTGATGCGGTTACGGCATTGCAAACAGGTTTAAAATCTATTCCTATGACAGATTTAGCTCCAAGTGATAAAGCTGTACTTACTGAAGCTTGTAACGCTATGGCTAAAGAGGCTCAAGATCTTTTAACATTAAATACTGCTGGTGATTGGTTGCCTTATTTTATTAAGTCTCCAAAAGCAAGCGTTTTGAAATTGCAAGAACTTCGCCAAACGATTTATAATATGGATGAATTGATTAATGGTAGAACTTTAACAACGCTGTTTAAGCAGTATGTTTATCGTCCTATTAAAAATAACAAAATGAAATCTGCAATGATTGTTGCTGCAATCCTTACAGCTAATAAACTTGGTGTCTTAGATTTAGCAGCTACTGGTGGTAAGTTAGCATGTAAAAAGAGTTTGCAATTAGGTTGTTGGTTGGTTGCTGGTCAAAAATATGATCTTCAATCGGCGCTTGTTGCTCAAATTGCAAAAAATAGAGCAGAAGTTGCAGCTCCTCAAAAAGCTTAATTTAACAATTGAATTTAAAAAACCCTGGTTGAAAAACTGGGGTTTTTTCATGCTTTGTTTGAAAAAGAACCAAGGGCTTTTGTGCTTGGTGTATCAATCAGGCATACTTAAATAAAAGGTTCATGTTTTAAATGTCTGGATCCCAAATAAAGTTTGGGATGACGGGCGTGAGGGTTTTGTGAAGCAATGAATTTTATAAGAAATTGAATTGGTTGCTTGGAGGTTACCATGAAAAAGTTATTTTTATCATTCATGCTGGTTGCATCAAGCTTTGGCTTGATGGCAGGTGGTATGCACGCGCCTGCAGCTGGTCCTGTGCAGCTTGGTGATGCTGTAAATGGCCAACAAGGTGTGTTGCGCGGTGCAATTATGAAAGCAGTGATTGATCATAATCCTATCAATGTAAATACAAATCCAACACTTGCAGCTGCAAACGCAGCGATTGCGCAATTTGATGGACAAGGTCAAAGTTTTAGATCATATCAAGCAATTATTACTAACATTGGTCAATCAATCAATACGCAATTAGCAATTGATGCTGTAAAGGCGTTTGAAAGTGTGATTATGCATCTTTATGATTATGATGCATACATGATTGGTGGATACAAGCCGGGCCTTTCTGTTTTTATGCCAACAGGTATTCGTTGGAGTTGGATTAATCCATTAACTTATTTATCTTTAAAATCATATTTTTCTGATAATGATGATCGTTTAAAGCAATTAATTAATGAACTTGATAAACTTGCCAATGTTGTAAAGATTCATAGTTCGGCAGAATATCTGCGTATTAAAGCAACAGCGGAATCCTACAGAAACTGGCGTAGAAATACGATGCTTGCAATAGCTGCATATTTGGCAGCTGATAGTATCCATAATGGTTGGAACAACTCAATTGTAAATCAATTTTATCAGGGTGGCTTTGAAAATCTTGATGAGATGGTAGTTAATCACATGATTAATTTTGGTGATGCGGTATATTGTGTTGGTAAAGGAATTGGTAAGGTTGGAAGCTGTGCGTTTAATGTTGGAGCAAGGGTTGGAAGCGTGATGCTTCATGGTAAAAAAGCTTTTGCAAAACAGGCGGCAGTTGTAGAAAATAAACCTGAACAAAAAATGAATTCAGAAATAAAAATTAAAAAACTTGTACCAAAAATTTCTCAACCTGATGTAGTTGTGGCACCAGTTGTACATGTTTCGTTGCCGGAAAGTAAAAATTTTGATTATCAAACAATGGAAAATTTTGAACGTGCAAGATTTCAAGCTACCGTTAAAAATCCAGTAAAAATTGAACCATCGGTTGTTCAGAAAACAGATCGACAAAAAGCTTGGTCTTCAATGGTAAATTCTTGTGGTAATGTTATAAAAATTGAACGAAATTTACGTGAAGAAAGAAAACAGCATACGTTTAATTATTTGCATAATTTGATAGGACCTTCTTCTGGATGGAATAAAAATAGTTACGATAATCAGCCCAGGCAATTAGTGCCTGTCGTTGTAGGTCAAAAACCAATTGAAACTGTTCAAGTTTTGCAACAAGCAACAATTGATCCTGTTGTAACACAACCAAAACATGAAAATGAACCAAATAACTCTGTGAATTTAAAACGAGCAGCAATTGTCTCTAAATTACATACAGTTGTGAATTCGCTTTCAGGGCAAGATGAAAAAAAATTGGTTCAGCTTCGAAATGATGTGGCTCATCAAGTGACAAAAAATGTTAAAAAAGATTTAGAAAAAGCACAAGAGTCTGTTGTAAATTCTTTTCATCAAGCTGTGCATGATGCAAGAGCTCAAACAAAAGATCGTGCTTTTTGGAAAGAACATTTTAAGCCTGGAAATCTGATTATCTAATTTTAATCATCATAGCTGCACATAAACAGAGCAGTAGGGTTATGATATGAAATCTGACGGTAACTTTTGACTCAGACCATCCTTGCATCTCAAAATGATGGTGTAAGGGTGCCATGCGCAATATCTTTTTGCCAAATGTTTTGATAGAAAAAATTTGTCCAATCACCGAGAGTGCTTCAAGTACAAAAATTCCTCCAGCAATGGGTAGTAAAAGTTCTTGGCGTGCAATAATGCTCATCATCGCAAGAGCTGCACCTAGGGATAATGATCCAACATCTCCCATAAAAATTTGTGCTGGATGTGCATTAAACCAGAAAAAACCTAAACATGCTCCAACCAAAATAGCGCCAATGATGGTCAATTCGCTGCAATCAGCAAAAGAAATTTGAAGATATGATGCAAATTCTGCATGTCCTGCCAAATAAGCAACCCCTGAAAAAAAAGCAAAATTGAGCATGAGGGTACCGATTGCCAAGCCATCTAATCCATCGGTTAAATTAACCGCATTGCTTGTGCCAACTAAAATGAAAATTATCCAAGGAATTATCAGGTATCCAACATCAAGGTTTATACCCTTGAAAATGGGGGCATAAATCGCCCAGGTTGGATTTTTGAGCCAAATCCAGACGAGAGTCGCCAAGAGGCCACAAATGATCTGTAATCGAAATTTTAAGCGAGCCGATATCCCTTTTTTGTACCAAGCCTTGAAAAGATCGTCCAGGAGCCCGATGAGCCCAAAAAGTAGCAATGTTAGCGTCATGATCCATAGCTCAGCTTTGCTCCAGTTGCACCAAAGCATCATATTGATGATGCTAACGCACAGGATAAACAAGCCACCCATCGTAGGAGTGGTACCTTTGGCTTGATGATTTTGTGGGGTGAAAGGGCGTGCACTGTTTTGAAAAGTTTTTCGTGAAAAATCAATAAATCGACTGCCAAGGGCAAGTGACATAAAGAATGTGGTCATCAGCCCCATGATGGCGCGAAATGAAACATAGTGAATGACGTTGCATGCTGAAGCGTATGAAACTAAGCTACTGGCAAGATGATAAATCATAAAAATCCTAATTTTAAAGCCCTAATTTTCTGCTCTTTATCCTAGCTGTCTCTTGCAAATTTTCCAATCAGATTTTTATCTGACGGGTACCCCTTTTGACGGTTTTTGTTAGGTGTGATAGTATGTATTTGCGCTTTAAAAGCGAAATGTTACAAAAATCTTGAACAAAAGGTTTAATTATGATGATGTTGAAATTGAAATTCAAGCAGGCGTTTTTGTTAATTTGCCTGGGATTTGGCGCTTTTGTGCCGAATGTTTATGCAAATGAAACAAAAGGTAAAGTAGATACGAAAATTAATAGTTTGGTTGCTCAAGTTTTTGTTAAAGATGCAAAAAATCAAGCACTTTCAGTTGCATGGTTAAAAACTGCGTTAACTACTTTGAAAAAAGAAGTTTTGAATGTGATTCAAAATCATACAGAAGATTATAAAGATTTGCATCAAGCTTTAGAAGAATTAAACTTGGATGACAGTAATTTACCTGCGGTAATGCCAAAATTAAAAAACGTGGTAAACAAATTGCCTGAAAAATCTCAAAAGTTTTTAAAAGCAAAGTTTCCATTATTGTCTTAAAAATTACGTAGTTAATGCTTATGGGAAGTGGAGGTTACATCACTTGCTCATATTAAAAAGCAATTTAAAAAGGCCGATTGAAAGATTGGCCTTTTTTTAAAAATTAGGGGTCCGTTTATGAAAAAATTACTATTGTTTACAGTTTTTTTCGCTCTGGCGCAAGCAAGTATGTTTGCAAATAGTGAAAAAGCATTTCAAGAAGAAGAAAATAATTTTAAAAAATCTCAAGCAGTTACGCAAGATGGTATTCGCTTTGATCATTTAGAAAAAGAATTTCGTGCACAATATAGTCATTTAAATATTCCTAAAATAACTATGATCGATGATTTGGTTGCAAAATATCGTCTGTCTTTTGCGGGATATTCGTGGACAAACCATGAACTTTTTGTTGACAAAAAGGCAATGGGTGAGCTGCCTGCATCATCATGGAAATGGCTGATGCTTCATGAAACTGGACATGCTCAAATACCTTACGCAATTCCAACTATTCAAGGAGCTGTAACTACAGTGCAATTATTAACGCCATATTTTTGGGGCATGCATAAAAAAGTACCATATAGAAATATTATTACAAAAATAGGATCTAAGGGTATTGCAACATTGGCTTTGAGTACTTTGGTAAATGTTAATGGCATGAGAATAGAGGAGCGGCGTGCAGATAATTTTGCAAATAAACATGCAGATGAACAAATGTTAAAAGGTGGAATTGTATCCTTGGAAAACTTTCAAAAACAGTATGAAAACATTTGGAAATTGTCTGATGCTTCGCAATCAATGTCTTTAAAAACATTTTTAAATTTAACAGATCTCCTTCATCCAACTCCTGACAGTCGAATTGCAAAAATGAAAAAAGCATTAAAAAATCGATTTGGCGTTGAAGCATAAAAATAAAATAAAAAACCAAAAGGCCGATTGAAAAATTGGCCTTTTTTCTTTGTTTTGATATTGTTAAAAGCATGTAAATTTAATTGTGGGGATCATGGATTTTTATGACATTAAAAAAAATTGTCGCAATTTTTGGATTGTTTATTTCTTCGGTCATCTTTAGTGCATTAAATGTTGCCTCAATGTTTACACCAGAAATGGTACAACAAATTAAGTATGGAAATACGTTGATTGATTTAACTGAGGGATTGAAAGCTGGAAAAATAAACAAAGAAGCTTTGCTTGCAATTGCCCATGATTTACAAATTCAAAAAATAGCAGCTCAAGAGGCAAAAGATTTAACCTTAGGTTCTGGTTCATTATCTTTTATTTCAACAGGATCTGCTCTGGGATTTAAAATTGGAACCACAACTTGCGATGCAACGTTGTATGCATTTGGCTTTGGTGGAACAGCATCAGTACAAACTAAAAATTTATTGATAGCGGCAGTTGTTGCTCTTGTTTTAGGCATTGCATACAAAAAAGGTTACTTGAAAAAAATTCAAGATTACTTAATTCAAGCTCCAGACCAAGATGAAGATCAAAACAAAGATGAACCAGTAGCTTAAATAATTTTAAAATTTAAAATATTACAAGGTCAATTGAAAAATTGGCCTTTTTTTGCAATTTCGACGAAGTTTTTTGTCTAATCAGAATTTGCTTAAAAATAGGTATGGGGCTTTTGAGCATACATGCTATTTTTGATAAGATTATAGTATAAAATTACATAAAAAATGAAGTTTAAGGCTATGAATTGAAAGGTTATGATTATGAAAAAATTAGTATTTTTAACATTGCTTACATTGACAGCTATTAATTTGTCAGCTGCAGAAAAAACAAATGAGAAAGCAGTTATAACAACTATTGGAAGTTATGTTTATCATAACCCTATCAAATGTTTAATTGTTGGCGTTTTAGCTACTGATTATATCATCAATGGTTATAATGGTTCTATTGCAAAAATGACTGTTAATTTTGCTAAAAAAGCTGGAAATCAATTACTTCAAGATGGAAAAGTTGTTCAAGGCGCTACGTTAGATGCGATTGATACAATTAAAATGAAATTTTCGTAAATTGAGTAGTTTTTAAAATATAAAATCCCTGCAAAAATGTGGGGATTTTATATTTTAAAACTACCTAAGCGTTGAAAGAGCGTAGGTTTAATGCTATAAAAATGTTAATATTTTCTTATTTGTTAAGGGGTTTTTATGGATTTTTCAAAAAAAATTATCATGGCTTTTTGTTTGTTTATTTCGTCAGTCACTTTTGGTGCGCTTCCTGCTGATTCAATGTTTACACCAGAAATGATTGCTCATATGAAGATGACAAATAGTGTTTTTGATTTAAGGGATGGTTTAAAATCTGGAAAAATAGATCCAAAAGCATTATTACATGTTACTGCACAAATTCAAGATATATTATCAGAAGTTGCAGAAACTAACGATGCAACCATTATGTGCGGTCAAATTGGATTTATGCCGACAGCGTCTATGGCAAAATTTAGAATTGGAACTGGAACATGTGAATTTGGTTCTTATATTTTCGGACTTGGTGGAATTGCTGAAGTAAAAACTAAAAATTTGTTGATTGCAACTGTGGTTGCTGTAGCTTTAACCGTGGCATACAAAAAAGGTTATTTTGGCGCAATTAAAAATTATTTTAGAAAATCATCAAAAAATGATGAAGATGAACAAGTAGCTTAAAAAAATAAAAAGTAATTTTGAAAGGTCAATTGAAAGATTGGCCTTTTTTGATGTCTAAAAATATTTTTAAATCTTGATTTTGGATGTTTATAGTTAACTATTTTTGTTAATTTTGGATGTTTATAGCTAACCAAAATTGTGAATAAATATAATTTAAAGTATAATTTGTAAGTGGGGATTAAAGTTTAAAATTTCGTACAATTTCGTAAAAAGTTTTCAAATTTATGAGTATTCAAAAAAATCTGTCATTTGATGTCATTGTTGTTGGTGGTGGTCATGCAGGTGTTGAAGCTGCGCATGCATCAGCAAAGATGGGACAAAAAACGTTACTTTTAACACTTGATAAAAACAAAATTGGGCTTATGCCGTGCAATCCTTCAATTGGTGGTGTGGGCAAAGGACACATTGTGTTTGAAGTGAGTGCGCTTGGTGGTTTGATGCCAAAATTGTGCAGCAAAACGTATCTTCAAGCTAGAATGCTCAACACCAAAAAAGGGCCAGCAGTGCAAGGACTCAGGCTTCAAATTGATAAAGATGCCTATTCAAAATTAGCAAGTCAAGCGCTTCAAAATTTATTAAATTTAACAATTCTTGAAGAAATGGTTGATGAAGTTTTGGTGACTGATGGCGCAGTTTGCGGCATACGATGTGAATCAGGAACTATTTTTGAAAGCAAGCAAGTAGTTTTGACTACGGGAACATTTTTAAATGGTTTAATTCATGTGGGTGAAAAAAATTATCCTGCAGGCCGTCGTGATGAAAAAGCAGCAACAAAACTTTCAAATTTTTTAACAAAATTAAATTTAAAACTCGGCAGACTTAAAACGGGAACTCCGCCACGACTTTTGACTAGCACCATTGATTTTTCAAAAATGGAAAAACAGGAAACAGAGCCGCTTGATGCACTGTTTGAATTTGATCCAATGCCGGTGCACAACAGCAAAGATTGTTACATCACACATACCAATCAAGAAACTCACGAAATTATTCAAAAAAACATTCATCGATCTGCAATGTACTCAGGTAACATTAAAGGCGTAGGGCCTCGATATTGCCCTTCAGTTGAAGACAAAATTGCGCGATTTGCAGATAAAAAAAGTCATCATATTTTTGTGGAGCCTGAAACGATGGAATATGTTGAAGCTTACCCAAGTGGTATGTCCACATCACTTCCTGAAGATGTACAATTTGACTTTATCAGGTCAATTGTTGGTTTTGAAAATGCAAAAATTGCAAAATATGGTTACGCAGTTGAGTATGATTTTGTGCATCCTGATCAATTGAATCATAGTTTGGAAGTTAAAAACATTTCAGGACTTTTTTTAGCAGGTCAAATTAATGGAACAACAGGGTACGAAGAAGCTGCAGGTCAGGGAATTATTGCAGGAATTAATGCAGCATTAAAAAGTAAAAACCAAAATCCTTTCATTTTAGATCGCCAAGAAAGTTACATAGGAGTCATGATTGATGATTTGGTAACTTTGGGTGTAGATGAACCGTATCGAATGTTTACATCGCGTGCAGAGCGTAGATTAATTTTGCGACAAGATAATACATTTTTACGTTTGATGCCTAAAGCATATGAACTTGGACTGATTGAACGAGATTTGTACGATCGTTTTTTAAAAGAGCGTGAAGAGCTTGAACAAATTATTGCAGAAATTGATAAAAATGTTTCAAATGCACAAATAGCGCAGTATTTGGAAGCTGAAATGAGTCCAGAAGAGTTAGTGCATGCTCTTGGTTATCAAGTTTCATCGCGCAACACGCTTTCAATTTTTTCACATGTAAAATATAAAAATTATATCAAACGTGAACTTTGTGAAATTGAAAAATATAATAAATTTAAAGATTTAGCTTTGCCTGCACAAGAATCAATTAAAGTTTTTCCAGGAATTTCTACAGAATTGAAACAAAAATTAATGCGTCATAATCCTGCAACTATTGCTCAGGCAAGTTTGATTCCTGGAATGACACCGGCGGCATTATCATTGTTAATTTTGCTGGCGCGTCGGCCAGAGCTCGGGAGAAAAAATGATATTTGTTAAACAAGTCGGTCTTCAATTTGGTAGTCAAATAGTTTTTGATGACATTTCCTGCACCATAATTAAACAGGATCGTGTTGGACTTGTTGGCCGTAATGGAACAGGAAAATCAACTTTTTTAAAAGTGCTTGATGGACTGATCGGTCTTGATCGAGGATCAATTGAAATTCAACGTGGTGTCAAAATTGCGTACATGCCACAAGAAGTGGTCATTGCGTCAGATAAAACGGTTTTGGATGAAACACTTTCAGCGCTTGCAGATTTGTATGCAATGGAGCAGGAAAAAAATAATCTTTTTGAAAAAATTCAGCATGATGCAACAGAGCATGACATGATTCGTTATGCAGAGCTTGAGCATGAACTTTTAGAACAAAACTTTGAATTTAAAAAAGTTCAAGCACAAAAAATGCTTGCAGGGCTTGGATTTGATGAAACAAAACAAAAAATGGGCGTTGATCAACTCAGTGTTGGTTGGCGTATGCGCATTGTGCTTGCAAAACTTTTGTTGCAAGATGCTGATTTTTATCTGTTTGATGAACCTACAAACCATCTTGATATTTCTGCAAAAAATTGGTTTTTAAATTTTTTGAAAAGTGGAAATTTTGGGTACATGCTCGTGTGTCACGATCGTTATTTTTTGGACAAAGCTTGTAATAAAACGTTTGAACTTTCTATGGGTAATTTGACCGTTTATTATGGAAATTACAGCTACTTTGTTGAACAAAAAAGAATTCGAACTGAATTTTTAGAGCAAGCCTATGAACAGCAACAACGTGAGATAAAACAAAAAGAAGATACGATCAATCGTTTCCGTGCAAGTGCAACTAAATCTGCTATGGCACAAAGCATGATTAAAGCTTTAGATAAAATTGAACGTATTAAAATTGAACCAAAAATTAAAACGATTTCACTCAAGCTTGCGCCACCTGCAAGGTCAGGGCAATATGTTTTGACCGTGCGTGATATTGCGTTTGGATTTACCAAGCAGCTTTTTAAAAATGTTTCATTTGAAATTCAACGTGGAGAAAAAGTTGCATTGATTGCGCCGAACGGTACTGGAAAAACAACGCTTTTTAATTTAATTGCAGGAAAATTAAAGCTGCAACATGGATCAGTTGAGCTTGGTCATCAGGTTGTAACATCACTATTTGATCAAGATCAAGAAAAAGTTTTGGATCCGAAAAAAACAATTTTTGAAGAGGTGGTTGCTGCATGTCCGCAAGCGCCAGAATCACAAATTCGCGCAGTGCTTGGAGCGTTTTTATTTTCAGGTGACGATGTGCATAAATTGACCAAAGTGCTTTCTGGTGGAGAGCGAAATCGTGTGGCAATGTCAAAAATTATTTTGAGTAAAGCTAATTTTTTCTTACTTGATGAACCCACGAATCACTTGGACATTGAATCCAAAGAAGTAATTTTGCAAGCGCTTAAAAATTTTGAAGGCACAATTTTGTTTGTGTCGCATGATCAAGATTTTGTGAATAAACTTGCAACAAAAATTATTGAACTTGATGCACATGGAGTTGCGCCCTATTTTGGAAATTATGATGCGTATCTTGATACTAAAAATGCCGTTGCAAAAATGAAAGGTCAGGATGCTGTACCAGTGGTAGAGGTAAAAACAACAGCTTCTGTAACACCTGTAATTTCTAAAAAAGAACAATATGAACTTTCAAAAAAATTTCGAAACTTAGAAAATAAAATTACACAGCTTGAGCAAAAAAAAGTTAAAATTTTAAACAACATGGGTCTTGTAGTGTACGGATCAGATCAATATGTGCAGCTTGGACAAGAGCTTGAAAAATTGAAAAAAAATGTAGAAGTTGCAACCAAAGAATGGGAAGAGATTGCAATAAAGCTTGATCGAGATATTTCATGAATCCAGTTATTTTTCAAATTTGGGGACCATTGGCAATTCATGCCTATGGTTTATGCATTGCAGTTGGTGCAGTAATTGCAATTTTTTTGCTTACCCATGATGAAAAAATGAAAAAAATAGTAAGCCAAGATCAGCTCATGACTTCTTTGCAGTTGATCATTGTTGCTGGATATTTTGGTGGTCGATTAGGTTTTTTAATTTCAGAATCAGAACCATGGTGCAATTACATGATGCTTTTAAAATTTTGGGAGCCCGGGCTTTCAATTTTGGGAAGCATTTTAGGCGTTGTCTGTGTATTGGGTTATTTTTTACAGCGCAATAAAATTTCAGTTTTGCCTTTTTTAGATCGCGTAGCATTGTATGCACCAATTGCGCAAAGTTTTGGACGTGTAGGATGTTTTTTTGCAGGCTGTTGTTTTGGTGCTCAAAGTTTTTTATTGTGGTCAGTCACTTACACTGATGTATCATGCATGGCACCGTTGTATCAGTCATTGCATCCAGCGCAATTGTATAGTGCGGTGATTTTGGGATCTATTTTTTTCTTGCAATATTTTGTGATTCAAAAATTAAGCAAAACTGCTGGAGTTTTATTTTTTAGTTATTTACTTTTGGTAAGTTTTGAGCGTTTTTTGATTGATTTTTTCAGAGCCGATAGAATTTTTTTTAATAGCACATATTTTTCTTATTTTTCAATTCATCAATGGATTGCTGTAGGAATTATGATCATTGCTAGTTGTGGGTTTATAATTGTACAACAACAAAATAAACGATAGGGATGTTTATGAAAATAATTTTTTTTCCAACATTAATTTGCTTGCTGATCACTTTTCATGTTGGTTTTGGGTCTGAAAACAGGGGTGTTACAATGGGGTCATCAGTTTCGCCAATTGTTGTGCAATCCAGTGATTTAGCGCATTGGTTTGGACTAACTGAAGGATTGAGAAGCCACATTGAAGCTGCTGTTATCTTACTTCCTCCTCAAAGCATAGAAAAAGAATGTGCTTTAGCGGCAGCAAAGACGTCTATTGCACAAGATGAAGGGCTAGGTATGAGACCTAAAATTTCTGTTTCACCAGAGAGCTGTAGCCCAGAGAAAGAAGAGATTTTTTTGGCTGTTGCGCAGTATAGACGTAATGTGATTCTGGACGCTTTTAAACAAAATCGAACTAAGCAATAAGGAATGTTTATGAAAATAAAACATTTGGTAACGATAATTTGCTTGGGCATGCATTTCATTGGAATTTTTGGATCAGATTTATCATCAAATAAATGGTTTGCAAAAACTGAAATGCTCAAAAAAATTATTAATGAATTTGTAAGTGAAAAATTTCAGACAGGTCTTGAGGATGATGTGCGAGACTGGTTGGTTGAAGTGTCTGCTAAAAGTTCAATTATTTTAGATGAAGATGCTGGGTTAAGGCCTTTGATTTCTGAGCAAAGTGAAGATAATCTTGAAGAAATAGAACAACGCAGGCAAAGATATTCAACAATTTTCAATTTTCGTAAAAAATTGATTGCCGAAGCGTATCTTAATTCTAAAAAAACACAATAATGCGCTGTAAGCTAAGAGTTAATAGTTGTGGATTTATTTAATTTTATTAAACAGCATGTCGATATTTTAACTGTGATCGGTGAGTATACCAGTTTGAAAAAAACCGGGTCATTGTACTGGAAAGCGCGGTGTCCGTTTCATCATGAAAATACGCCATCATTCACCGTGAGTCCGCACAAAAATATTTATTACTGTTTTGGATGTCATGCTTCAGGTGATGTGATTGCATTTGTTGAAAAGATTGAAAATTTGTCAGCACTTGAAGCTGCACAACATTTAGCAAATCGATATAACTTAGACATTCCAAAAGAGGTGAGCAAATCGATTGTTCCAGCTTTAAAAAAATCACATTTTCAGCTTTGTTATGTTGTTGCACAATGGTGCAATTCTATGATGGTTAAACATATTCCAGCTTTGCACTATGTTAAAAATCGCAATGTGAGTACGACAACGAGTACCCAATTTTTATTGGGTTATTTTCCAGCAGGAGCTCGCGGAATTCAGCAGCTTTTGGCGCATGTGGCACCGCTGGGATTTTCAAGCCAAGATTTGATTGATGCTAACATTATTTTTCCTGGTAACCAGGGATTGTATTCACCATTTGAAGATCGAATTATGTTTCCGATACGCGATCATTTAGGACAAGTTTGTGCTTTTGGTGGTCGCATATTTTTGCCCAATGATACCAGACCAAAATATTATAACTCAAAAGAGTCTGATTATTTTAAAAAAGGTAAGCTTTTGTATGGTTTTGATGTTGCAAAATCAGAAATTCAAAAACAACAAGCAGCAATTTTGGTGGAAGGGTACACTGATTGCATTGCTATGTATCAGCATGGATTTAAAAATGTGGTGGCTACATTGGGTACTGCATGTTCACCAGAACATTTGCAACAGTTGGCAAAACATGCTCAAAAAATTTATCTTTTGTATGATGCAGATGATGCTGGCAAGCAAGCCATTCTTCGACTTACGCCTTTGTGTTGGCAGCTTGATTTAGATTTAAAAGTTGTTTCGTTGCCACAAGGTCAAGATCCTGCAAGTATGCTGGAGCATAACCAATCAATTGCACAGTGCATTGATCAAGCACAAGATATTTTTAATTTTTTTGTACAGATTAAAGGTGCAAATTTTGCTCAAGAGTCAATGAAGCATAAAATGGCAGTTGTGCATGAAATGTTTGAGCTTATGGTTCAGGTAAAAGATGTTTTAAAGCAAAATATTCTGTTTTCAAAAATTTCTGAAAGTCTACAAATCCCTTTAGAAATCATAAAAAATGAGTATACTAATAGATACATGCGCACACAGCAGACATCAAAAAATAGTACGATGGTTATGTCGAAAACTGATGAATCTGAAGTCGTGTCTGATAAATTAGAAGAACAGATCTTGGGATCTTTAGCCTATGACCCAAGCTTGTTGACGCAAGCCTATGAAACATTATTATTGGCAGCACTTTCATCATTTTCATGTGAGATTGTGCAAAAAATGATAAATTTTAAAAAATTGCATCATGAAATAACTTCACAAAATTTAGCAACGGTGTTGAATCCAGTAGAATTTGAATATGTGCAACGTTTGATGTTTTTAATCGATAGTTCAAATTTGAAACAGACCTTTGAAGCTTTAATGTTGCGATTTCAAAAAAAATATTGGAAAACCGTTGTGAGCCATATTAAAATGAAAATTGTTCAAGCAACAAGAGTTCATGATCAGCCAGAAGTACAACGATTGATCGATGTTTTTGAAGAATTGAAAATTGAATTATATAAGAATGGAAGTTTATGATTAAGAAAAAATTAAATTCAAAAAAAATCACAAAAGCAACGATTAATACCGAAGATCGTCAAAGTATTATCAAAAAAATTGCAGAAGATAGTTTAAAAAATCGTTTCATTACGTATGAATCGATTATGGAATTTGGTGAAAAATACAAATTTAATGAAGAAGAAACGAATCAGCTTCTCAAAGAGCTTGAAAAACGCAATATCGATTTGATTATGCAAGAAGAATTGTCGGTAAGTGGTGATTCTGAAGATTTTGTGGAGACTGAAGAAAAAACACCTCATAAAATTACTGCAAAACTTGCAAATACAACACTTGAAGAAGTTGAAGAAGAAGCTGATGAGCATGATGATGAAGATAAAGATGAAGGGGAAGTGGTTAAAGAGATTCCTGATATTCCGCAGATTGCAGATGGTGTAAAATGTTATTTGCGAGATATTGGAAAAATTCCATTACTCAACAAAAAAACAGAAACCGTTATTGCTGAAAAAATTGCAAGTGGAAAACGTGAATCGATTGAATCTTTATCAAAATTTCCAATTATTCATAAAGAAATTTTAATTATTGGTGATCGGTTACAGAAAAAAAATATTGCGCTCAAAGATATTATTCAATTCACAGAATTTGATGAAGAAAATTTGCCTAAGCTTGAAGAAGAGCGTGCTGCGCTTTTAATTTTGATTAACAAAGTTAAAAAAGCAGTGATGAATGAATCTGCAATTTATAAAAGTTATCGTGATAAGCTTGATTCTGCTGCAAGCAAAAAAGAGATGCTTGAAAAGATTAAAGAAAACAAAGAAATTGTTAGTCAAGCGATCATGGCAATTAAATTGTCGAATAAATTGATCAGAAAGCTTGGTAAAAAAATTGAAAAATTACTCAACAAAATTATTGAGCGTCGTCAGTTTGTAAAAACTGCAGAAGAACGTTTAAGTATGCTTCGCAAACGTAAAGAAGCAAATGCTGAAGAAATTTTAGAACTTGAAACACAGCAACGTATTGCACGAAAAGCAATTAAAAATACTGAAAGCGAAATCGGTTTTGCGTACGAAGTTGCTGCAAAATATTATGCTTCATTTGCACGAGGTCAGCTGAAAGATAAACAAGCAAAAGCTGATTTGGCAAAAGCAAATTTGCGTTTGGTGGTCAACATTGCACGAAAATATATTAATCGTGGCTTGCATTTCTTGGATTTGATTCAAGAAGGAAACATCGGGTTGATGAAAGCTGTTGAAAAATTTGAATTTGAACGAGGTTATAAATTTTCAACCTATGCAACATGGTGGATCAAACAAGCAATTACTCGTGCAATTGCAGATCAATCAAGAACCATTCGTGTTCCGGTACACATGGTTGAAACACTCAACAAAATTAACAAAATTAAGCATATCTTTTTACAAGAGCATGGTCGTGAACCAACACATGCAGAGCTTGCAAAAAAATTGAACCTTGATGAAAAGAAAATCAAAAATATTATCAAAATTTCAAAAGAGCCAATTTCTTTAGAAACTCCAATCGGTGATGGAAATGATGCTTCAATTAAAGATTTGATTGAAAGTGAAGATGATTTTTCATTGTCAGATACCGTTGCAAGCAATGATTTAAAAGAAAAAATTCGTGAAGTGCTTAAAACTTTAACACCGCGTGAAGAAAAAGTTTTAAAGATGCGCTTTGGAATTGATGTTGCATCTGAGCATACGCTTGAAGAGGTTGGAAAAGATTTTTCAGTAACGCGTGAACGAATTCGTCAGATTGAAGTAAAAGCGTTGAAAAAATTAAAACATCCATCACGCAGCAAAAAGCTGGTAGCATTTTTTGAACGAGAAATTACAAACCTTGAAGATGTTGAAGATGATATTGATGATTCTTCAGATGATGAATAAAATGAATGTACCCGTGTAAAAACGGGTACTTTTTTTGTCAATAATTGTAATATTGCAAACTTTGCATCATACTAAAAAACATAATTGTTTGTTTTGTAATAAAAAAAGGACGACGTGACTATCTATACTCAAAAATTGCTGTTTGATCTTGCAATTTTTCTTGCATCATTATCTTTGTGTGCGTTGCTTGCATTTATGGAAACAAGCATTACCGCAATACGATTATTTAAAGTTAAAGAGCTTGAACGAAGTACCAGTAACTATAAAACTTTTTTTACGACGCTTGAGCATCATCCACAAAATGTTTTGATGACGGTGTTGATTGCAACGAACATGATGTGTATCACTACGGCAGTTTTACTGCAAAATATTATTGAAAATGTTTTTGCAGATTTTGATTTACCACAGGGATTAGGTTTTACCATTGGTATTGCATCAGGGACCATTGTGGTTTCTTTGATTGGTGAAATTATTCCAAAAAGTATAGCACAAGCTCAAACAAATCCTTTAGCCTCACTTTTGTGGCTTGCAAATTTTATTTTTTATTTATTAACTCCGATTGCAAAGCCATTGCTTTCCATTTCTCGATATTTTTCACATGCTGATTATGATCACAATGATAGTCAAATTATTTCAGAGCAAGAGATTCAGTTTTTGATTAATTACATTGAAAAAAAAGGGTTGATGGAACAAGACAAAACCAGCATGCTTCAAAATATTTTTCGCATGGAAAATACACATGTTAAAGAGATTTTGATTCCCAACAGCAATGTGATTAGCATTGATATTGAAAGTGATATTCATGCATTAATGCAACTTTTTAATATTTATCAATATTCTCGGTATCCAGTGTTTGAAGGAAATCCTGAAAATATTGTAGGAATTGTGTATCAAAAAGATATTTTTATTCAATTACATCAAAATCAACATGATTATCGATTAAAAGATTTAATTAAGCCAATTATTTTTGTGCCTGACAGTTTAAAAGTCAGTGAACTGTTAAAAGAGTTTAAGCGACAGCAAATTCATTTGGCAATGGTGCTTGATGAATATGGCAGCACCATAGGATTAGTAACATTAGAAGATGCGCTTGAAGAGATTGTTGGTGATATTACTGATGAGCATGATCCAAGTGCTCAACTTCGAAAAATTACCATTATGATTCCTGACCTTGAATGGTCGGTGGATGCGACCGTTGATTTAGATCGACTTGAAGATATTTTGCAAATCAACTTTTCTGTGGAAACTGCAGTTACGCTTGGTGGTTTTTTAACTGAGTATGCACAAAAATTGCTGAAGGTTGGTGAAAACTTTTTTTACAAAGGTTTTTGTTTTACGATTCAACAAGCAAATGAAAAACGTGTGCTTCAGGTGCATATCAAACGAGCTGAATCAAAGGCTGCATGCGTGGCAAGTGGTGAAAAAAAATAAAATTTAAAAAAGGAAAGTGGTTATGAAGCACATTTTAAAATTTTGTGTGATTTTTTCATTATTTTCAGCTTCATTCATTCGTTCAGATGATGCTCAAGCAAAAAAAGCAGCTTTGGAAATTATTGCATCGATATCAGATGATATTGCAACGCTTGTGATTAATCATCATCATGAAAAAAATCCTGAAGTTGCAAAAATTGCATCAATAAAATTGGTTACAAATTTGGCTGACGCAATTGTTCAAATTGTTGCAAAAATTAAAGAGCGCAAAGAAATACGCAGCGTTGATTTGTATTCTGATGAAGAATATGATCAAGCGCTGCGTTTATTATCTGAACAATTTGTGCAAAAAATTCAAAATTAAAAAATATTATGTTTACCAGCCATACTCTCTTTTGGTTTTTGAATTAAAAGCATCATAATTTCTAACAGATTTTGCTTCACGATTTGCACGATCAGCATCTTGTTTTTTACGATTTGGGCTATCTGTATCTTGTTTTTTAAAACGTTGCAATTTATTTGTGTTTTCTTCTATAAAACCTTGTGTAAAAAGATTTTTCATGATTTGAGCATAGTATGAATTTGAAAGAAGAAATTGTAATGATAGAGGTTGGTTATTTAGATACTGGTCAAAAGCAATTTTAATTTCAGGATAAAGATCAAGCCCTTTATAATACATTTTACGTGCTGTTTCTAAATCTTTAAAATTATTACGGTAGCGAGTTGCATTTTTTACTTCTTTTGATTGAAAAATTTCAGGATATGATGATTCATCATAATCAGATCCGTATAAAATAAAAGCTGCAGCAAGTGGGCTATTGTCTTGGTAGTAGAAAGCATTTTGCTGAGATTTATTTTTGGCATTAATTTCAGCACCATTTTCTGCAAGTATTTTTAATTTTTCTATATTATCAAGATAAAAGATAGGTGTGTTTCCATAAATGTCAACAGCATTGATTTCTGCATTTGCATCAATAAGTGCTTGTACTGCGGAAGGGTCTTGAACAATATGCAATGGAGATTGTCCTTGAATATTTCTAGCGTTAACATCAAAACCTTTCTTGAGTAAATGATTTACTATATTTGAGGTTTTTGCGCGATGTAAATAAGTATTGCCAATTTCATCTAAATTTTCGTCAAATAATACTTGTTGTATTACTGGATCTTCGCTTGAATGCATTACCGTTGTAATACAGGTTTGCAATAAAACTATTGCAATAAAAAGAGTTCTTTTCATAATCAAAATCCCCCTAAGATCGTTTTATGAAACGTATTATATTTTAAATCTCATTTTTATCCGTAAACTGCAGAATCTTTATCTTTATTTTTATTTTTTTGCACTTTCTTTATAAAATCAGACGTAAAAAGCTTTTTCATTGGATTTTTTTTGCGAGAATTTAATAAAATACGTTCTAAGCTTTCAGGATCAACATTGTTTAAATAATTTTCAAAAATATTGTGCAATTTTTGGTATTTTGGGGTTGTTTTTTCATAGATATTTTTTGCAGTTTTTAAATTTTTAAAAGCTGCAACATAGGTCATTGCTTTTTGAACTAAAGGATTTTGAAGAACGTGTTCTGATTTTGATGGTCGAGCGCCAGCAAAAATAAGTGCTATTTCAGAATCTGGATTATTTACGATGTCTAATGGGGTGTAGTTATGGTTATCTGTTATATCAATTTGAGCACCATGTGAAATTAATAATTCGGTTTTTGCTTTATTATTTAAAAGAGTGTGTAGAGGGGTTCTCCCATATTTATTTTGTGCATTAACATCAGCACCATGCAAAATGAGCAATTCGACAATTTTTGGATCAGTTGCAAAATGTAAAGGTGTATTGCCAACGATATTTTGTGCATTAACATCAGCACCATGTAAAATAAGCAATTGTGCAGTTTCAAAATCGATCACTCCATGGAGAAGCGTATTACCATCGCCATTCTGTAAATTAATATCATTTCCTTCAGCTATGAATCTTTTTACATCTTCTAGAGATCTTGCAATCCAAAGATTTAATGTGTTTTTGAATTTATTTTCATCTGAAAAAATTATAGAAGTGCTGAATATTTGAAGTAACGTTATTGTAATAAAAATAGTTCTTTTCATAACCAAAATACCCCTAGATTGTTTTTATGAAACTTGTAATCAAAATACTAGATTGTCAGGGATGAAGTAAACAGTT
>CAYOQO010000005.1:82919-90120 GCA_964406135.1 uncultured Pseudomonadota bacterium | reverse complement strand
AAAATACACACACGATCAGATAAAATTTCAGCTTCTTCCAGGTAATGTGTTGTCAATAACACGGTAACACCTTCGCTTTTAAGCATTTTGATCACTTCCCACAAATTTCTTCGGATATGCGGATCGAGTGCAACGGTTGGTTCATCCAAAATAATTAATTTTGGCCGATGCATTAATGTTCGTGCAAGTAAAAATCGTTGTTTGTAACCACCAGAAAGTACTGAACCTTTGCTGTTTGCATATTTTGTCAGTTGAAATTTTTGCATGAGCTCTGCAGCGCGAATTTTAATTTCATCATGCGGCATGTTAAAATAACGACCGGCAAACATTAAGTTTTCTTGAATCGTTAGCATAGAGTCAATGTTTGGTTTTTGAGGACAAAATCCGATAATTCTGCGAAATGAAATGACATCATCGTAAATTGAATGACCGTTGTACAAAATTGTTCCAGTTGTTGCAGGATGCAGTGTTGCAATAATTGATGAAAGCGTTGTTTTTCCAGCGCCATTGACGCCCAAAAGTCCTAAAACTTCGCCTTCAAAAATATCTAAATTGATACCTTTGAGTGCTTGAGTTGATGATTCTTGATAGGTTTTGGTAACGTCTTTAATAGAAATTAAAAGTTTTTTATCCATACGGATTACCTTTAGTTTTTTGAAGCATCAAAAATGATACAAATTTTTATAAAAATGAAATTGAAAAGATCGTTAAAATAAATTTAACGAATTTGAATGATTGCTTTCATGGCACAAGATCCTTCATTGAAGGTTTTTTAAGACAATTAAAATTACTGTAACGAAATGTGGTTTGGTTGTCAATTGAGGATTATTTTTTTGATTTTTTAGATGTTGGTTGCACTGCTAAAGAAAAACCTGCAGCATGAAGTAAAGAAATAATACTGGTTATTTTTGGATTACCCTTTGGTGAAAGAATTCTGTAAATATTTTCTCGGCTCAGTTGTGATTTTTCAGCAATATCTGTCATTGTTTCATCTTGAGCTTCAAATACATTTTTGAGTGCAAGCAAAAACATTCTAGGATCTTCATCGATGAGTGCTTCATTAAGGTACGCTTTTGCAAGTTTTGGATTTTTTAAATCTTCTAACAATTTTTCTTGAAAGTTTCTAAAATTTTTTTTCATAGTTGATCCTTATAATCAAGCCAATATTTTTCTGCTTTTGCTATGTCACGGCTTTGGCTGCCTTTGTCGCCACCGATTAATAAAATTACCATAGTAAATCTGTGTTTTCCAAAATATATTCGGTATCCAGGTCCGTGTTGAATGCGAAGTTCCCAAATTCCCTTAATGCCTTTAAGAATTTTTGAATCACCAAAATTTCCAAGATGAATTCGTTGTAATCTGTTCATAATTATAGCATAGGATTTTGTATCAAGAGTATCAAGCCATTCAGAAAAGGGCTCTTTTTGGGATTTGTTTTTATAGATAACTAATTGTATCTTCATGTTTAAAGTGTAATATGTAAGTTACAAATTTTCAACTGATTTTTAAAATTCTTGATGAATCAATTTTTCATAAATTAGATCAACGCATTGCATTGATGACATTTTGCCTGTGTTGACCATGATGTCATATTCAAAAAGATATTTAATGCTGACTTTGGCATTGTTTTTGTTGAAAAATTTTTGCTCAAATCGCTCATGAAGCATTTTCATTTTTTCTTTTGTCAGCGATCGTTTGATATGTGCTTGTTTTGCGTATGCTGTGACAATTTCTAAAGCTTTAAACACTTCTTGTTGTGAAATGGTATCAAGAATAGTATCAGGATCATTGCTTTTTTTATAAAATTTTAAAAAATTTTTCATATGGCTAAAAATATCTCGATTTTCTTGAATTTTTTCATACGTGTTACGATGAATGACATGCTCTGCAAGTTTGATTGGAGAACAATATACAAGAACTGAAAAAAAAGGAATGTCTTTCATAGCTTCACAAAAATGGTAATATTCACTTTTGTTTGCAAAAACGACATCTAAAATGACAAAGCTATGTTCTTGTGCCAATAGTTGAACTTCTTCATATAAATCTTTAAAAGTTTTTGAAATTTGCAAATCGCTTGAAAGGAGTGCTCGATGATCAATGACTACGTGCATTTGTTCTTCACGTGTCATCGATTTTTTAATCAATTTTCGCTTGATTCCATTTTCAATTAATGCTGGCCAAAAAAAATCATCAATTGAAATGCTGATACAATTTTGTAATTTTTTTTGTAAAAATTTGCTAATCGATGTTTTGCCTGACGATCCAGTGCCATGCAACACAATGACTGTACCGATGCTTTGCAGAGGCAAGATGCTTAGAAGTGTGAAAATAAAAAACAATAAAAATTTCATGTTATATGATCCTTCTTTTCTCCTCATCCCAGCGAAGGCGGGGATCCATGTTTTCAGTTTAGTAAAAGTTCTTAAATTAATAACAGATTTAATATTTTTTATAAATTTTTTGTTTCAATCAATGTTTTACAAATATAATTCTTAAGCTGAAAAATATAGGACATGGATCCCCGCCTTCGCGGGGATGAGGAGAGGGGGTTTTGTAATAATTTAAGATGGGGAATAATTATAAATTAGCTCAAAAATTTATGTCAAAAATTGCATAAAGCCTATTTACAAAACTGTTTTTTTGCAAGATACTGTATAAAGTTATTATTTTTTAAATCGTTACAAGGAGGTCATTATGACACGTTGTACGTTGAGTTCATCCAACAGCCTGATGAACACGCGGTACAGTTGCGGATCGAATCCTCAATCAAGCCAAGCCCAATCTCAAACTCGTGCGATGAGTCTTTCATCTGCGCAAAATTCTACTTCTTCTTCTATTTTTACTCTGACTTTTGTCGAGTTCTCAATTATTTTTAACTGGGTCGTCGTGCCGGTTATTTCTATTATTTCCTTTATTGTAGTCTTTATTTTTTAAGATCAATCAACTTTTAAAATTTGCTTAATTTTTAATAAGCCCGCAAAGTGTTTTGTCGGTTTTAAAATTAAAAATTTTTCAGCATTGTTTTTAATTATTGTTTGATCTATTCGTTGTGCTCAGCATTCGTGCTGGGAAGTTATTTTTTTATAAATTTTAATTAATTTAAGGAATTTTTTATGAAACGTTTACATTGTTTAATAGTGTCGGGTTTGTTGGCAGCAGTTCCTATGATGGAATATGCTGATTTCAGGCTCAGAATGTTGTCCATGTTACCTTTGGTGGGATATGAATTGGGTTCAGCTGTTAATTGGTCTAAAAATTCTGATCGAAAATCCAATTTTGAAAATACAGAATCAAAATCTTTATCGCGACCTTTAACATCACTTGAAAAAACAGGAATTGGTGGAGTTGTTGGAGCTGCAGAAGTTGTTTTACCTGGTCAGTTGTTGTCATATTTAATGAATTGCAAAATCAAAGGTGAGAAATTTGTTGCTGCATTGGCTTACAATGGTTGCGCTGTGAATGCATTAGCGCAAATGCCGATAACTGCAGTTCAAATGGGCACTCAATCAGTTTTATCAAATGGTCTTAAAAGCAGACAAAATTGTGAACTTTCAGAATCACAAAAGCTTGCTGTTTCTTACAGTGCTGGGGTTTGTGGCGCATTAATCGATACTCCATCAAATGCCGTGCAACTTTATTTGCAAAACGCTGCGAATGCAGGAAAAAACAGCTGGCAAGCAATGAAAGCATTGGGTAAAAATTGTTACAAAGGTTTTATGCCAAATGCGTTGCTGAAAGAAGGACCATTTGCTGTTGGCTATCAAATTCTGGGAACTCAAGGTAAAAATTTAGTTGCTCCGTACGTTGGTGATAACATGAGTGCTGTTGCTTTAGGTGGTGCAGGTGCCGGAGTTTTGACTGCAATTGTAACACAACCGGGCGCTGTAATTCGTAACAGAATGCAAGCAAATCCAAATTTGTATCCAACGCTTCGATCTTCTGTTGCAAACATTTGCAAACAAGAAGGTGTTAAAGCTTTATGGAAAGGATTAGTGCCGCGTGGAACTCGAGTTGCAATTGCGGTACCTTTGTATGTTGCATACACACAAAAATTGGAAGATATGGTTCGAAAGTATCGAGCATAAGTTGTTGGGTTAGGGGTATTGGGCATGTGAATTTATTTTTATGTGCCCAATTTTTATAAAGGATTTTTTTATGAAATTATTATTAAAAATGACGATAATTTTGATTGTTGGAATTGTTCAAGAAAAATTATATGCAGTTGTTGAGGTTCAAGCTGGTAAGCAAGCTGTTCGATTTGTACAGGAAAATATTATAAAGTTATTGCCTCAGTTTTATCGTAATGGAATATTGCGCAGAGTTGCAACATTACCTGAATTGCCTGGCTTTATTATTAAACATGATTATAATGCTCGGGCCCTGGGCGCAAAATTATTGGAAGTATCTATTCAAGATCAAAAACTTAATTTATTACAGGTGCCAAAATTGTGGGAATGCAGAATTGCTCATACTGAAGAAATAAAACAGTATACGAAAATAAATGAAGTATATGTTCCATTACAGTTTTGTATTTCAGAATATTTGAATCAATCTGAAAATCGATCTTTATCTTTACCTGACATACAGCAATTGGTGAAATTATTGACCTATCATACAGGAAGAATTTATTTAGATGTTCATAGTGGTAATTTAATTAAAACTTCTGGCGGCACTGTTGGTTTGATTGATACTGAATTAAGAGGTTTTTCATGGGACAATAACAAAAATGATAAATTATTGGCATTGAATTATTTATTAACTAATAATGCATTGGACGTTGATGCTCAAGTATATTTAAAAGATTATATTAAAGATTATAAAAACACTTAGGATCGAAAAATAAAAATTATGGCAAAGATAACATTACAACAAGTTGCAGAAAATAGTTATTGTACTACGGGAGTATTTGCAGTTGGTGTGTATCGTTATGGCAATCAAGTAATTTTGATTGACAGTGGTAGTGATAAGCAAAGTGCTGATGCTGTAGCTGATTGTTTGGTTGAGCAAAATTTAAAAGTTGCTGCAATTATCAATACTCATTGCCACCCTGATCATTGTGGTGGCAATTATTTTTTTCAAAAAAAAGATTCAAATCTTAAAGTTTATGCTGCGCATGATGAAAAATTTTTTATCGAAGATCCAAAATGGGCACCGCGATGTTTTTGTGGCAATGCAGCACCATTTGCAGGATTGAAAAATAAATATTTGGAGCTGCAGTATGCTTCCGCTGTGACCAATGTTGTGCCGTATCAAGATGGAATGTTGCTGATTGATGGTCAAACATTAAAAATTATTACTTTGCCAGGTCATACTCCAGGAAGCATTGGAATTTTGACACAGGACAATGTTTTGTACAGTGGTGATGCATTGTTTGGTGTTCAAACTTTACAAAAACATCCCATACTTTTTTATACCGACATTGGTCAAACATTGGCAACGTTTGAAAAATTAAAAACATTGTCTGTTGCTGCGTGTGTTTTGTATCATGGTGGTGTGATTTCAAATCATCATCAATTTTTGGCATTGGTGCAGCAGCATGAAGAAAAAGTTTTGCAAACAAAAGATGTAATTTTAAAAATTATTCAAGAGCAGGCATCATCTTTGGATTTTTTGACACAAAAGGTGATGCAAAAATATGCAATCTCTGGAAACATTATGTCCTTTACGCTTACGCAAACAGTAATTCGCGCGTATATAACATTGCTGGAATTTGAAAAATTAGTGCAAATTGTCGTGAAAGATGGTTTGTTAGAAATTCAAAAAGTTTAAAATTTTATTCATGTGATGCTGATTCTGGGAAAAAAAGTAACAGTTCATGAACCGTTGTCAATCGTTTGAGTGTTGGAGTTTCTTGCTTAGTCAAAACTTGGTCTTTTGCAATGATCATGCTTGAAAATCCAAAAGTTTTGCATTCTTTGGCATGAATGTCGATGTTGTAAATCGGTTTGATTTGACCTGTCAAACTTAGTTCTGCAAGTGCAATAGTTTTTGCCGGCAAAGGTTGCTGGAAATAACTTGAAAGCAAAGCCAAGGCAATGCCTAAATCACATGTTTGATCTTTGGTTTTCATACCACCGCTAATTTTAAAAAAAATATCATGTTTTGACAGTGGGATGTGTAAATATTTTTCCAAAATTGCCGCAATCAAGCTCACATGTTTGTGATCAATGCCGGTGATAATTCGCTGTGGAATTCCAAATTTTACGGGCACGGTAAGAGCTTGAAGTTCTAAAAATATTGGGCGTGTTCCTTCAAGAGAGCTGACAAGCGTTGAACCGGGTGCATGTTTTGTTTGTTCAAGCAAATGTTGATTGATGTTGGCCACTTCCTGGAGTCCATCACCTTTCATGTGAAAAAAACCGATTTCATTAATTGAGCCAAATCGATTTTTAATAGATCGCAGTGTGCGCGTTTGCCATTGATCTTCTTTTTGCAGGTAAAAAACAGCATCCACCATGTGCTCGAGCAGTTTTGGTCCTGCAATGGTTCCTTCTTTGGTGATGTGACCTGTTGCAATGATGGCAATGTTGTTTTCTTTTGCCAAACGCATGAGGCGGAAAGCAGATTCTTTGAGCTGTGAAATAGTTCCGGGTAGTGCATCAGTTTCGTCGTTGATGATGTTTTGAATGGAGTCGATGACGATGAGTGTTGGTTTTTTATGTTTGCAGATATCAATGATTGATTGCAAACTGCATTGATCTGAAAACAGTAGCTGACAATCCAGATCTTTTGTCATCCCAGACTCAGATTCCGACTTTGCCAAGGCTACGACGGACAGGCTCGGATCCAGACCTTTATCAAAATCCTTATTTTGTGTTCGTGCAAAACGCAATTTGACTTGAGACAATGATTCTTCAGATGAAAAATAAATAACACTATGTTGTTCACTCAGTTGTGTGCAAATTTGCAAGAGCAATGTTGATTTTCCAATGCCAGGATCACCAGAAACTAAAATAAAAGATCCTGGAACTATGCCACCACCGGCAACTCGATCCCATTCTCCACATTGGCTTGTGATTCTTTTTTGATCTTGCAATGCAATTTCGCTGAGTTTGTGCAAATGTTTGTCAGGCTGTGTTGCAGCAGTGATATTTTTCCGTGTTGATTTTGTTGTGGTGATTTCATCCAAACTGTTCCATGCTTTGCACTCGGGGCAACAGCCAACCCATTTTACCGCTTGGTAGGAACATTGGACGCATTC
>CAYOQO010000005.1:59786-82819 GCA_964406135.1 uncultured Pseudomonadota bacterium | reverse complement strand
ACTCGGGGCAACAGCCAACCCATTTTACCGCTTGGTAGGAACATTGGACGCATTCGAAATAACTTTGTGTTTTACTCATGAAAATAGATTAACAAATTTTTATGCTTTTGGACATTCGTGACAATTTCTGCAACGTGGCTCGTATTGTGAATCGCCAACTTCAATTAATGCGCTATCGTATGGAGCTGGTTTTCCATCAACTAATTTTTGAGTGTAACAATAAGTATCTTTGTGGCATTTGGCACAATTTGCGGTTAATGTTTCAATAACATTTGCATAAGCTAAAAGTGTTGGTAATGGGCCAAATGCTTCGCCTTTAAAATTGATTGCCAATCCAGAGACGATAACTTTTTTACGCTTTTTTTCTACTAATTTGCGTATTAAATTAACGAAAGGGGTTATTTCTGAAGTGAAAAAGTGAATTTCATCCATGACGACACATTCTGGGTCTTCGGTGTTAATTTTATTTTCAAGATCTGCAACTGAAGATACGTTTGTCGCGCGAATTGACATTTTGGTGCGTGATGAAATGACAGGAACTCCGACGGGATCATTTTCATTAAATGATGGTCGATTGTTAATTTCGTGCTGGTATATACCAAGGGTTTTTTTTGAGCGCAATATTCGTTGAGCTAGTTCTACAAGTTTGCAAGATTTGCCTGCGCACATAGAACCATTAATGCAGTGCAACGAGCCTTCATCTTGTGGTGTAAAATTATGTGAAGAAAATAAAGTTTGAGTGAGCATGGCACAAAGTATCAAATATAATTTCTTTTGCATGAAAAAACTCCTGATTTTGAAATATCAAAAAATGAAATGTTGTTTCAGGATAAAAGTGATTGTTTTTTTTTGCAATGACTGTAAAAAAAATAAAAAAATCAAGTCGTGAAATTTTTTTTGTTGTGGTTATACTGGCAGAGTCTTTGTAAAATTTATGAGTTTTTTTCTTTTCCTCATCCCAGTGTAGGCTGGGATCCATTTTTATAAATTTAAGATAGATTCCCGACTTCTCGGGAATGAGGGGAGAAGAAATAATATTTCACTTGAAAGGTCACCCGGTGTCATCAGGATATATTTTAGTTGAAAAATCACAACCATTGATTGGAGAAGTCAAACTTTCTGGAGCAAAAAATGCTGTGCTTGTGATCATGGCATCACTTCTTTTAACACGTGGTAAATCAATTTTGCGTAATGTGCCTGCAATTGCAGATGTGTATGATATGATTGCTATTTTGCAGTCGTTGGGTGCGCTGGTGCAATTTGATGCAGAAAAAAATATTGCAGAAATTGATACTACCAAATTACATTATGAATCTTTGGATCAACAAGCTGTTAAAAAATTTCGAGCATCACTTTTAATTTTTGGACCATTATTGGCGCAATTTAAAGATGTTAAAGTTGCAATGCCTGGTGGTGATGCAATCGGTGCTCGACCTGTGGATTATCACATTAAAAATTTTAAAAAATTAGGCGCACAAGTTTTTCAAGATCAAGATTTTTTGTATGGTGTTGCACAATCTTTGCAGCCGCAGCGATTAGTTTTGGATTATCCAAGCGTTGGAGCAACTGAAAATTTATTGATGGCTTTGGTTTTGACTTCGGGCGAATCATGGATTGTTAATGCGGCACTTGAGCCTGAAGTGCTGGATTTAATTTCAGTTCTTCAAAAAATGGGAGCGCACGTTGACGTGATGCCACCAGCAATGATTCGCATTCGTGGTGTGCAAAAACTTCAGCCAGTAGATCATACCGTGATATTTGATCGTTTAGAGGCAGCATCAATTTTGATTGCAGGAGCAATTACCAAAGGTGATATTTTTATACCAGATACTCAGGTATTTAACTTAGAACTTTTTTTAATGAAGCTTGCTGAAATGGGACATGAAATTATTGTGGGAAAAGATGGTCATGGGGTACGGTTAAAAGCAAGTCAAAATCCGCAAGCAGTATCTTTTAAAACAGGACCGTTTCCAGGATTTCCAACTGACATGCAAGCTTTAATGATGGCAGCGCAAACAGTTGCTGTAGGAAGTTGCAATGTGGTAGAAACGGTATTTGAAAATCGCTTTTTGCATGTGCCAGAGATGAATAAAATGGGTGCAAAAATTCAAGCAACAGGGCATTTTGCAAGCATGCAAGGTGTATCATGCCAACTTCAGGGAACTGAAGTGATAGCAACCGATATTCGTGCAGCATGTGCATTGACACTTTTAGGTTTGGCAGCAGAAGGACAAACTCGTGTGCTAGAGGGTGTGCATCATTGGAAACGAGGTTATGAAAATTTAGATGAAAAATTACGTATTTTAGGTGCAAAAATTGAGCTATGTTCATCATATTAAATACAAAAGGATAGTATGAAAAAAATAATGCTTTATCTATCATTTTTAGGTTGTAGTTTGCTTCAAGCAAGTGATCATGAAGAAAAACAAGATCCGTATAAAAATTTAGGGATACAAAGAGTTGAAAGTTATAATGACAGTAATCCAGGTAGTCGACTATCAAGTTTTCATAAACCAAATGATGCATCTGACGAGCAAGATGATTCAAGATTGCCAAGAACTGAACATATAACTGATGCAGATCGTGCAAAATTAAATAATCATGAAAAAAAATCTTCTTAAAAAAGATTTACCAACTTGAAACAAGTTCAATCAGCTCGCGGGTAATTTTTGCTTGACGCAATTTATTAAACGCGAGCTTCATTTCTTTAAGCAAATTTTCTGCACTGCGTGTTGCATTGTCCATAGATAAAAATCGTGCTGATTGTTCAGAAAGCATCGAGTTGGTTAAAATGAGCAAAATATTAGTTTTCAGCAAAATTCGAAACATGCAACGTGTAACATCTTTACGATCTTGCAGCCATTCATATTCTTCAAGTGTTGCTTCTGATCGAATTTCACAAGGATCTTGTTGAATTGGAATAATGGTCGTGCTTATTGGTTCTTGAATGAAAAAAGTTTTTGGATAGCTCGACAAACATACAACCGATTCATAATGTTTGTGTATGTGAATTATTTTTTCATACAGATCTTGTGCTATTTTTTCTAAATTGTTGGGCATTGCTTTGTCAAATTCTAGAAGTGGCGTGATGTTGCGTTGTGCAAGGTACCATGAAGTTTTTTTTCCAACGCTGATAACATGGCTATTTTTTAAATTTTCTGGGGTGAGTTGATGATGAAAATAGGCATACATGCTTGAATTAAAGGTTCCGCACAAACCTTTTTCCGCAGAAAATAAAATATACAAAGTTTTAAATTTTGGTGCATGATCAGGAACTGTTTTTTGTGTTTCTGATGTTAATGCACATAGCAAAGGTTTCACTTCATTGCGAAAACGTTGCATTGCTTCAGATTGTTTTTTAAGTTTTGAGTGAGATGACATAGAAATTAAGCGCATGGTTTGAGCAATTTTTCGAATTGCTCCAATTGCTCTAATTCTGTGTTTTAAATGAATAAGTTCTGACATAGCTTTTTCTTTAAAATTTAATTCTTTTAAATTAGCTTACGTCGAGTTTACAAAGAGAACAAGTCTTTTGTGTTGATAAAATAAAAAAATAGGCTGGTTTTTATAACCAGCCTATCAAAATTACAATTTTACAAATATTGCTTAAATAATGCCTTGGTTTGAAAGCATTTGAGCAGCAATGTTTTGAGATGAAATTCCAGGGACCAATTTGAATGGATAGGTAATTGATCCATCTTCGTGAATTGTTGCATCAGCTACTTTAAAGTTAACATAGCGATGTGTTGTTTCTTCCAAACCTGTAAGTGCTGGGAAGTGAGTTGTGATAATGGTCATGCTGTGTTTCATATCACCAAGTTGTTGTGCAAAATTAAATCCAACTTCGGATGCAACTTTTGGATCAGTACCACTAAAGATTTCGTCAATGATGGTAAATGTTTTTTGTCCAGGTTTGCATGACATGATGGAAGTTTTCAATTTTTTAGCACGATCAACTTCGGCAGCAAACAGTGACAATCCTTCTTGCAAGTTGGTTGTAATGTCTAAGTAGCTGTGAATTTTTGCAAAAGGTGTCAGCGTGAGTGATGCAGATGGTGCAATACCAAAAGATTGTGCAAAAATGACGTTGATGATTAATGACATTAATGATGTGGTTTTACCACCAGCATTTGGTCCTGTGATGATCAAGTTTGCAGCATCATTTTGATTCATTGCAAGTGAGTTAGTCACCACTTTATTGGCATCAATTAATGGGTGCCAGTAAGCTTGCGCATCAAGATGTGGCGTTTCTGCGTGAATAAATCCTGGCAAGCAGAAGGTAACATTTGGATGATGTTTAAATTCTTCATACAGTTTTGCAACTGCAAGGTACGCATCAATTTGACCAAATGTTTCCAAATATGGAACTAATTGATCTTTGATGCGAACGAGCAAGTGATGTGTTGCCAGGATTTTTCCTTGTTGTGATAACCAGTATGAATCATCACCTTGGAAGGATGTTGATGATAAAGCTTTGATCAATGCTTTCAAATCAGAAGATGTGTTTTTGTTGTTTGGATCAAAAAGTTCGGTCAATTTTGCAGCTTCGGATGACATTAAATGTTGTAATGTTGCATCAGATTGAATTGCTTTGTGAATCAATTTCATTGATTTCACAAGGTGAGCAACAGAAATTAATTCTTGTTGTCGTTCATAAATTAAATCTAAAACTTCTTTGGTGTATTTGCATTGTTGGTAGGTTACGTAGCCATAACAAGTAGGCCAAAATGCGTATATAGCCACGAGGAAAGTAGTATACAAAGATGCTGCAGCAGTTGTTTTGTAGCTATTTGGATCAAATTTAGCATCTTTTACAAATAATTCATTTTTTATCCAATGATAGAAGGTATTTTCTTTAATATGATGTGCAGCAAAAGGAACTAATTTGGTTGCAAAATCGTAATAAGTTTTTGGTAAATTGGTAATACCATCCTTTATAAATATATCTGATGCAAGTTTTGAATAATTTTTTTCTGCTATTAATTTTAACCGTGTATCTTTTATTGTGTTTAATTCTTCAAGTCTTTTATGTTCTTCTGGGGATAGATCTTCTTCTTTTCCTGATAAATTCCAAAGTTCTGTTCCATTTTTAATATTTTTATACGCTCCTGAAGCTAGTAATTGAGGAATCACAATCATGCCAATGCTTGCAGATTGATTGATTCTTGGCATAGAGCCTAAAGCGTATGAATTTTCATTCAATCGATCTAATCCAAGTCGTGAAAAATATAACTTTTGCTCAGTGGCTTTAACAGCTTCTTTTTCTTCTTCGCTGATTTGTCTGAAAAGCTCAGTGAATGTTTTTTCAGATGTTGTTGCATGAGCAATGATGTGATTTAGCCTGTCAAATAAGTCAGAATTTTGATGCAGAAATTGAGTTAAGGCAACGCGATTGTTTAAAATTTCTGTATCATCTGTCATTTGAGTGCATTGACGTGCCATGGCAATGTAACCAAAGTTTGAAAGTGTGCGAGCGTATGTTGGTAAAATAAATTTAAACATATCAATGCTGTTGATTGCTTGCCAGTTTTCAGTGCCGATGGTTTCAAACTTTGTTCCAGCTTGGCTGTGAGCGCGACAAGCATTTAAAAAATGAACTTCATCGATGGTTGGATTTTCAGGATTAATGTTTTGTGAAACCTTTGGAATTAACTGCTCGTATAAATGGTTAGCTGTGAGTAAATTTGCACTCAAGATGCAGAGTGCAAATAATTTGAACTGTTTTGATATCATAAAACATGCCTTTTGTTTTAAAAAGTTGTGAAGCTGGCTCGAGCAATGATATGCTGAGCAACAATAACTATAATTTTTTTGAATACAGCTTGAATTAAAACACCCCTGTTTGAATAACAGTATCGCAATTTTTATATTTATTGCAAATTTGCTCAAAGGGGTAAAAAGGTAGGGATAAGTCATGATTATTCTGATTGATGCTTATAATTTTTTAAAATCGATTTCGGCACATAAATTTGTGGATGATCGAGTGATTCAATCATGGATTTTGCAGTTTCAAAATTACATGAATTTGCGTGGCAATAAAATTGTTTTAGTTTTTGACGCAGGTCCTTTTTTTTATCAAACGCGTGATGTGCATGGTGGTGTTGAGGTGATTTATGCAGGGCATGAAAAAACAGCTGACGACGTGCTCAAAATTTGGCTTGAGCGAAACGCTTTGCAGGATGTTTTGCTGGTAACATCGGATCGTCAAGTGCGCGATTATGCTTTAAATTTGAACGTTGTTTCAATTAGTTCTCAAGATTTTTACAAAGTGTTTAAGTCAGTTATGCATCAAGAGGAAGCCGTTGAGCAAAAATTTGCAAAAACTTTGCATAAAATGAAAAATGATGATGATGCAAAATCTCAAGTGTCATCCTGGACGCCGATCCAGGATCCAGACATTAATAAAAATCAAAATTTAGACGAGTTAATGGAGCAGGCAAGCCGCAATCTGGTTGCAGGGCAATTGAAAACTGAGTACACTGAAAAAGTACAAATTCGGTCTCATTCAAAAATAAGTAAAGCTGATCGTCAGATTATGAAAAAAATCGATAAAATATGAACGAAATTCAATATTTTTTGCCAGAAATTGATACAGTTGCAAAACAGTTGATTCAAAAATTACAAAATTGTCCAGTGATTACACTTGAAGGATCTTTGGGTGCAGGAAAAACAACGCTCACTTCTGTCATTTTGCGTGAGCTTGGGGTAACTGAGCCGGTAATTAGTCCAACATTTACCTATGTTAATACCTATAAAACAGCTGATGGACGTACGGTCTATCATTTTGATTTGTATCGATTAAAAAATGCTCAAGAATTTGAGCAAGCTGGATTTTTTGAATATTTAGATCAAGCAAATAGTTTAGTTTTTATTGAATGGCCAGAAATTGTGTTGCCTATGCTCAAGCAGCAAGTTGGTATGCTTAAAATATCATCAATTGATCAAAATACTCGAAAAATTGAAATAAATGTGCGTAAAGGATTATTGTGAATTGTAACAAAGGCAATGGCCAAGGCTGTTGCAAGCAGGCCAAAGATGATGCAAAAATTGATCATTTAGTTTGTACTTGTATGGGTGTCATGCAGTCTGAAATTTTGCAAGCAATTGACGATGGGGTCGATACCTTTGATGGTTTGTCAGAAAAATTAGGCGTTGGGACTGGCTGTAGTTCTTGTGTGGCTGAAGTCAAGCAGATCTTGCAGTCAAGGCTGCAAACCAGATGCTGCAAATCATAAATTAGTAGTTGCAAAGTTTGCAGATCGAGGTACAATAAAAAAAGTATTCTTTTAATTTCCTGAAAATAATTTTGTGTGGCGAGATTCCCGAGCGGTCAAAGGGGACGGACTGTAAATCCGTTGGCTCCGCCTTCGAAGGTTCGAATCCTTCTCTCGTCACCATACTTCGCGTTACTTTGTAACAAGCTTTGTATGGCTGCTGCCGGCAGAAAAAATGAAAATCTAAAAGAATTCTTTAACTTTGAAATTAAATTTAAGCGCGGGAATAGCTCAACTGGCTAGAGCGACAGCCTTCCAAGCTGTAGGTTGCGGGTTCGAGTCCCGTTTCCCGCTCCATACTTCGTCAGGGCTTTGTATGGTTCGCGCCAATTTTTTATATAGAACAATTAAATAAAAATAAAAAATTAAAAAGCGAAGTATATGTTACAAAGCTGCTCCAAAGAAGAGGCGTAGTAAGGCAAGATTTTAAAAATATTTGAAAATTTTTTAAAATTGCATAAAATATTGAAATAAAAGATTGTGAGCTGGCGTAGCTCAATGGTAGAGCAACTGATTTGTAATCAGTAGGTTGCCGGTTCAAGTCCAGTCGCCAGCTCCAGATTCACCAAAGATTTTTGCAGCTTGTTCATGATACAATAAGCGCTTTGTTATGAATTATTTATGTTTTAATTACTTGAAAAAATAGCAACTACAAAATGTAGTTGTTTTTTTATGCTTTTTGCTTTACACTGAACATATAAACGAGCGTGATTACAGAATTATGTTGCGCCCACGTAGCTCAGTTGGCAGAGCACTTCCTTGGTAAGGGAGAGGTCACCGGTTCAAGTCCGGTCGCGGGCTCCAAAATTGATCAGTGCAAAGCGATGGGTGTAAAAATTCTGTACATTGAAAAAAATAGGTCAGTAGCTCTAATGGTAGAGCGGCAGACTCCAAATCTGATGGTTGGGGGTTCGAGTCCCTCCTGGCCTGCCATAAAATTATTAATGCATGGTCTGTAAGGTTTAAAAACATGAAAAATCTGAGTACTTTCTTTTGGGAAGTGAAGTATGAGCTGTCCAAAGTAGTTTGGCCATCTCGCAGTGAATTTTTAGGGGCTGTTGTCGTTGTTCTTGTAACTATGATCGCATTCGCGACATTTTTAGGTTTTGTAAATTATGTTTTCTATATGGCTTCATTGAAGGGCTTTCAGTCATTAGTATTCGGCCGTTAATAGGGTGGCCAGTAAGGTTTTAATAAATATGAAACGTTGGTATGTAGTTCAAATATATGCGGGTTATGAATCTAAGATCAAAACTGATCTTGAACGTCGCATTTCAGAATCTTTGTTTGGAGAAAAATTTGGTGGTATTCATTTTCCTTCTGCGAAAATGAAGCAAGTTTTTAGTTCAGATGAAGAAGAAGATCAGCAGTTGTTTCCTGGCTACATGCTTCTTGAGGCAGATTTGTCTCCAGAGGTTATGCATTTAGTGCTTGAGGTTCCTCGAGTTCTTCGCTTTTTAGGTGGTAAAAATCCGGTTCCGCTATCTGTAAAAGAAGTGGATCGTATTTTCGAAAAAGTGAAAGAAGGGGTAACGCTTACAAGTAATAAAGATAGCCTTGTGGTTGATAGTGAAGTATCAATCACGGATGGTCCATTTTCAGGATTCGTCGGAGTGGTTGAAAAAGTTGATTCAGATAATGATCGAATTACGGTCATGGTCAGCATTTTTGGTCGAATGACTCCGGTTGAATTAAGTTTCGCTCAGGTAAAAAAATAATGCATAAAGTGGTGTAACGATGTCAAACAAAAATGATAATGTTAAATCGAGGTTGAAGCTGCTTATTCAAGGTGGTTCAGCGACTCCAGCGCCACCAGTCGGTTCAGCGCTTGGTCAACATGGTGTAAATATCATGGATTTTTGCAAACAATTTAATGCAAAAACAGCTGATCGCAGAGGGGAAAGTGTTCCGGTCGAAATCACAGTATTTAAAGATCGAACATTTACTTTTGTTTTAAAAACAGCTCCAACTTCAGAATTGATTCGCAAAAAAATCAATATTCCAAAAGGATCTGCTCGTCCAAATGACAGCAAGGTTGGTAAAATTAAGTGGAGTGATGTGGTAGAAATTGCAAAAATTAAACTTCAGGACCTTAATACTCGTAATGTTGAAGAAGCAGCAAAAATTGTTGCAGGTTCAGCGCGTAGTATGGGTGTTGATGTGATCGACTAATAAGGAATTGAAACCATGGTTGAACACGGAAAAAAATACCGCAACGCTCAAGAAAAATTAAAAACAGCTCTTCCAAAAGCTGCAATAGTGCCCGCAAAAGATGCTTTGAAAAAAGTAAAAGAGTTGGCATTTGTAAAATTTGATGAATCTGTTGATGTATCTGTTAATTTGGGCATTGATGCTTCAAAGGGTGAGCAAGTTGTTCGAGGTAGTGTTAGCTTGCCGCATGGCACAGGTAAAAAAACTCGAGTGCTTGTTTTTGCTGAAGGTGTAAAAGCTGATGAAGCTCGTGCTGCGGGAGCAGATTATGTTGGATTTGATGATCTTGTAGATAAAATTTCTGGTGGTTGGATTGATTTTGAATACACAGTTTCAACGCCAGACTTGATGCCTCGTCTAGGAAAACTTGCAAAAGTTTTAGGACCAAAAGGTTTATTGCCAAATAAAAAATTAGGCACTGTCAGTGACGATGTTGCAACAGTTGTGAAAGAACTAAAAAAGGGTCGGTCATTTTTCAAAAATGATAAGTACGGTTTAGTTCATTTTGGTATTGGTAAGATTTCTTTTGATGCTGACAAATTACATGAAAATTTCATGGAATTTATGAAGGTTCTTGGATCTTGTAAGCCATCATCTTCAAAAGGAAAATTTATTCGAAAAATCACTGTCTCTTCCACAATGGGAGTTGGTGTTCATGTCGATGTTGATAATTTGTCATAAAAGGTAAAAAAATGAATCGACAGCAAAAAGAAAAATTAGTACAAGAGCTCAATTCAAAATTTGATCAAAATGAAGCTTCATTTGTTGTAAACTGCCAAGGAATGTCAGTTGCGCAACTTCATGAATTGCGTATGAATTTAGCAAAAAAAGATGGTGAACTTAAAGTTGCAAAAAATCGTCTTGTAAAACTTGCAATTGTAAAATCTTCAGAGTGCGTTAATTTAAGCGCGCAAATGAAAGGTCAAACAGCTGTTGTTTTTGCAAAAGCTGATTTTACTGGTGTTGCAAAAGTTTTGCATGATTTTGCAAGAAAAAATGAAGAATTGAAAATTGTTGCAGGATGTTGTGAATCTCAGCTTTTTGATAAAGCTGGTGTTGCTCAACTCGCAAAAATTCCTTCAAGAGAAGTATTGTTAGCGCAGTTGCTTGGTGTTTTAAATGCTCCGATTGCTCAATTTGCTTGTGTGGTAAACCAAGTAATGCAAAAACGATCAGACGGCGCTACAGCTCAGCAGGCAGAATAGTCAATTTAAAGTTTAAGTATATATTTAATTTTTTTGGAGACATCAATGTCAAAAAATTTTGATTCAATCATCAGCTCTATTGAAACTATGACAGTTTTAGAGCTATCAGAACTCGTAAAAGCATTAGAAGTAAAATTTGGTGTTTCAGCAGCTTCAATGTCAGCTCCTGCTGCATCAGCTGAAACAGAAGCAGCAGCTCCTGCACAAGAAAAATCAGAATTCAAAGTAGTTCTTAAAGAAACTGGTTCAGATAAAATTGCTGTTATCAAAGCTGTTCGCCAAATCGTTCCTACATTAGGACTTGGTGAAGCTAAAAAATTAGTAGAAAGTGCTCCGGCAACTGTTCTTGAAGCTGCATCAAAAGATGACGCTAAAAAAGCAAAAGAAGTAATTGAAGCTGCAGGCGCAAAAGTAGAATTAGCGTAAGAAATTCTGTTTTTGGGTGTGGTGGTACGATTGATAGTGGCTGTTACGTTGTGCGATTTTTGCAATAAGGAGGAGCATGATATCTTGCTCGACTGTTGATAATTTTGTTTTACGAAAAACATTTCGAAAAAATAAATCACTTGTTCCGGTACCGAATTTAATTGAAGTGCAATCAGAATCATTTAATGATTTTGTGCAACTTGATTTTTTGCCGGAAGAACGGAAAAAAGTTGGTTTAGAAAAAGCTTTTCGTGATATTTTTCCTATAGAGTGTGGTCCAAAAATTTCGCTTGACTATGTCAGTTATGAATTAGGGACATGGGCTTGTTCTTGTGGAAGCTTAACCGGTATAACAAATCGTTACACTTGGAAAGATTCACAAACTGGAAAAATGGGCTGTTCTCGTTTAGATGGTAGTTCAAAAACTAAACGTTATATTGTGTGTCAAACATGTCATTCACGTGTTGTACTCAGTATTCCGTTTTCTGTTCAGGATTGCCGAGATAGTGAAAAAACATTTGCGTTTCCATTAAAAGTTAAAGTGCAATTGATCACTTGGGATATTGATGAACAAGGGAATAAGTCAATTCATGATATTAAAGAACAGGATGTATATTTTGCAGATGTTCCCGTCATGGTTGATTCTTATGAACGTAAAGGTCAGTATCGCTTAGGAAGTCATGGTACTTTTATTATCAATGGTGTTGATCGCGTTGTTGTAAGTCAGTTGCATAAATCATCTGGTGTTGTTTTTTCAAAAAGTAAAAAAACAAAAGATTTACGTGGTCGACCTTACTTTTTTGCACGAATTATCCCAATGCGTGGATCTTGGTTAGATTTTGAATTTGATACTAATGATTGTTTGTATGTTCGCATTGACAAGAAAAAGAAAGTTTTGGTAACAACCTTCTTGCAAGCACTTGGTGTTGCGCGTGAAGAAATTTTACCAAGATTTTATGATGCAGACATTATTCATACTGATAGCGTTTCGTTTTATAAAAAACTTGATGACTCAGTTGTTGGAACTCAAATTGTAAAAGATATGCTGCCAGCTGGAATCGAAGCTGATTTTCTTGGAAGCAGAATTACTCAAGAAACATTGCAGGAACTTAAAAAGCTATCTATTGATCGTTTACTGATTCCAAATTCTTTACTTTTAAATAAAGTTGCTCGTGTTGATATTGTGGATGCTGCAACTGGAGAAATTCTGGTTGAGCAAGGCGCAACACTTACTGATGAAATTTTGCTTGAATTGTTAAAACATAAAAATTTAACAATTGATGTGATTAATTCACATGGTCAGTCATTTTTACCAACAATTGCAATCAGTTTATCTTATGACGCTTGCAAATCTCGTGAAGATGCATTGCATGAAATTCATGCAAAAGTTTGGCCGGGAGATGTTCCTTCAATTGCTGAAGTTAAAGAACGTCTTGATCGTCAATTCTTTTCAGGAAGTTATTACGATTTAGCGCAAGTTGGTCGTGTGCGCATGAATTCAAAGCTTGGTCTTTCAATTGCAAAAGATGTTACCATTTTGACGATGGAAGATATTTTTGCAACAGTTCAATATTTAATTAATTTGCGAGAACGTGCTATTGGTGAACTTGATGATATTGATCACTTAGGTAATCGTCGTGTTCGTCTTGTTGGTGAATTATTGGGTAATCAAGTGTATGCTGCGCTTTCTCGTATTGAAAGAATTGCAAAAGAGCGATTCAGAATGCAAGAAGCACATAACGCTTTAATGCCTCAAGATTTTTTAAACATTAAACCACTCAGCGCAGTACTTCGTGAATTTTTTGGATCAAGCCAATTGTCACAATTTATGGATCAGACAAATCCATTAGCAGAGTTAGCACATAAACGTCGCCTTTCAGCTCTCGGGCCCGGCGGTGTGATGAAAGATCGCGCAACTTATGAAGTGCGTGATGTGCATAATTCTCACTATGGAAGAATTTGTCCGATTGAAACACCTGAAGGTCAAACAATTGGTCTTATTTCATCATTGGCAACCTATGCAATGGTTAATGAACTTGGATTCATTGAATCATCATATCGGTTAGTTAAAAATGGAAAAATTCAAGATGATGTTGTGTTCCTTGATGCATTTGAAGAATCTGCATTGTACATTGCGCAAGCAGATGCTGCAGATGCTACGGGAAAACATTTAATTGATGGTAAAGTTATTGCACGTCATGGTGGTAACTTTATGGTTGTTGATCCAAAACAAATTAATGCAATTGATTTATCGCCTCAACAGTTAGTATCTGTTGCTGCGGCTTTAATTCCATTCGTTGAACATGATGACGCGAGCCGTGCATTGATGGGTGCAAACATGCAACGTCAAGCAGTTCCGTTAATTAAACCTCAAACACCAATCGTGGGAACTGGTATGGAGTCAGAAGTGGCTCGATCATCTGGTGCTGCAATTATTGCAGAACGTTCTGGTGTTGTGCGTTATGTTTCAAGTGATGAGATTATTGTTGCATCTGATGAACATGAATTTGCAGATGAAGAATCTTGGATTGATAAAAGTGTTCAATCATATCGTTTGAAAAAATTCAATCGTTCAAGTTACAGCACATGGATTCATCAACGTCCTATCGTTGCAGTAGGTGATAAAATTTGCAAAGGTGATTATTTAACTGATGGTACTGCATTAACAAATGGTGAGCTTGCACTTGGTGCAAACATTACCGTTGCGTTTATGCCGTGGCGTGGTTACAACTTTGAAGATGCTATTGCTTTAAGCCAACGATTGGTTTCTGATGATGTTTTAACATCAGTTTCAATTGATGAATTTACCGTTGAAGCTCGTGATACAAAACTTGGGCCTGAAGAAATTACTAAAGACATTCCAAATGTGAGCGAAAAAGCATTATCGCAGCTTGATGAATATGGAATTGTCAAAATGGGTTCTCGTGTTGTTCCGGGTGATATTTTAGTTGGAAAAGTTACCTTAAAGGGTGATGTGCAGTATTCTCCTGAAGAAAAATTGCTTCGTGCAATTTTTGGAGAAAAATCTCGTGAAGTGCGTGATACATCACTTCGCGTACCACCTGGAATTGAAGGAACTGTTTGCGATATTAAAATATTTTCTCGCGGCGGTGCTCGAAAAGATAAACGTTATAAAGAAGATGCGGCAGTTAAAGTTGAAAAACTTGAGCGTAGCCTTGCAAAACAAATTGCTGCGTTGCAAAAATCTGTTGCATTAAAAATTGCTGATTTACTTCATGATCAAAAACCTGTTGGAAAAGTTTCAAAAGATTATCTTTCAGGTGATACATTTGATCATGCAAAAGTTGTTAAAGCTCCTGTAGAGACATTGTTTGTATTTAAATGCAAAAATGAAACTTCAATGGAAGCTTTTGAAAAAATTAAATCAGCCTTTGAAACAAAATTAACCATACTTAAAAGTATGGCTGATGAAAAAATTGCGTTCTACAAAAAAGGTGATGATTTACCTTCTGGAGTTATCAAAGTTGTCAAAATTTACATTGCGTCAAAACGACCAATTTCTGTTGGTGACAAAATGGCTGGACGACATGGTAACAAAGGTATTGTGTCAATCATTTTACCTCGTGAAGATATGCCGTATATGGACAATGGTCAATCAGTTGACATTGTATTAAATCCACTGGGCGTTCCTTCTCGTATGAACGTTGGACAAATTTTGGAAACCGTTCTTGGTTTTGCAGGTAAAAAAATGGGCGCTGATCTTGATGCACTCATTCAAGAAAATGCTTATGACGCAGTAAAAAAATCACTTGATACCATTTATGGTGCTGAGATGATTAAAGAAGTTATTGCAGTTCATGGTAAAGATGGCTTGCTTGATTTTGCTCGAAGAATTAGCAAAGAAGGTGTTCATTTTGAAACACCAATTTTCCAAGGTGCGAGTTTTGAAACAGAAATTCAACCGTTGCTTGCAGAATATGGATTGTCACTCGGCGGAACTTACAAAATTAGAGATGGTAGAACTGGAATTTATTTTGATCAACCAGTTACGGTTGGTTCAATTTATATGATGAAATTGAATCACATGGTTGAAGATAAATTACACGCACGTTCTGTTGGGCCATACTCGCTGATTACTCAACAACCGTTGGGTGGTAAAGCGAATTTTGGTGGTCAAAGATTTGGTGAAATGGAAGTATGGGCACTTGAAGCTTATGGTGCTGCATACACACTTCAAGAATTATTGACTTATAAATCTGATGATGTCATTGGTCGTCATAAAGTGTACGAAACCATTATTCGTGGTAATGATATTCCAGATCCAGGAATTCCAGAATCGTTTAACGTTTTAGTTAAAGAACTTCAAAGTTTAGGTTTACAAGTAGATCTATTTAAAGCTGGAAGGGAGGAATTAGGTGGCTAATCAAATACTTCAAAGATTTCGAGAATATATTCAGCCGGCGCAATTTAATGCTATTAAATTACGTCTTGCTTCTCCAGATAAAATTCATGCTTTGTCATATGGTGAAGTTAAAAAAATTGAAACCATTAACTACAGAACATTAAAGCCTGAAAAAGATGGCTTGTTCTGTGCAAGAATTTTTGGTCCTGTAAAAGATTGGGAATGTAACTGCGGTAAATACAAGCGTATGAAACATCGCGGAGTAACTTGTGAAAAATGTGGCGTTGAAGTAATTCAAGCTCGTGTTCGTCGTGAAAGAATGGGACACATTCAGCTTGTTTCACCGGTGTGTCATATTTGGTACTTAAAAGGTACACCAAGTTATTTAAGTTTCATTTTAGATCTTTCAGTCAAAGATTTAGAGCGTGTTATTTATTTTGATTCCTACATGGTGATTCATCAAGGTAATTCACCATTTCCTCGAAAAACTTTAATTTCAGCTCATGATTATGATGAATATCTCATCAATCATTCAGGTGATTTAGAATTTAAAGTAGACAGTGGTGCGCAAGCGATCAAAGAAGTTTTACAACTGCTTGATTTGAGTGCAGAAATTGCTCATATGCAAGATTTGTATGGCCAATCAACATCAGTTGCAGCAAAACATAAAATGATGCGCCGTATCAAAATTTTGTCAGCTTTGAAAAGTGCAGGTCTTCGTCCTGAATGGATGGTGATGGATGTGCTTCCGGTGTTACCACCAGATTTGCGTCCGTTAGTACCAATTGAAGGTGGACGTTTTGCAAGTTCAGATTTAAATGAACTGTATCGTCGCGTTTTGAATAGAAACGTGCGTTTGCAGCGTTTGCTGGAAATTGAAGCTCCTGACGTTATCATTAAAAATGAAAAAAGAATGCTGCAAGAATCTGTTGATTCATTGATTGACAATGGTCGTCGTGGTCAGCCGGTTCGCGGTTCAAATAAACGTCCATTAAAATCACTGAGTGAAATGCTTCGTGGTAAACAAGGTCGGTTCCGTCAAAACTTGCTTGGTAAACGTGTTGATTATTCAGCTCGTTCTGTGATCGTAGTTGATCCAGAATTGAAAATGAATCAATGTGGTCTTCCAAAAGTTATGGCACTTGAACTTTTCAAATCTCATGTGTATGCGGAACTGTTACGTTGTAATATCGCATCAAACTTGCGTATTGCAAAAAAAATGGTTGAAGAGGCAACAACTGATGTTTGGGATGCTTTAGATCGAGTGGTAAAAGGTAAAGTTGTACTTTTAAACCGTGCACCAACATTGCACCGTTTAGGTATTCAAGCTTTTTATCCAATATTGGTGAATGGTAAAGCGATTAAAATTCATCCGCTCGTGTGTGCTGCGTTTAACGCGGACTTTGACGGTGATACTATGTCGGTTCATTTACCATTAAGCTGTAAAGCACAAAAAGAGTCAGAACGTTTGGTGTTGGCAACTCGTAATTTACTTGCGCCTTCAAACGGTAATCCAATTTCACTTCCATCACAGGAAATGATTATTGGTCTTCACTACATGACAAAAATGCGTAAATTTGCTCGTGGTAGTAACACTATTTTTTCAAATGAAAAAGAAGTTATTGCTGCATATGAAGCAGGTGCAATTGATTTGCATGCAATCATTAAACTTCGTATCAAAACCGGTGAATTGGTTGATACAACGGTTGGTCGTGCATTGTTGTATGATGTGATGCCTGATGGTTCAGATTTTTCATATTTAAATAAATTACTTCGTAAAAGTGATGTTGCAAAAGTTGTTGAGCATGTGTATTTCAAATCAGGTGCTGAACGTACTGTGCAATTTTTAGAAAAAATTAAAGAACTTGGTTTTAAATATGCAACACTTGGTGGTATTTCATTCCCAATGGAAGGACTTATCGAACCAAAAAGCAAAAAACCTGCAATTGCAGATGCTGAAAAGAAAATTGCAAAAATTGAAAATTCTTTTGTCAGTGGTGCAATTACGAATGGTGAACGCGAAAACAAAGTTGTAAGTATTTGGCAGCATACAAGTTCTGCAATCGCTCGTGATATGTATCAACAGTTTGAAGAATATGATCATCAAGCTTTTGAAAATACTGATCAATCATTTAAATGGTTTAATCCTATTTTCATGTCGATTGACTCAGGAGCTCGTGGTACCAGAGAGCAAATTAAACAGCTCGTGGCTATGAGAGGTTTGATGTCAAAACCGTCTGGTGAAGTTATTGAAACTCCGGTTAAAAGTAACTTTAAAAATGGTTTGAACGTATTTGAATACTTTATTTCAACACACGGTGCTCGTAAAGGTCAAGCCGATACAGCATTAAAAACTGCAAACTCTGGTTATTTGACTCGTCGTTTAGTTGACGTTGCTCAAGATGTTGTGGTGACTTTAGACGATTGTGGAACATTAGGACATTTTGTTTTACAAGATTTGAAAGAATCAGGTAAAATTATTGCTCCGTTGCTTAAACGTTTATATGGTCGTGTTCTTGTTGCAGATTTAAAAGATGGTTTAACTGGTGAAGTTTTACTCAAGCGTGGTCAATTGATCACTCGTGTTGAACTTGCGTCAATTAAAGATGCGTATATCACGCAAGCTTTAGTTCGTTCAGTTTTATCATGCCAAGCAAAACGTGGTGTGTGTGCACAATGTTATGGTATGGACTTGGCAACTGGCAACTTGGTTGAAAATGGTGTTGCGATCGGTGTTATTGCTGCGCAATCGATTGGTGAACCTGGAACTCAGTTGACGATGAGAACCTTCCACATCGGGGGTACTGCAAGTCTTGCTGAACAAACTTCATACATGGCAAAAGCTGCAGGTCGTGTTGAATTCTTTGATATTCGAACAGTGACTGATCGTGAAGGAAAAGATATTGTTGTGAGCCGAAAAGGTTACGTGAGAATATTTTCAAGTAATGGTCGCGAACTTCAAGAGATTCAAGTTCCGTACGGTGCAACAATCTTGGTTAAACCAGGACAACAAGTTACTGCAGACACTGAACTTGCAACTATTGATCCGCACAATGATGTGATCATTAGTGAAAAAACTGGTCATGTAGAATTTATTGATTTGATCAATAACATTACAAGCCAAGAAAAATATGATGAAGTTGCACAAAAAACATTCCGTTATATTTTAGAATATAAATCAGACAAATATCAGCCAGCATTGGCAATTAGCAGTAATGCTGATGATCGTATTCAATATTATTTACCGCATGGTTCATATTTATTGGTTACTGATAAACAAGATGTTGCTGTTGGTGATATTTTAGTAAAAATTCCAAAAGAAGTTTCAAAAACTCGTGATATTACCGGTGGTTTGCCGCGCGTATCAGAAATTTTTGAAGCACGTATTACCAAAGATGCAGCAATTATTGCAGACATTGATGGTGAGGTAGTATTTGGTGGTCTTCATCGCGGACATCGCAAAGTAAGCGTTGTTGCTGGTGAAAATTCATTCAACTATCTGGTACCTCGTGATCGTCAGTTGATTGTTGCGGATGGTGAACGCGTTAAAGCTGGAGATTTGCTCACGAACGGTGTTCCAGTTTTACAAGATGTACTTCGCATTATGGGTATTGATGTGTTGCAAACATACATTGTAAATCAGATTCAAGAAATCTATCGTTTACAAGGTGTTGATATTGACGATCGTCATATTGAAGTGATTGCAAAACAGATGCTTCGCAAAGTACGTGTAGCATCTCCTGGTGATTCAGACTTCTTGATTGGTGATCTTGTTGATAAAGTTCACTTTAAAGCAGTGAACGCTGCATTAAAATCAGAAGGTAAAACTCCGGCAGTAGCACGTCCAGTGTTGATGGGAATTACGATGGCGTCATTGGGTACTGAAAGTGTATTCTCTGCAGCATCATTCCAAGAAACAACTCGAATTCTTGCAGAAGCAGCAGTTTCTGGCATGGTTGATAATTTATATGGCTTGAAAGAAAACATTATAGTCGGTAAATTAATTCCAGCAGGTACAGGCATTCTGTCATTTAGAGAAAAGTATTTGGGAGAAGTTTGTAAATGAATTTATGGCAGGCGCGTAGCTCAGTGGTAGAGCACTGCTTTGACGTAGCAGGGGTCAGCGGTTCAATCCCGCTCGCGCCTACCAAAAGGTTTGAGTACAAAATTGAAGGTATAGCATATTTCAAAAAATTTATTGTGGATATAAGGTTTATATGATCACAAAAGCAGAAAAAGCAAAACTCATAGCAGAATTTGGTTCAGATCCAAAAAATACTGGTTCAACTGCAGTTCAAATTGCTCTTTTAACAACACGCATTGCAGGCTTGCAAAAACATATGGAAATCAATAAAAAAGATTTCAGTACACAGCGCGGCTTAATGCAACTTGTTAACAATCGCAAACAATTATTAATTTATTTACAAAAAATCAGCGAAGCTGAATATAAAGATGTTATTAAACGTCTTGGTATCAGAAAATAATTCGAAAATAGAAAGACTTTACGTATGGTCAAAACTTTTAAGTTAAAAACCTTAGGGTACGAAGTTACGATTGGCAAATTTGCTGGTCAAGCTGACGGAGCTGTATGGTTACACCATAAAGATACCGTTATTTTATCAACAGCTGTGATGGCAGACACTAAAAGTTTTCCAGGTTTTTTACCGTTATCGGTTGATTATCGAGAATATTTTTCTGCATCAGGAAGAATTCCAGGTGGATATCTTAAAAGAGAAGGTCGTTCATCAGATCATGAAATTTTGACAAGTCGATTAATTGACCGTACTATTCGTCCTTTATTTCCTGATTATTTCTTCAATGAAGTACAAGTTCTTTCAACAGTCTATTCTTTAGATAAAGATGCATTACCTGTTCCGTTAGCAGTTTTGTCATCATCTCTTGCACTCTGCATTTCAAAAATTCCTTTTGCAGGTCCTGTTGGCGCAGTTCAAGTTGGTCGTATTGACGGCGCTTGGATTATGAATCCAACAAAAGATCAGCAAGAAATTTCAGACATTGCGTTAGTTGTTGCAGGAACCAAAGAAGGTTTATGCATGGTTGAAGGAAGCAGTGCACATTTGTCAGAAGATGAATTTATTGATGCATTATTTACAGCACATGAGGCAATCAAAGAACAGGTTGCATGGCAAGAAGAAATTTGCAAAGAAGTTGCAGTTGCAAAAGCAACTCCTGCAGAATCAACATTTGATTGGACATCATGGCATGCAACATTGACATCTTTTTTCACATCATCACGCATTGATGAAATTTTTCAACATGGTGCAGAAAAACAAGCACGCAAAGATGCAATGAAACGATTAAAAGTTGCATTCTATGCAGAACATGTTGGTGATAAAATTGTTGAAAAAACAGAAGATGCTCAAAAGTTAGATTATCTTTTTGATTCAGCTTTAAATGATGCAGTTAGTGTTGAAATTTTACAACGTAAATCTCGTGTTGATGGTCGATCATTTACTGATGTTCGTCCAATTTCAACAGAAGTTCGTTTAATGCCACTCGTTCATGGTTCAGCATTTTTCCAACGTGGTCAAACACAAGCATTGGTCAGTGCAACTCTTGGAAGTGGCAAAGATGCACAACGAGTTGATGATTTGCTTGAATTGGAACCACTCGATATTTCATTCATGTTGCATTATAATTTTCCACCATTTTCTGTTGGTGAAGTAAAACCGATGCGCGGACCAGGACGTCGAGAAATTGGACATGGTCATTTGGCAGCATCAGCAATTAAACGTGTGCTTCCTGATAAAAAAGATTTTCCGTACACAATTCGTGTGATCTCAGATATTTTAGAATCAAACGGTTCAAGCTCAATGGCAACAGTTTGTGGAACAACCATGGCATTAATGGATGCTGGTGTGCCAATTTCAAACATGGTTGCAGGTATTGCAATGGGGTTGTTGTCTGATACTTCAGGACAATTTCAAGCGATTACTGACATTACGGGCTTTGAAGATGCATTAGGTTTAATGGATTTTAAAGTTGCTGGTACACGCTTCGGAATCACTGCAATTCAAATGGATATTAAATACAAAGGTGGACTTCCACGTCAAGTATTTGAAAAAGCATTAGCACAAGCAAAACAAGCTCGTCTTTTCATCTTGGATGAAATGGGCAAAGTTATGGATAAACCAAACGCAGAACTTTCACCGCTTGTTCCAAAAATGATTTCAATTCAAATTGATCCAAATAAAGCTGGAGCTGTTATTGGTTCTGGTGGAAAAATTATCAAAGAAATTATTGAAAAAACCGGAACAACCATTGATATTGATGGTTCAGAAGTCAATATTTTTGGTGCACCTGGATCAAACATTGATCAAGCTGTTGCTTGGGTCAAAATTTTAGCAGATCAATTGGAAACAGGTGTCGTTTTGACAGGAACAATTGCTCGTTTGTCTGATTTTGGATTGTTTATTGATATTGCACCGGGTAAAGCTGGACTCTTGCACATTTCAAAAATTTCTCGTGAAAAACAAGAAGATCCTGATAAATATTTCCCACTTGGTGGAGAAATTCAAGTTCGCGTGATGGAAGTTGATCGCGAAACTGGAAAAATTCGTCTTGATTTTGCAGATTCTAAAGCACGATAATTTTAAATTTAAAAATAAAAAAGCCTCAGAAAATTCTGGGGCTTTTTTTGTGCAAAAAGTATGTATAGAATTTGATGAATGAAGTATAATATTTAAATAAAATTATGTAGATCAAAAAATATTTGTATGATGTAGGATTTTGTATGATAAATTGGTTCTATTTTTTCAAATTAATTATGTATTGCAATCCTGAAATTGGGCTACATCCTGTATTTCAAACAGAACATTGCAGTGTGATTGATAGTCAAGCAAATATTTTAAGCACGAATCGAATTTTTTATGATCAAGCACCAGATGAATCTGAAATTGTAAATCTTCAACAAGCATTTCAAAAACCTGTGACGTGGTTAATTCCTGTGCAGGATGAAGCAACTGCGGCAATTTTAGAAAAAACAGATTTAAAATATGCAGGCATTTTTCATGGCATGATGTTGCCAATTTCAGATTTTGTTGCTTGCGATGTTTCACATAATTTTGAAATAAAATATTGCACGTTTGCAGATCAAGAAATGACTCAAGATTGGATTTCGGTTATTCGTAAATCATTTTTATTTGTGCATGATGGTCAATTAGAACAATTTTTAAAGTATCTTGATGCTCAGTTGCCTGAAAATTCTTATCGAATGTATTTAGTGTATCAAAATAATGTGCCAATTGCAGGACGATTGATGATTATTCATGGTGATACTGCAACATTTCATTGGATGTCGACTATTCCTGAAGTTCGAAAATGTGGTGTATGCACAGTATTGACCAATCATATGATTCAGGTGGCGCAAAATTTAGGTTGTGACTATGTGGCGCTACTTGCATCAAAAATGGGTTTTAACATTTTTAAAAAATTTGGATTTCAAGAAGTTGAACAGTATAAAATTTATGGTCGATATTAAATGCAACTCACAGATTTTTGTAACAATCATCTTCAAATTTTAGAAAAACAACC